>NZ_AUKR01000006.1:0-320023 GCF_000424845.1 Streptomyces sp. TAA040 | reverse complement strand
GCTCAGCCATGGAGGGTCTCCTTCCAGAAGTGGCAGGCACTGCCCCGGCCGACCAGGGCGGTGCCGTCCTCCTCGGTGACCGGGTACAGCGGCGGCACGTCCGACGTGCAGATGTCCCGTGCCTGCGGGCAACGCGGGTTGAAGGCGCACCCGGGCGGGACGTGCGCCATGTTCGGCGGCAGGCCCTTGATGGCGTAGAGCTCGTGGCCCTTCTGGTCCAACCGCGGGATCGAGTCCAGCAGACCGCGCGTGTACGGATGCGCCGGCCGCTTGTACAACTCGTGCACCGGCGCCGTCTCCACGATACGACCCGCGTACATCACCGCGATCTTGTCCGCCACATCCGCCACCACACCCAGATCATGAGTGATCAGAATGAGCCCCATGTGGAACTCACGCTGCAACTCCGCCAGCAGATCCATCACCTGCGCCTGCACCGTCACATCCAGCGCAGTCGTCGGCTCGTCCGCAATGATCAGATCCGGCTCCAACGCCAACGCCATCGCGATCATGATCCGCTGCCGCATACCCCCCGAGAACTGATGCGGATAATCATTCACCCGCTCCCGAGCCGCCGGAATACGCACCCGCTCCATCAACTCGATGGAACGCGCCTTCGCGTCCTTTTTCGACAACCCCTCGTGCACCCGGAACATCTCACCGAGCTGATACCCCACACTCAGCACCGGATTCAACGACGACAACGCATCCTGAAAGATCATCGCGATCTTCCGGCCACGCAACTGACGCCGCTCCTCCCCCGGCATCCGCAACATGTCCCGCCCCCGGAACAGAATCTCCCCCTGCGGAATACTCCCCGGCGGCATGTCCAGAATGCCCATCACCGCCTGCGCCGTCACCGACTTCCCCGACCCCGACTCCCCCAGCACAGCCAGCGTCTCACCCGCGTCAACCGAGTAGTTCACCCCGTTGACAGCCTTGATCGAACCTTCGTGGGTCTTGAACTCCACATGGAGGTCCCGTACTTCGAGCAGCGGGGCGGAGTTCTCCTCCGCGCCCTGCGGCGCCGGGACATCGGCATTGTCTTTCACAGTAGTCACGTACGCCTCCCTCAGCGCAGCTTGGGGTCGAGGGCGTCGCGGACCGCGTCGCCGAGCATGATGAACGCCAGCACCGTGACGCTCACGAAAGCTGCCGGGAACAGCAGGGGATGGACCGCCTCTCGGACGCGGGGCAGCGAGTCGCTGACCATGACTCCCCACGAGATGGTGGGAGGCTGGATTCCGACGCCGAGGAAGCTGAGCGTGGCCTCGACCGAGATGATGACGCCGAGGCTGATGGACGCGACGACGATGAGCGGGGTGATCGCGTTCGGCAGCACGTGGCGGAAGACCATCCGGGGCGTCGACGCGCCCAGCGACTGGGCCGCCGTCACGTAGTCGGCCTGCTTGGCCTGGATGACCGAGCCGCGCATGATGCGCGCCATGCTCATCCAGCCGAGCACGGTCAGGGCCGCCAGCACGCCCCAGATCCCGCCGATGCGCTGGCCGTCCTCACCCCGGAAGGAGTTGAGGATGACGATGGCGCCGACCAGGAACGGCAGGCCCAGGAAGATGTCGATGCCGCGGGAGATGAGGCTGTCGATCCACCCCGTCTTGTAACCCGCGATCGTCCCGATCAGGCCGCCCAGGATCGCCGATCCGATCGTGGCGAGCACTCCGACGACGATCGAGGTCCGAGTGCCGTAGATCGTGCGCGCGTAGATGTCGCAGCCGCGGGTGTCGTACCCGAACCACGCGTCCATGCTCGGCTTGTCCAGCGACCTGGACAGGTCGCAGGCCCGGGGATCGACACTCGTGAAGAGCCCGGGGAAGGCCGCGATGACGCAGAGGAAGAGGATGACGGCCGCCGAGACGATGAAGATCGGCTTGCGCACCAGGTCCCGGACCGCGTCCTGCAGCAGGCTGCGCGACTTCGTGGCCTTGATCGCGGCGTCGGTGGCGGAGTCCGTCCCGCCGCCGGCCTTGGTGGGGGTGCTGGTCTCAGGCATAGCGGATCCTCGGGTCGAGCACGGCGTAGAGCAGGTCGACGATCAGACTGGCGAGCAGGTAGATCATGACCAGCATGGAGACGAAGCCGACGAGGACGGGCCCGTCCTCGATCTGGGTCGCCTTGAAGACGTTGAACCCGACGCCGGGAACGTTGAAGATACGCTCCGTCACCATCGCGCCGCCCATCAGGGTGCCGATGTCGATACCGAGGTAGGTGACCACCGGGATCAGCGAGTTGCGGAGCACGTGGATGCCGAAGATGCGGGACTGCGGGAGGCCCTTGGCCCTCGCCGTGCGGACGTAGTCCGTCCTCAGGTTCTCCGCGACCGAGGCGCGCGTCAGTCGGGCGACGTACGCCAGCGAGACGGAGCCGAGGACGATGCCCGGCATCAGGTAGCTCTGCGGGCCCTCGGTCACACCGGCGACCGGGAGGATGCCCCACTGAACGCCGAACAGGACCTGCGCGAAGTTGCCGATGACGAAGATCGGCACGGCGATCACGGTGAGCGTCGAGAGCAGCACCACGTTGTCGAGGAAGCTGCCGCGCCGGACCCCGGCCAGGAGACCCGCGCCGATACCGATGACGGCCTCGACCGCCAGCGCGATGCCTGCCAGGCGCAGCGTGTGCGGCCACGCCTCCTGGATCATGTCGCTGATGGGCCGACCGTTGAGGCTGGTACCGAAGTCGCCGACCGCCAGGTCCGAGATGTAGTGCCAGTACCGGAGGAAGAACGGGTCGTCCAGGTGGTACTGGCTGGTGAGAGCGATGCGGACGCTGTCCGGCACCGGGCGCTCGCCGTAGAGATTCTGTACGGGGTCACCGCCGATCGCAGTGACGAGCGCAAAGATGATGGCCGTGGTCCCGATGAATACCGGGATCATCTGGAGCAGTCGCCTGGCGACATACCGGCCCATGGGATCCTCCTCATGGAAACGGTGGGGGCAGGTGTTCCTGCCCCCACCGTCAAGCCTTGGACGGTTCTACGGTGTTGCGGCGAAGAACCGTCAGGCCTTCTCGATCTTCGACAGCACGACCCGGTTGAAGAGGTCGATCTCGACGTTCTGCACGGACTCCGAGTGTCCGAAGACGTTCTTGCCGTAGCGGAGCGGGATCACCGGCATGTCCTCGGCCAGGATGTCCTCCGCCTGCTGCCACTTCTCGATGGCTTCTTCCTCGGTGTCCGCCTGGCGTCCCTCGTCGACGAGCTTGTCGAACTCCTCGTTGCTGTAGCCGTAGTAGTTCGACGAACCGCCGGTCGAGTACAGCGGGCCGAGGTAGTTCTCCATGGCCGGGTAGTCCATGATCCAGCCCATCCGGAACATGCCCGGGAACTGCTCCTTCTCGACCTGGGTCAGCAGCTCGGCGAACTTGGGAACCGGGGTGCCCACGCACTCGATGTCCAGGTTCTTGCGGATCTGGTCGCAGGTGGCCTCGATCCACTGCTTGTGACCGCCGTCGCCGTTGTAGCCCAGTTCGACCTTGTCGCCCTGGAAGCCACCGGCCTCGTCCAGCAGCTCCTTGGCCGCGTCCGGGTCGAACTTGCAGGCTTCGCCGCAGGTGTCCTCGCGGAAGCCGGCGACGACCGGGGAGACGAAGGAGCGGGCGGAGTCCTGCGAGCCCTGGAAGACCACGTCGATGATCTCGTCGCGGTCGATCGCCATGGAGATGGCCTTGCGGACCTTCGGGTCCTCGTAGGCCTCTTCGTAGGTCGGGTAGGCCAGGAACTGGAAGGTGGAGGCCGGGGAGGTCTTGAACCGGTCGCCCAGCTCGTCCGGGGCGGTGCCCATGACCTCGGTCGGGATGGTGCGCACCACGTCCAGGTTGCCGCCGAGTACGTCGTTGTAGGCGGTGTTCTGGTCCTGGTAGACCTTGAAGTCCACGCCGTCGATCTTGGGCTTGTCGCTCAGCGAGTAGTCCTCATAGGTCTTGACCTTGACCTGCTGGTCGTGCTGCCACTTGCCGTCCATCTCGAAGGCGCCCTGGCCGATCGGCGCTTCCTCGTAGGCGTCCATGTCCTCGAACGCCGCGTCGGGCATCGGGTAGAACACGGTGTAGCCGAGCAGCGAGGCGAAGCCGGAGAACGGGTCGCTGAGCGTGACCTCGATGGTCTTGTCGTCGACGGCCTTCAGACCGGACAGTTTCTCGGCCTCGGGGTCGCCGGCCTCCTTCGGGCCTTCTTCGCCGTCCGGGTCCTGCGGGTTGAGCTTGTCGTAACCCTCGATGGTCCCGAAGAAGTAGTTGCCGTCGGCCGCGTTGGGGCCGTAGGCGCCCCAGTTCCATGCGTCGACGTAGTTCTGGGCCGTGACCTCGGTGCCGTCGTGGAACGTGGCGTCCTTGAGCTTGATCGTCCAGACCTTGTTGTCCGTGGACTCGATCGACTCGGCAGCCACCATCACCGGCTTGTTGTCGGCGTCGAAGTCCACCAGCGGGGTGAACAGCGCGGACAGCACCTGCGACCCCGAGCTCTCGGTGGTGGAGGCGGGGATCAGCCGCTTCGGCTCGGCGATGTCCATGCTGATGGAACCACTGCCGTTTCCGCCTTCGTCACTGCTGTCACTGCCGCCGCCACAAGCGGTCGCGGCGAGGGCCACGACTATCGCACTCGCGACCCACCTTGCGCTCTTGGCACCGCGCATGGGTTTGCCTCCTCAGGAGTCCACTGTCATTACGGGGCCGAGGGTTCGTGATGCTGCCGGCATGCATACCCACAGCGACGATCCCCCGGTATCACGAATCAGCGCTCCCCAACAGCACGTGACTCGCAGACCCGAGCTCGATGAGCCAACTATTGAGTACGGAACGCTCGTAAACCACACGTCAGGGATCTCGGTTTGGTCACACCTCGAGAGAGCGGAGTTCCGAAATCCGGACAAAGCAATCCGTTACAGACGGCCGCGAAACGGACTGTTAACGCGTCTTCCGGCATCTGATGTTCGCTCAGCGGACGCCCTCTGGACAAATCGCTTGACCCCTGGAGAGGGAGGGAGTAGGCGGATCATGCCCAGGCCTACCCCTTCCGGCCAGCCCTTACCTGTCACTTTCCAGCCGCCCTCCGGAGTCCGGACGGGCGGATACCGTTCACCGGAACGTCACCGAATCCCCCCGTCCGAACCGGACCGGGCCCGGAACGCGGCGAGGCGTGCGCGCACCCGTGTGGGATGCGCCACGCCTCGCGCACCGTCGGTGCGGGGAACACCGCGTCGCGGCGGGTGGTGGTGCGGTCAGCGCTTGGCGCGGGAGGCCGCGCGGGCGCGCAGCCGCTGGTCCAGGCTCACCTTGCGGATCCGGACGGTGTCCGGGGTCACCTCGATGCACTCGTCCTCGCGGCAGAACTCCAGCGCCTGCTCCAGCGACAGCTTGCGCGGCGGCACCAGGTTCTCGGTGTTGTCCGCGGCCGCGGCCCGCATGTTGGTGAGCTTCTTCTCCTTGGTGATGTTCACGTCCATGTCGTCGGAGCGCGAGTTCTCACCGATGATCATGCCCTCGTAGACCTCCGTGCCCGGCTCCACGAAGATGACGCCGCGCTCCTGGAGATTCATCATCGCGAACGGGGTCGCCACACCGGCGCGGTCGGCGACCAGCGAGCCGCTGTGCCGCGTGCGCAGGTCACCGAACCAGGGCTCGTGGCCCTCGGAGATGGAGTGCGCGATGCCGGTGCCGCGGGTGTCGGTCAGGAACTCCGTCCGGAAGCCGATGAGGCCACGGGACGGGATGAGGAACTCCATCCGGACCCAGCCGGAGCCGTGGTTGACCATGGTCTCCATGCGGCCCTTGCGGGAGGCCATCAGCTGGGTGATGGCGCCCAAATGCTCCTCGGGAGCGTCGATGGTCATCCGCTCGACCGGTTCGTGCACCTTGCCGTCGATCTCCCGGGTGACCACCTCGGGCTTCCCGACCGTCAGCTCGAAGCCCTCCCGGCGCATCGTCTCGACCAGGATCGCCAGCGCCAGTTCACCGCGGCCCTGCACCTCCCAGGCGTCCGGCCGCTCGGTGGGCAGCACCCGCAGCGAGACGTTGCCGATCAGCTCCCGCTCCAGGCGGTCCTTCACCAGCCGCGCGGTGACCTTGTGGCCCTTGCCACCCTTGCCGACCAGCGGCGAGGTGTTGGCGCCGATGGTCATCGCGATGGCGGGCTCGTCGACCTTGATCAGCGGCAGCGCCACCGGGTTCTCCGGGTCGGCCAGGGTCTCGCCGATCATGATGTCGGCGATACCGGCGACCGCGCAGATGTCACCGGGGCCCGCCACCTCGGCGGGCTTGCGGGTGAGCGCCTCGGTCATCAGCAGTTCGGTGATCTTGACGTTCTGCACCGAGCCGTCGCGCTTCATCCAGGTGACGTTCTGGCCCTTGCGCAGCTCGCCGTGCTGGACGCGGCAGAGCGCGATCCGGCCGAGGAAGTTGTCCGCGTCCAGGTTGGTGACGTGCGCCTGGAGCGGTGCGCCCTCCTCGAAGACGGGTGCGGGCACCGTCTCCAGCAGGGTGGTGAAGAACGGCTCCAGGCTGTCGCTGTCCGCCGGGACGGTGCCGTCCGCCGGCTTGGTCAGCGAGGCCACGCCGTCCCGCGCACACGCGTAGACGATCGGGAACTCGATCTGCTCCTCGGTCGCGTCCAGGTCGAGGAAGAGGTCGTACGTCTCGTCGACGACCTCGTCGATCCGGGCGTCCGGCCGGTCGGTCTTGTTGATGCACAGGATCACCGGAAGCTTCGCCTCCAGCGCCTTGCGGAGCACGAAGCGCGTCTGGGGCAGCGGGCCCTCGGAGGCGTCCACCAGGAGCACCACCGCGTCCACCATCGACAGCCCGCGCTCCACCTCGCCGCCGAAGTCGGCGTGGCCGGGGGTGTCGATGATGTTGATGACCACCGGTTCGCCGCCGCCCTTGGGGTGGTAGCGCACCGCGGTGTTCTTCGCGAGAATGGTGATGCCCTTCTCGCGCTCCAGGTCGTTGGAGTCCATCATCCGGTCGTCCAGATGCTGGTGGGCGGCGAAGGCTCCGGCCTGCTTCAGCATGCCGTCGACCAGGGTGGTCTTGCCATGGTCGACGTGAGCGACGATGGCGACGTTTCGAATGTCATTGCGCGTGGGCATGCTGAGGGCGCTTCTCCCGGAATCGAAGGGCGGCGGCGCGACCGGTGCGGCCGCTCCCCCGCCGAACCGTGCGCGGTCAGCGGGGCCCGGGGTCCTGCCCCGGAAGGCTGCGGCAGTTCCGCAGCCTGAGCTTCCATGGTAAGGCCGGGCGCCTCCGGGACCGAACCCGCCGCTCCTCGGCCCCGGCCACCGACGGGTCCGGGCAGGGCCCGACGGGCGCCCGGCGGGGCCGGCACGGAGTCGCGCGCGTCCCGGGCGGGGTGTCAGCCGCGCCGCTCGGTGAAGCCGATGTCCTGGTAGCGGGGGCTCCGGAAGCCGAACGCGCCGGCGTTGCCGAGTCGCTCGTCGGCGGCCACCAACTGCGGACGCTGGTACAGCGGCACCGATCCGGCCGCCGCCCAGATCCGGGCGTCGATACGCGTGATCAGCTCGCTTCTGGCCTCGTCGTCGAGCTCGGAGGCGGCCTGCTCGAAGAGCTGGTCGATGCGGTCCGTTCCGACCCGGGTGTAGTTCTGCTCGATCAGCAGCGAACCGTCCGGGGCCGCCTCGGGTTTGGCGAAGATCGGCCGGGTCTCGGTCACCGGGTAGCCGCCGGCCGGCCAGGAGTAGAGGGCCAGGTCGAAGTCCCCGGTGGCGATGTGGTCGGTGAAGTACGACGCGTCGCCGACCCGGACCACCTCGGTGCGGACGCCGACCTGCTCCAGCATCCTTACCACGCGCCGGCCGGTGGCCCTGATCGGCTCCGAGCCCTCCCCGCCCGGCAGCACCATCCGCAGTTCCAGCGCACGGCCGTCCTTCCTGCGCACCAGACCCCCCTCGGCGCGCAGCAGACCGCCGACGAAACGGGACAGCGCGGTCTCCGCCTCGTGCGCCCGCTTCATCGCCGCCTCCGCCGACCGGCGCAGTGCGCCCGCGCCGTCCGCACCGTCCTCCTCGGCGGCCTCCGCCGCTTTGCCCCGGGCGTACGCCGCCTGTTTCAGCACCGCCGCGTGCCCGGCGGCGGAGCTGTGCGTGAGTCCGGAGAACGCCGCGGCGCCCGTCCGGTCCGGGGCACCGTCCGCGGCGTCGGCCCGCTGCGTCCCCGGCTGCGGACCGCCCTTCCAGCCCGCCTCGGCCAGCAGCGCGGCCGCCGACTCGGCGCCGGCCTCGCCCACCGCGTCGCTGCTGTCGTGGTACCCGTCCTGGCCGAACATCCGCAAGTGGCTGCCGAGCGGCTCCGTCGGCAGTCCGGCCGGACGGAGCGCGGCCCGCGCCAGTTCCACGCGGTCGAGGGCGCGTACCAAGGCCCGGCGGACCCGCTCGTCGCTCAACGGGCCGCTGGTGCCGTTCAGGGCCAGCTGCGTCCACGCCGGGTCGTACGCCCGGCGGACGGTCAGCCGATCGAGCCGCGCCCGTCGCGCGGCGTCCTTCGCCGCCTTCGCGCTCTCGGCCTTCTCGGCCTTCTCGGCCTTCTCGGCCTTCTCGGCCTCCTCCTCCGAGTCGTCCCGCTCGTCCTCGGGCTTCTCGCCGCGGTACTCGTCGGCCCAGGTGCGCAGGGCGTGCACGGCGTGGCCGGTGCTGCCGAGCGGCGCTGCGACGGAGCGGGGGCCGCCCCGGCCCGAGCCGTTCTTCTGCTCGCCCGCCGCGGCTTCCCTCCCGTCCCCGGCCCCGTCCTGCGCCTCGCCCCCGCCGGAGGTGTCGGCGCCGGCCGCGTCGATGCGCTCCGCGTCCGGCAGGTCGATCGCCGCGAGGTCCAGGTGCCCCGCGGCGAGCGCCTCCCCCCGCTCGTCCCTCGGCACCGGTGTCAGGACGATCTCGTCGAGTTTCGCCCGGTCGCCCCACCAGGCGGGGTTCCGCTCCAGGACGAGCCGGTCCGCCTTCGGATCGAGCTTTCCGCCCTCGACGCGGAACGGTCCACCCCAGACGGGAAGCTCCGTCCGGGAGGTGTCGTTGAACGCGTCGGGGCTGCTCGTCACGGCTCTCGGGTAGAGCGGGGAGAAGAGCGACCGCCAGTCGCTGTACGGACGGGCGAAGGTGACCTTGACCTGCCGCGGCTGCTCGCCCTTCTCGACCTTGTGGATTCGTTCGTATCCGGCGTTGCGTGCCGTCCAGAAGGCGTTGTCGGCGCCGCTGAGGGCCTTCCACTGCGCCCGGAAGTCGGCCGCCGCGATCGGCTTGCCGTCACTCCAGCGCGCCTTCGCCGCGACGGTGTAGACGACGGTCTGCTGCGGCTCCCGCTCGGTGACCTCGGCGGACTCCAGCACGTCCGTGTTCCGCTGCGGCCGGGCCGTGCCGTCCAAGGTGAACATCGAGGGCAGGGTGGCCGCGGCGACCCGGTCGGTGGCGGGTCCGGCGTCGGACTGGAAGGCGTTCAGGGTGCTCGGCACCGCGGCGACCGCCCAGCGCAGCACGCCACCGTTCACCAGATCCGCGCGGTCGACGGCGGGGACGTCGTGGGCCGCGTTCCCGCCGTTCCCCCCGGAGTCCTCGTCGACTCCGCACCCCGCCAGCGCGGGCGGGAGCAGGACGCCCGCCGCGAGCACCGCCGCGCAGCGCCTGACGGCGGTGTCGAGGGCTGACACTGCTGGCATGGCTCTTGTCCTCCTCCGGGAGCTGACGCCCGCCCCGGAGCACCCTCGGCGCACCGGGCGGCTCATCACACAGTCGCAAGCTCCATCGAAGACGCCCGTGCCTGCCGGGCCCGGCAGGCACGGCCGGTCCGGGAGCGGATGCCACCCGGTTGGGCCCCCGCACCGCACTCCCGACCTCGTACGGGGCACGGGCGGCACGCGCGTATGCAAGCGGGCGCGGAGTGCCGGTGCGGGTGGGGGAGCCGGTGCGGGAGAAACCAGCCAACCCGTGCAGTGGTCTTCCCCTGCCCTGATGTGACGCGCGACACTTTCCGGGCCATCGACGCCGCCACCACAGGAGGTGGAGAAGCCATGTCGTTTCCCCAAGAGTTGGCCGCTGCCCAACGTTGCCTCGACGAGCTGCTCCGGCAGTTGGAGCTGATGGGGCGCGAGGTCGGCGACGTCCTGGAGATGCGCCGGGTCCGGACGGACGCCCGTCGGCTGCGGGAGGACCTGGGACTGCTGGCCGAGTCCGCGCCGCCCCCGCGGGCCGCCGTCACTCCGCAGCAGATGGTCACGATCTCCGACGCCCCCTACAAGAGCGCCCTGTGGACGGACCTCGACGACGAGGGACTCGGCGTCCGCGACCACCGCGCACCCTGACCGCAACGGCCGCCCAGGCCGGTTCCCGCCCACCAGCCCCCGGGAGTTCGCGTTGGCCACTGGGACCGCACCGCAGCCGCGACCGGGCGGTGTCCGGTACCGCGGCAGAGCCGCCGTACCGCAGGCGCACCTACGCTCCGACCGCTGGTGGCTGGCTCCGGCGGCCACCGCCGCCGGGCTGCTCGCCTTCGTCGTCTACTCCAGTTGGCGGGCGTTCGCCGGCCAGGACTACTACGCCGCTCCCTACGTGTCGCCCTTCTACTCGCCGTGCCTGTCGGAGAGCTGCGTCCCGATGCAGGGCGGTCCGAACGTGGCCCTCTTCGGCGGCTGGTGGCCGCTGTCGCCCGCGCTGATCATCCTGGTCGTCCCGCTGGGCTTCCGGCTGACCTGCTACTACTACCGCAAGGCCTACTACCGCGGATTCTTGCGTGCGCCGGCCGCCTGCGCCGTCCCGGAACCGCACCGGCGCTACAGCGGGGAGACGCGTTTCCCGCTGATCCTCCAGAACGGCCACCGCTACTTCTTCTACGCCGCCCTCGGCATCGCCCTGATCCTCAGCTACGACACCCTCCTGGGGTTCCGCAACCCGGACTACGCGTGGGGCCACATGGGTGTGGGAACGCTCGTCTTCCTGGTCAACATCGTACTGATCTGGGCCTACACGCTGTCCTGCCACTCCTGCCGCCACATCGTGGGCGGCCGCTTGCGGCACTTCTCCCGGCATCCGGTGCGCTACCGGCTCTGGGGCTGGGTGGGGAAGCTGAACGCCCGGCACATGGGACTGGCGTGGGCGTCCCTGCTGAGCGTCGCGCTGGCCGACCTCTACGTCTACCTGCTGGCGATCGGAGCCTTCACCGATCCGCAGTTGCTCTGAGCAAGCAGCTCGCCGGCCGCCCCGGCGCGAAGGGCCCGCCGCGGGGCCCCGGCCGCCGCCGCGGCGCCCCTGGGGTGAAGGCCGACGCCGGGAGCGAGGAATCCGCCACACCGCAGGAAGGGATGCGCAGCGCATGACGTCAGTGGGACCGCAGCAGCGGGAGCAGTGGGACGTGGTCGTCGTCGGGGCGGGAGGCGCCGGGCTCCGGGCGGCCATCGAGGCCCGCGAGCAGGGGCTGCGCACCGCGGTGATCTGCAAGTCGCTGTTCGGCAAGGCGCACACCGTGATGGCCGAGGGCGGCATCGCCGCGAGCATGGGCAACGTCAACGAGGGCGACAACTGGCAGGTGCACTTCCGCGACACCCTCCGCGGCGGGAAGTTCCTGAACCAGTGGCGGATGGCGGAGCTGCACGCGCAGGAGGCCGCGGACCGGGTCTGGGAGCTGGAGACCTGGGGCGCGCTGTTCGACCGGACGCCGGACGGGCGGATCTCGCAGCGCAACTTCGGCGGCCACGAGTACCCGCGGCTGGCACACGTCGGCGACCGGACGGGGCTGGAGTTGATCCGCACCCTCCAGCAGCGGATCGTGGCACTCCAGCAGCAGGATTTCGCGGAGACCGGCGCGTACGAGGGGCGGCTCAAGGTATTCCAGGAGTGCACGGTGACCCGGGTCCTCCAGCAGCCCGACGGCGGGCCAGCCACGGCGGGGAGCGCGGGGGGCCGTGACCACGAGGGGTCCCGTGAGCCCGGACCGGTCACCGGGGTGTTCTGCTACAGCCGCGAGACCGGCCGGTTCTTCGTGCTCGACGCGCCTGCGGTGGTCCTGGCCACCGGCGGGATCGGCAAGTCGTTCCAGGTGACCTCGAACTCCTGGGAGTACACCGGTGACGGCCACGCGCTGGCCCTGCTGGCCGGGGCCGCGCTGGTGAACATGGAGTTCGTCCAGTTCCACCCGACCGGGATGGTCTGGCCGCCCTCGGTGAAGGGGATCCTGGTCACCGAGTCGGTGCGCGGTGACGGCGGAGTGCTCCGCAACAGCGAGGGCGCGCGCTTCATGTTCGACTACGTCCCGGAGGTCTTCAAGGACCGGTACGCCGAGACCGAGGCCGAGGGCGACCGCTGGTACGAGGACCCGGACCGCAACCGCAGGCCTCCGGAGCTGCTGCCCAGGGACGAGGTGGCCCGGGCCATCAACGCCGAGGTCAAGGCCGGGCGGGGCTCCCCGCACGGCGGGGTGTACCTCGACGTTTCCACCCGGATGCCGGCGGAGGTGATCAGGCGGCGACTTCCCTCGATGCACCACCAGTTCCGGGAACTGGCCGACGTGGACATCACCGCGGAACCGATGGAGGTCGGGCCCACCTGCCACTACGTGATGGGCGGGGTGGACGTCGAACCGGACACCGCGGCGGCCGTGGGCGTCCCCGGGCTGTTCGCGGCCGGCGAGGTGGCCGGCGGCATGCACGGCTCGAACCGGCTCGGCGGCAACTCGCTCTCGGATCTGCTGGTCTTCGGCCGCCGGGCCGGCCACCACGCAGCCCGCTACGCGTCGGCGCACCGCGACGGTCCGCGCGCGGTGTCCGAGGAGCAGATCGAGGCAGCGGCCGCCGAGGCGCTGCGCCCGTTCGGCGCCGCAGGTCCCACGCCCGCCCCGGACCGGGACGAGAGGGACGGCCCGGGGGACAACCCGTACGCGCTCCACCAGGAGCTCCAGCGGACGATGAACGACCTGGTCGGCATCATCCGCAGGGAGAGCGAGATGGCGGACGCCCTGGACCGGATCGCCGACCTGCGGCGGAGGACGGCACGGGCACGGGTGGAGGGGCACCGGCAGTTCAACCCGGGCTGGCACCTGGCACTGGACCTGCGGAACATGCTGCTCGTCAGCGAGTGCGTGGCCCGGGCGGCCCTGGAGCGCACGGAGTCCCGCGGCGGTCACACCAGGGACGACCGCCCGCGCATGGACCGGCAGTGGCGGCGGATCAACCTGCTCTGCACCCTCGCCCCGGCGGAGCGGCCCTCCTCCGCCAGCGCCCCGCTCCCCGCATCAGCCGCCGTCTCCCTGACCCGGCGGCGTACCCCGCCGATCCGCCCCGACCTGCTCGCCCTCTTCGACAGGGACGAGCTGGTCAAGTACCTGACCGAAGAGGAGCTGACGGAGTAGTGGCGACAGCGGCGAGCACCAGCTACCAGGCCCGGTTCCGTATCTGGCGCGGCGACCCGGAGGGTGGCGCGCTGACCGACTATTCCGTGCGGGTGCACGAGGGCGAGGTGGTCCTCGACATCATCCACCGGCTCCAGGCCGGGCAGGCCCCGGATCTGGCGGTGCGCTGGAACTGCAAGGCGGGGAAGTGCGGTTCGTGCAGCGCGGAGATCAACGGCAGGCCCCGGCTGCTGTGCATGACCCGGATGTCCGTCTTCGGCCGCGGCGAGACGATCACCGTCACCCCGCTGCGGGCCTTCCCCGTGGTGCGGGACCTGGTGGCGGACGTGGGCTACAACTACGCGAAGGCCCGGGAAGTGCCCGCCTTCGTGCCGCCCTCGGAGCTCGGGCCCGGCGAGTACCGGATGCGGCAGGAGGACGTGGGCCGCTCGCAGGAGTTCCGCAAGTGCATCGAGTGCTTCCTGTGCCAGGACACCTGTCATGTCGTGCGCGACCACGAGGAGAACAAGGAGGCCTTCGCCGGTCCCCGGTTCCTGATGCGGGTCGCCGAGCTCGACATGCATCCCCTCGACGCGGCAGCGGAGCAGGGCGTGGACCGGGCGGCCGACGCCGTCGACGCGCACGGGCTGGGCTACTGCAACATCACCAAGTGCTGCACCGAGGTCTGCCCGGAGAACATCCGCATCACCGACAACGCGCTGATCCCGCTCAAGGAGCGCGCTGCGGACCGCCGCTACGACCCGCTGGTGTGGCTGGGCAACCGCATCGGGCGGCGACGCACCTGAACTCGCCGCGGCCCTCTACGAGACGATGTCCTTGCGGGCGAAGCCGCGGAAGGCCAGGGCGAAGAGCACCAGCGCACAGGCCACCGAGACGGAGGTGCCCTTGAGCATGCCGCCCCACTCCAGCTCGGGCTGGAGGGCGTCGGCCCAGGCGAACTGCCAGTGCGCGGGCAGGAACTCCCGCCAGTCGCCGAGCGCCGTCACGGCGTCCAGGACGTTCCCGACGATGGTGAGGCCGACCGCGCCGCCCACCGCGCCGAGCGGCGCGTCGGTCCGCGTGGACAGCCAGAACGCGAGGCCGGCCGTGACCAGTTGCGAGACGAAGACGTATCCCACCGCCACCACGAGCCGCGGCAGTGCCTCACCGGCGGGCAGCGAGCCGCCGGTGGGGATCTGGAGCGGTGCCCAGCCGTAGAGGACGCTGCCCACGAGTAGCGCGACCAGGGGCAGCAGCACGATCGCGGCCACGCTGAACGCCAGCGCGACGACGAGCTTGCTCAGCAGCAGCCGGTTGCGCGGGACGGGCGCGGCCAGCAGATAGCGCAGCGAGGCCCAGCCCGCCTCGGCGGCCACCGTGTCGCCGCAGAACAGCGCGACCGGGATGACGAGCAGGAAGCCCGCGGAAACGAACAGCGCGACCGCCGCGAAGTTGAGTCCGGAGGCGGTGGCGGTGTCCATCAGGTTGATGCGGTTGCCGCCGCCGCCCTCGTCCTCGCCGCCGATGGCGAAGGCCGCGGCCAGCACGAACGGCAGCGCGACCAGCAGCGCGGCCATCACCAGCGTCCGCCGGCGGCGCAGTTGGCGCATCGCCTCCACCCGCAGCGGCAGGGTGCGGCTCGCCCGGTAGCCGGGCGCCGAGTCCAGGAGCCGGCTCATGCGGAATCTCCTCCGATCATGGTGAGGAAGGCGTCCTCCAGGCGGCGGTGCGGCCCGAAGCGCTCGACCGGGACGTCCAGCCGGACCAGTTCGTGAAGGGCGGCGGCCGGGGTGGTGCCGTCGAGGGCGATGAGCAACCCCTCCTCGGCACGGACCGCGGTGCTGATGCCGGGCAGCGCGGCGACCTTCTCCACCAGGGCCTCGTCCACCTCGCCGGCCACCGAGACCAGCAGGTTCTCGCCGGACCCGGTGATCTCCGCGACCGGTCCGGTCCGCACCAGGCGGCCGCGGTCCATCACCACCAGGTGGGTGCAGGTCTGCTCGACCTCCGCGAGCAGGTGGCTGGAGACGATGACCGTGCGTCCCGCGGCGGCGTAGCGGATCATCACCTCGCGCATCTCGCGGATCTGCGGCGGGTCGAGGCCGTTGGTCGGCTCGTCCAGGATCAGCAGGGCCGGGAGACCGAGCATGGCCTGGGCGATCGCGAGGCGCTGCCGCATGCCCTGCGAGTAGGTGCGCACCGCGCGCTCCAGCGCCTCACCGAGGTCGGCGATCTCCAGCGCCTCGTCGATCCGGGCGTCCTCGTCGGGGCGTCCGGTGGCCTGCCAGTACAGCTCCAGATTGGCCCGGCCGGTGAGGTGCGGCAGGAAGCCGGCGCCCTCGACGAACGCCCCGACGCGGGAGAGCACCGGCGCGCCCGGGCGGACGGGGTGGCCGAAGACCCGGATCTCCCCCGCATCCGGGGTGATCAGCCCCATCAGCATGCGCAGGGTGGTGGTCTTGCCGGCGCCGTTGGGGCCGAGCAGACCGAGCACCTGACCCTTCTCCACCCGGAAGCCCAGATCCCGGACGGCGTACCGGTCCGCGGAACCGGCGTAGCGCTTCGCCAGGTCGGTGATCACCAGCGGCACCTCGGCCAGCTCCGGGTCCGGCGCCGCACTGCCGCCACGGCGGCGTGCGCCGGCCAGCAGCGCGGTGGCGGCGAGCAGTCCGATGACGGGCAGCCCCCACACCCACCAGGGCATGCCCGCTGCCGCGGTGCTCACCTGCGGCGCGGTCGGCACGTCGAGACCGCCGCCGTCGAGCGCCACGGTGTACTCCGCGGCGGCGGCCGGTGAGGCGTAGCCGAGGTCGGTCGCGGCGACGACGAGGACCAGCCGGTGCCCGGCCTCGACCTCGTGGTCGACGGCGGGCAGCTCCAGTTCGACGGTGGCGCCCTCGTCCGCGCCGATGACGCGGACCGGACTGACCAGCTGGGACGGCAGGGTCCGGCGCCCGTCGGGGCCGACGTCGTAGACCTTGCCGAAGAGCACCGCCTCCTCGGTGTCGGCGTCCACCCGCAGACGGACCGTGGGCGAGCCGGTGATGCGGAGGTCCTCGGTCAGCGGTTCGGTGCGGAACGCGGCGTGCTGGCCTGGGAAGTCCAGGCTGACGCCGACACCGAGCGAGGAGAGCCCGGACAGGCCACCGACACCGGGCACCGCCGAGATGGCCGGCGGCCCCGCGCCCGGCGGGTTGCCGAAGGTCTGCTCGCCTCCCGCCAGCGGCAGGGTGCGCGGCTCGTGGCGCAGGCCGGGGTACGTGTCCCCGCTCGCGCCGCGGAGCTGGGCCGCTCCGTCGGTGGCGTCCACGCCGCCGGTGCGGGAGACCCGGAACGCGGGGCCGGTACCGGTCTCCTCCTCCGCGAGGTGGCGGTCGAACCAGTCGGTGATCCGACCGCTGATCCGCGCCGTCTCCGAGTCGCCGCCGTCGTGGCCGCCGGCGATCCAGTCGACCGCGACCGGGGCGCCGTTCGCGGCGATCTTCCGCGCCATCGTGTCGGCCTGGCCGAGCGGGAACAGCGAGTCCGTCTGGCCCTGGACGATCAGGGCCGGGACGTCGATCCGGTCGCCGACGGCCGCGGGACTGCGCTCGTGCAGCAGGGCACGCGCGTCCTCGTCGGGTTCACCGGCCTCGGCGACCCGCTCGTACATCGCGCAGATCTCCGCGGTGAAGCGTCCGCAGCCCAGGTCACCACCGTTCACACCGGGGTCGGACGCCGAGCCGGCGCCGCCCTCGGACCCGCCGGGCGGCGCGGCGTCCGCCGCCCCGGGCTCCTGTCGGGGGCCGCCGTCCTCCGTGGCGCCGCCGGCGCCGTCGCCGGGCTCCGCGGTGCCGGTGGAGAAGAAGATCCCGGCCCACAGCTTCTTGTAGACGTCCTGCGGGAAGAGGGATTCGGCCAGGTCCCAGTACGTGATCGACGGGGCGACGGCGTCCACCCGGTCGTCGTGGCCGGCGGCGAGGAGCGAGATCGCACCGCCGTAGCTGGCCCCGGTGACCCCGACCCGGGGGTCGCCGTCCGCGTCCAACCGCACCTCGGGGCGGGCCGCCAGCCAGTCGATGAGCCGGCTGACGTCCTCGACCTCGTGCTCGGGGTCGTTGAGCCCGATGCGGCCGGTGGACTCGCCGAACCCGCGGGCCGACCAGGTCAGCACGGCGTAGCCGTCCCGGGCGAGCTGCTCCGCCTGGGACTTCGTGTCGTCCTTGCTGCCGCCGAACCCGTGCCCGATCAGCACCGCGGGCCGACGGGAGGGCTCGGCGTCGCCCGTACCGTCCCCGGCCAGGAAGTACGACGTGTCGATCTTCGCGCCCGGCATGTCGAACGTCCGGTCGGCGCGTTGCACGGGTGCCACGTCGTCGGCGGCGACCGCTGTCCAGATCCCGGCGCCGACGAGCACCGCGAGCACCGCGGCACCCGCGACGAGCCGCCGACGGCGTGGGCCGGTGAGTCGGAGTTCCATGTCTGAACCCTAAGCGGCGCGGCCGGCGCTCCCCGCCGCACGGGGCTGCCGGACCGCACTCTCAGGGAACTCCCAGGGAGCGCAGGGGTCACGCACCGTCCGCCCCGTCGTCACCGGACCCCGCACCCGCCGCCGGTACGGTGCGGCGCATCTCCGGGGCGGTGCGGCGCGCCGCCGGGGCGGTGTGCGTCCGGGCCGGTGGTCAGATCGCAGGGAAGGCGTCCAGCAGGGCGTCCACCGAGTCCGGTGGCTTGGGCTCGTCGTCGGGCAGGGGCAGCTCGAACCAGACCGTCTTCCCCCGGGGGATGCGGCGACTTCCCCAGCCGGCGGAGAGCAGGTCGACGAGTTGCAGGCCCCGGCCGCCCTCGTCGGTGTCCCGGGCCCGGCGCCGGCGGGGCTGGACCATGCCGGCGTCCCACACCTCGCACACCAGCGTGTGGTCGAGCAGCAGCCGCAGCCGGATGTCGCCCTCGCCGTGCCGGAGTGCGTTGGTGACCAGCTCGCTGACCAGGAGCTCGGTGGTGTCCGCGAGGGGGGTGAGGTCCCAGGCGTCGAGCTGGCCGCGGGCGAGTTCCCTGGCCTGGGCCACCGAGCGGGGCTCGGCGGCCAGCCGCCAGTCCCCCACCGAGGTGGCGGGCAGCCCCTGCACCCGGGCGAGCAGCAGGGCGATGTCGTCCTCGCCGTGGTGCGTGTCGATACCGGCCAGGACGCGGTCGCAGACGTCCTCCAGCGGACGGTGCGAATCGGCGAGCGACGTCCGCAGCGCGAGCAGGCCGTCGTCGAGCGGCTGGTACCGGGACTCGACGAGCCCGTCGGTGTAGAGCGCCAGCAGGGCGCCGTCGGTCAGTTCGACCTCGATCTGCTCGAACGGCTCGCCGCCGACGCCCAGCGGCACCCCCTTGGGGACCTCCAGCAGCATCGGCAGGTCACCGTCGGCGTCCGGTTCGACGACGACGGGCGGCAGGTGCCCGGCGTTGGCGAAGGTGCAGCGCCGCGAGACCGGGTCGTACACCGCGTAGGCGCAGGTGGCGAGGTAGACCTCGGCGAGGTCCTCGCCGCCGCCGCGCCGGGTGTACCGGGTCTCCCCGAGCCCGCGGGCGATCTCGTCCAGCGCCTCCAGGACTTCGGCGGGTTCGAGATCAAGCAGCGCCAGCGTGCGGACGGCGGTGCGCAGTTCGCCCATCGCGACCGCGGCCCGCAGGCCGCGTCCCATGACGTCGCCGACGACCAGCGCGGTGCGGTGGCCGGGGAGTTCGATGACGTCGAACCAGTCGCCGCCGACCTCGGTGGCGTCGGTGCCGGGACGGTAGCGGCAGGCGATGTCGAGCCCGGCGGCCTCCGGGTCCCCGGGCGGGAGCAGGCTGCGCTGGAGGATCAGCGCGCGCTCGTGCTCCCGGCGGTACAGCCGGGCGTTGTCGATGCAGACCGCGGCCCGGGCCGCGAGTTCGGCGGCGAGCGCCGCGTCGCGTTCGCCGAACCGCCCGCTGCCCTTGGTGCGGGAGAACTGGACGAGTCCGAGCACCCTGTCCCTGGCGACCATCGGCACGGCCAGCGTGGAGTGCACCGCGATCCGGAAGGCCGACGGCCGCTCGTGCCCGGTGTCCTGCTGGGGATCGACGGGCCTGACCCGGGCGGTGCGCAGGGCCTGGGCGGGCGCGGACTCGAAGGCGTAGTGGTGGGTCGAGCCGAGCGCGACGGTGTCCGGGTCGCCGGAACCTCCGTCGCCGACCGCGCTGGCGAAGGCCACCCTGCGCAGCGCCGCGCTGCCCTCGCCGCCGGGTCGGGGCTCCTCTCCGGCCAGCACCTCCTCATAGAGGTCGACGGCCGCGAGGTCGCAGAACTGCGGTACGGCGACGTCGAGCAGCTCCCGCGCGGTCTTCTCCAGGTCGAGGGAGTTGCCGATTCTGGCGCCCGCGGCGTTGAGCAGCGCGAGAGCCCGTCGTACGTCGTCCGGCTTGCCTGCCTCGACCGGAATATCGCTCAACGCCGCCCCTTCCCCATGGTGCTTCAGCGTTCGTCCTTGGCTGACCGGGTCGTCACCTGCAGTCTCGCAGGCAATGGCCTCCCGGAACATACTCTTCCCGGTAGCCGCCCGTCCTGTGCCCGCTTCTGCCTGCGCGGGCCGGTCGGATGCCCGTGGTTCCCACTCACGGAGGTCGGGTCGTATGTGTGCTCACTCCCCTCTCTCCTAACCATGCGACCAGTACTCCTAACCCGGTGGGCCCAGCTCGAACCAGACGGTCTTGCCCATCGGGCCATGGCGGGTCCCCCAGCGGCGGGCGGTCTGGGCGACGAGTTGGATGCCGCGGCCGCCCTCGTCATCGGCTGCGGCGACCCGCTCTCTGGGCGGGTCGGGCAGCGGGTCGGAGACCTCGACCAACAGCGAGCCGCCCCGGACCATCCGCACCCCGATGGGGCCGTGCGCGTACCGCAGCGAGTTGGTGACCAACTCACTGACCAGCAGCACCGCCTCGTCGCTCACCGCCTCCAGTCCCCAGCCGTGCAAGGTCGCGCGCACCTCGTCCCGAGCCCGCCGGACCGCGGTGCGTTCGGCGGGGAACGTCCAGTGCGCGGCGCTGTCCGCGGGGAGGCCCCCGAGACGGGCGAGCAGCAGGGCGACGTCGTCCACCGAGGTGCCGGACGCGTCGCGGACCGGCCCGGTGGGGCCCGGCGGCGCGTTCGCGCCGGACCGGCCGATCGCCTGTTCGCAGAGGTCCTCGACGTCCGGGTCGCCGGTGGACGTCGAGAGCCGGCGGCAGAGCCGGTCCAGTCCCTCGCTGATGTCCTCGTGCCGCGCCTCGATGAGTCCGTCGGTGTAGAGCACGAGCACGGCGCCGTCCTCCACCTCGAAGTCCATCGACTCGAAGACGACCCCGCCCACCCCCAGCGGGGCGCCGGAGGGCAGGTCGAGCGGCCGGGCCCGGCGGCGGCCGTCCGGGGACCCGGTGATCAGGATCGGCGGCACGTGTCCGGCCTTGGCCAGTGTGCAGCGGCGCGAGGAGGGGTCGTAGACGGCGTAGATGCAGGTCGCCATCAGCGGTTCCTCCGGCCCCTGGGCGAGGTCGTCGGCGAGGTCGTTGACCCGGCGCAGCAGTTCGTCGGGCGGAAGGTCCAGCGCTGCCAGGGTGCGCACCGCGGTGCGCAGCCGGCCCATGGTGGCGGCGGCTCGCAGACCGTGCCCCATCACGTCCCCGACGACGAGGGCGACGCGCCCGCCGGCGAGCGGCACCACGTCGAACCAGTCGCCGCCGACCTCGGTGCCGCTGCTGCCGGGGACGTAGCGGTAGCCGACCCGGACGCCCGGCGGGGACGGCACGTGCTGCGGCAGCAGCGAGCGCTGGAGCATCAGGGCGCCTTCGCGCTCCCGGGCGTAGAGGCGCGCGTTGTCCAAGGAGGCGCCTGCCCGGCCGGCCAGTTCCATGGTCAGGGCCAGGTCGTCCTCGTCGAAGGGCTCGCGGCTCTCGGCGCGGCTGATCACCAGCATTCCGAGGACGATGCCGCGGGCGCTCAGCGGCACGCACATCAGCGAGTGGATGCCGAGGTCGAGTGCGGCCTGCACCTTCGGATCGCCCGGGTAGGTGGCGGCCAGCAACTCCCGTTGCGAGGCGGCGAGGTGGGGGACACCGGTGTCGAGGACCCGGGCGAAGAAGGAGTCCGGGGCGAAGGCGATGTCCTGCCCTGCCCGCAGCATGCGGTCCACCGGGGGCCCGCGGCGCTTGGCGGCCACCCCGACCTGGAGCATCGGGACGCCCCTCAGGGCGCCGTTCACGGGCAGTTCGTCGCCCCGCACGACCGCGCCGTGCAGGATGACGCCGGCGTAGTCGGCGAAGCGGGGCACCAGGGCGCGGGCGAGCGCCTCGGAGATCCGGCGCACGTCCAGCAGGTCGCCGAGCGCGACCCCGACGTCGTCCAGCAGGGCCAGCCGCTGCCGGGCGCGCTCGACCTTGTCCAGTGCCTCCCGGCGCTCGGTGATGTCCATGATCGTGCAACTGGTGCCGAGCACCTGGCCGGAGCGGTCGCTGAGCCTGCTGTAGGAGACGGAGCGGGTGCCCCTGCCGTCCGGGGCCGGCATCACCAGGTCCACGACGGTGCGGCCGGTCTCCTGGATCACCTCCTGGACCTGGGAGATCTCCTCGGCCATGAAGGCGGGCAGTACCTCGCCGACGGTCCGGCCGACGAGGTGCTCCGGCGGGGTACCGTTCAGTCGGCTGAGGGCCTTGTTCACCCGAACGAATCGTTTCTCCGTATCGAACAGGGCGATACCGAACGGGGAGGAGTCGAAGAGGGCGTCCAGCGCGGCGAGGTCGTGCTCGATCGCCCGCAGCCTGCTCATCTCGACGACATTGGCCAGAACGAACGGCTCCCCGTCCGCGTCCTCCAGCAGGGAGGCCTGCCCCTCGACCTCGACCGTGCGGCCGTCCCGGTGCCGGGCGCACAGGATGCCGCGCCAGAGCCGTCCGCGGCGTAGCTCACCGTAGATGCGCGGTGCGGGATCGGGAACGCGGTCGGGCTCGGCCAGGAACTCCGCGAAGCGGTGTCCCGCGACCTCCTCGGCGCGCCACCCGAGCACCTCCTCGTTGGTCGGTCCCCACAGCAGGATCCGACCGCCGGTGTCGAGGATCACCACTCCGATGCGCAGCGTGTCGAGCAGGGAGTCGGCCACTCCCGGTGCTTCGCTCACTGCGCCCACGTCCCTGCTCGGGTGGCCGCGCCGGCGCACTCGGAGAGTGCGGCCGGCCGCGGTGGGCCGGCTGCCCACCCACCCGATTCTGCACGCGATCAGCCCTCGGCACCGCTCGGGTGCTCCAAACGCTCGACCACGTAGTGCCGAGCCCCCTCGGCGGACTCGGCCCGGTGTCGGCGTCCGAGCCGCTCGGCGAGCTCCTGCGCCTCCGGGCGGGTGGCGTACCGCCCGACCCGGTACCGGCCCCCGTCCTCGTCCTGCCGGATGACAAGCCAGGGCAGGACCGCTGCCTCACTCATCGCGCCCCCCTTCCGACGCGCCGGCGTCCTGCATCGTCTGCGTTGAGGTCCCAGGGCTCTGCATATGCCGGAGCTTACGTCCGACCTTCACCCAGCGCATTTGAGTTGGCACAATGAGAGACGTATTCGGCCAGCCGTCCCCGGAGCCGCCCCGCGCACCGGCGGATCAGCGCACCGGCAGGTGGTACGAGACGCGGTAGCGATCGGCCGCCACCACCACGTCCGCCGTCTCGACCGGGCGGCCGCCCGCGCGGTAGGTGCGGGAGACCACCAGCACCGAGTGGCCCGGCACCCCGCCCAGTGCGGACATCTCCTCGGCCATGCCCGGCCGGGTGCCGACTTCCTCGGTGACGTTGTCCACCACGACACCGATCGCCGCCATCCGCTCCACCACGCCCTGCCCGCCGAGGGGGCCCTCCTCGGGCAGCATCACGGGGGTGCGGCCGGTCAGCGCCAGCGGCTCCCAGGAGACGGACACCATGGCCGGCTCGCCCTCCCCGCGGAAGAGGTACCGGGTGCGCATCACCCGCGCGCCCGGCTCCAGTTCGAGCCGCGCGGCGATCCGGGCGTCCGCCTCCTCCTGGCCGCTGTGCGACTCCCAACTGCCCGTCACCGATTCGTCGGCCTGCTCCTGCCGGAAGGTGCTCGGGCCGGACGCCGCGCGGTAGCCCGTGCGCACCACCCTCCGGAGCGCCGGGAGTTCGCGGACGTAGGTGCCGGAGCCGGAGCGGCCCTCGACCAGGCCCTCGGCCATCAGGACCTTCCTGGCCTCCAGCGCGACGGTGTCGGAGACGCCGTAGTCCGCTCGAATCCGGGCCTGCGAGGGAAGACGGGTATGCGGCGCGAGGGTGCCGTCGGTGATCTTCCGACGAAGATCACCGGCCACCCGCAGATACGCCGGCTGCTCACCGAAAGGCACGTGCCCTCCAACGGTTTGACGGTCGGCTACAGCTTCGCAACCCTCGGTGGCGGCCCGCAATGAACGGCCAGAGTTTCACTCGATGTGATTACTTCCTGCTCAACAACGCCGTCGACCCCCGTGGCGGGCCACGGGGGTCGACGTCATTCGTCACACTGGGTCAGGGCGCTCCGGTCGGCGTACCCGGCGGAAGCGCCCCGGATGCGGGCCTCCGGCCGAGAACGGGAGCCGGCCGCCACCGCTCAGAACTGAAGCGCCCAGCCCTGGATGCTGCCGGTGTCCCAGGTGTAGTCGTCGTGTACGCGGAGCTTCCAGGTGCCGTTGGCGCTCACCGAGGAGGCGTTGACGGTGTACGTCTCGTCGATGTTGTCGCTGCTGCCGCCGGCTCCGTAGCTCTTGAGCCGGTAGCTGGTGCCGTTCGGCGCGATCAGGTCGACCTGAAGGTCGCCGATGTAGGTGTGGGCGATGTCCACCTCCACCTCCAGCGAGGAGGGGGCGTTGCCCTGGACGCCGGAGACGGTGATCGGCGACTCGGTGGTCTGGTGGTCCCCGATCGCGTAGCTCGCGCCGTTCTCGAACCGGTCGCCGGGCTCGCCCGGGTCACCGGGGTCGCCCGGGTCGCCCTCGCCGACCTGGAGGAGCTTGTTCGGCGAACCGGAACCGGGGTTGCCCACCTTGCCGGTGGCCGCGGCGTCGTCGAGCGCCGAGCCGACCTGCGACGGCGAGGCGGACGGGTTCTCGCCCAGCACGAGGGCGGCGCCGCCGGCCACGTGCGGGGACGCCATCGAGGTGCCGGAGATGGTCCGGGTGGCGCTGTCGCTGCCGATCCACGAGGAGGTGATGTCCGAGCCCGGCGCGAAGATGTCCACGACGGAGCCGTAGTTGGAGAAGGACGAGCGGGCGTCGGTGCGGGTGGTGGACCCGACCGTGAGGGCCTCGGCGACGCGCGCGGGCGAGGAGCCCGAGGCGTTGCTGTTGTCGTTGCCCGCCGCGACGGCGTATGTGACCCCGGAGGCGATCGAGTTGCGGACGGCCTGGTCCAGGGTGCTGTTGGCGCCGCCACCGAGGCTCATGTTGGCGACGGCCGGCTTCTGGGCGTTCTGCGTCACCCAGTCGACACCGTCGACGACCCCGGTGATGGTGCCGGAGCCCTGGTCGTTGAGCACCCGGACGGAGACCAGGTCGGCCTTCTTGGCGACCCCGTAGGAGGAGCCGGCGACCGTGCCGGCCACGTGGGTGCCGTGGCCGTTGCCGTCGTTGCCGTTGCTGCCGAAGGCGTCGAAGCCGAAGCTCGCCCGGCCGCCGAAGTCGGAGTGGGAGTGGCGAATCCCGGTGTCGATGATGTAGGCGGTGACGCCCTCACCCGCCGAGTCCGGGTAGGTGTAGCTGTTGTCCAGCGGCAGGTCCGCCTGGTCGATGCGGTCCAGTCCCCAGGACGGCGGGTTGTTCTGGGTGCCCGATATCGACACCCGCTGGTCCTGGACGACGGTCTCCACCGCGGAGTCGGTCGCGAACTTCTGCGCCTGCTTCTCGGTGAGCTTCACCGAGTAGCCGTTCAGGGCCTCCTCGTACGTCACCTTGATCTCGGCACCGTACTTCTCGGCCAGCGCCTTGCCCTTCGGGGACGACGCGTCCGTCGTGTCCTCGTCGAGCGTGACGATGTAACTGTCCTTGATGGCTCCGGGAGCTCCGGCGTTGGCGATGAGACCGTCGGGACCGTCCGCGGCCACCGCGGGGAGCGCGGCGCCGAGGCCGAGTGCAACCGCCGCGGCCGAGGCCACGGCCGAGGCCACGGCCGAGGCCGACCATCTGTGTCTGGGGGAACGCATCACTGCCATGGAGAGATCCTTCTCGTGGTGGTGCGCCGACGTGGGGACGGCGGGCACGAACATGACATGTACGCGCCGCCTCGGGAAAGATTCGCCCAACCATAGGAATCGCACAAGGGGGCGTCGCCCCGTTCACGCAACCGTCATACGGAGGTCTGCCCCACAGCGGCCGGGACCACGGGAGACGACACAGCGGCCGTTGTGCAGGCGGACTGCGCGACGGCCGCTGTGCGGTGGGGCGGAAGGGTCGGCAGGGAGCGAGGGGGCCGCCGGCCGCAGTCCCTCCGGACCCCCCGGGACCGCCGCCGCGTCAGCGGCCACGGCCTCGGCCAGCGCCCGGGTACGCAGCCGGGAGGACTCCGCCGGCAGCGGCAGCACCCGCCCGCTGCGCGCTCGGGTCCGGGCCCGCAGCCTGCAGAGGGCGGCCAGTACCAGCACAGTCGCCGCCACCAGGTGCACGGGGACGTCGGCGGCCCCCGGCAGCAGGTCCTGGCGGAGCCGGTCACCGAGTTGCGCGGGCGAGGGGCCGGGCAGTCCCCGCAGCGCGGCGGGGGGCCGGATCGAAGGAGAGCGCGCCGCGCTCCCGTGCGGCTGCCAGGAAGAGCAGTCAGAGGCCGAGCAGCAGCACGGCCCCGGCGGCGGCCGGGAACAGGACGCCCGCTTCCGGCCGGGGCAGTTCGCGCAGCCGCTCCCGCCACGACGGCGGCCCGTCCGCCGTCCGGACGGCGAGCCCGTCGGCCCTCGCCGCGACGCCGACCGCCACCGCGGCGAGCTCGGTGGCCGGAAGACGCCGGTCCGACCAGTGCCCGCGCGGCGGGGAAACCGCTCCGCCGGCGCTCATACCCGCTCCACCCCGTCGACCGAGCCGGTCCGGTCGGCGGGCTCCGGTACGGCGGTCACCGGCTCGGCGCTGCGCTCCGGGCCGGCCGAGGCGGCCGGCTCCTCGCGGTCGCCGGCGGCCCGCACACCGCCGTCCGCGGGAGGTTCCTCGGCGGGGGCGGTGGTCAGCCCGTCCACCGTGACCCCGACCCGCCGGACCGGCGTGCCGGTCAGCAGCGCCGACCGCTCCGCGACGGCGTCCCGCAACCGCGCACAGGACGCGCCGAGGTCGGAGGGCTACGGCAGCACCACACCGATCTTGATCCGGGCCCCGCCTCGGCGGATGCGCACCGACGCCCGGGGCAGTCCCGCCCGCCGTCCGGCGGACGTGGCCTCAAGCACCTCCGCGGCGGTGGCCGCCGCGATCCGCTCGTGCGCGCGGCCGGAGACGCGGGTCACCCCGCGGCCGCCGGCCGACGGCAGCCCGGCGCTCACCGGCGCTCCCGGCCGGTCGCGCGCAACCGGTCGACCGCCCCGGCCGGATCGGCACCGCCCTCGAAGGCCCGGCCGGCCAGCCAGCCCAGCACCCCGAGCGCGCCGACCAGCAGGAAGGCGGTGAATCCGCCGAACCACCCGGCGAAACCGAGCGCCATCCCCGTCATCAGCCCGACCACGGACCTGCTCATATGCGTCCTTCGCTTCCCGTTCGTCCGTCACCGCGGTCTGCGGCGGGCGGCACGGGCACGCCTCGCACCCTGCCGCCCCGCTGTGTGCCCTGCCGTCACGCCACCCGGGACTCGACGGGCTCCTCCTCGTCCTCCGGGAGGTGGACGTCGTTGACGGCCAGATTGACCTCCACGACCTCCAGGCCCGTCATCCGCTCGACGGCGGCGATCACGTTCTCCCGCACGTCGTGCGCCACGTCGGGGATCGGGACGCCGTACTCGACGACGATGTCGAGGTCCAGCGCCGTCTGCCGCTCGCCGACCTCGACCTTCACCCCGCGCGTGACGTTGAGGCGGCCGCCGGGAACCCGGTCGCGGACCGCGCCGAGGGTGCGGGACAGACCGCCGCCGAGCGCGAAGACCCCCGGCACCTCACGGGCGGCCATCCCGGCGATCTTCTCGACCACGCCGTCCGCGATGGAGGTCTTCCCGCGCGAGGCGCCCTGGTGGCCCGACGCGTCCACCTGCACGGTCGTGCTGCCGGTCGAACGGGGGCGGCCCTCGGCGTCCGGCGCGCCGGTGCGGCCCTTGCCGAACTGCTCGCTCGCCGTCGTCGGCTCCTGTGCGGAGACCGTGTTCGTAGCCATGGGATCTGCTCCTCGGTGTGTCGTTCCGTCGGATCGTGCCGGCACCTGCTTGGAACCGCCGGTGCCCGGATCGTCACGCCGCTCTCCCGGCTTTCTTCCGCGGGTTGGCCAAGCGCCCGGTGCGCGGCACGCCGGGCGGGTACCCGCGGACGTCCGGCCCCGCACGTTTGCGGTAGCGGGAATCCGCCGGGTCGTTCGCGGCGCTTCGGCGGAGACTCGCCCGCGGCGCGTGATGATGTCGTGGACCGCAGTGTCGAACCCGGAGAGCGGTGGGTGCGGTGCGGCGGCACGACGGCGGGACCCGTGCGGACCACGCCACGGGACGGGCACGGGACGACACGAGAGGAGCCGGCGAGTGCCGGAGGACGAGGAGACACCGGGCCCGGCCCGGCGGGGCCGGCGCCCGGAGCCCGGCGACGCGCTCCTGGCCGCACGGGCGGGCGAGGGCGACGAGGAGGCGTTCGAGGTCCTCGTCCGGCGGCACAGCCCCGTGCTGATCAGCCTCGCCGTCAGAATGACGGGCGGCCGGGCCGACGCGGAGGACGCGGTGCAGGACGCCTTCGTCAACGCCTGGCGGAGGCTGCCGGAGTTCCGCGGCGAGTCGGCCTTCCTCACCTGGATGTACCGCATCGTCACCAACCGCTGCCTGAACCTGCTCCGCTCCAGGCGGCCCACCGAGCAACTCGACCGCGTACGGGAGCCCAGCGCGCCCGAGCACCGGTCGTCCCCCTCCCGCGCGGCGGAGGCCACCGCGGCTGTGAAGGACCTGAACCAGGCACTGGCCCAACTGGGGCCCGAACAGCGGGCCTGCTGGGTCCTGCGCGAGCTGCACGGCCTCGGCTACCGCGAGATCGCCGAGGTCGTCGGCACGACGGAGCAGGCGGTCAGGGGCAGGATCTTCCGTACGAGGCGCTATCTGACGGAGGCGATGAGCGCATGGCGATGAGCGCGAACCCCGACCCCCGGCCGGTCGGCGCCGGCCCCCCGGCGGACGAGGACACCGAGGTGCTGCCCTGCGGCCGGAGCCTGGACGAGGTCTGGGACGCATGGGAGGCCGGTCCGGGAACGGCCGGAGACGGGTCCGGTACGGCCGCTCCGTCCCGGCACACCGCGGGCTGCCCGCACTGCACGGCGGCCCTGGACGAACTGCGGATGCTGGACGGCTTCGTCCGCAAGGAGCTGGTCGCCGACTGGCAGACGGCCGCCGAGCCCCCCGCCGACACCGCCGCGCGCATCACCGAACGGGTGATGGACATCGTGCGCGGGGAGCTGCGCCCCGGCCCGGCGGTACCGCTGGGTGAGGAGTCGGAGGACGCCTGGATCGTGGAGACCGCGGCGGCCCGTGCCTTCCGTGCGGCGGCGCAGCGCGAACCCGGCGTCCAGGTGGGGAGCTGCCGGATGCTCCCGCTCGACAGCACCGGGCGGCTGTACCTGCTGCCCGGCAGTCGGCTGCCCCGGCAACCGCTGCGCGTCCGGCTGGAGGTGTCCGCACCGCTCGATCCCGAGCGGCCGGTGCCGGAGCTGGCCGAAGCGGTGCGCGCCCGGATCGGGGAGGCCGCCCGGAACGCACTCGGCATGGACGTCCGGGCCGTCGACGTGCTCGTGGTGGAACTGTTCGACGACGTTCCCGAGGACCCCGGCGGTCCGGCCCACCCCGAGGAACCAGGGAATCCCGAGGGCACGGACGTCGGGGGCGGCGCGGACCGTGACGGATTCCGCGAGGGAAACCGCCGTGCGTCCCGCGGCGGGCTGGAGGAGGGATGAGGGTGACCGATCAGGACTCCCGGCTGCTGCGCACCCGGATCACCGAGGCCGCGGCCGAGGCGGCCCGCACCACACCGGGCGTCGCCTACCTGCGCACCGACCTGGCCGCCGTCCTGCGGAACCCGTCCCGGCTCGGCCTCGGCGGCTCGCAGCCCGGCGCACCCGGGGTCCAGGTGCACGGCAGCCCCGGTGAACCGGGCTGGCGGGCGGACGTGGACGTCCGGTTCGCCGTGCAGCGCGGCCACCGCCCGCTGGACGTCGCCCGGGCCGTCCGGAAGGCCGTGGAGGCGGCGGTGCGGGAGGCGGCCACCAGCGGGGGCACCGTCCCCGGAACGGCGGGCGGCGGGGGCTCCGAGAGCGCGGGCGGCGGCAACGCGGACCGCGGGGACACGGAGGCGGACCGGATCGCGGTGACGACCACGGTGACCGGCCTGGTCTGAGAGGTCTGCCGTCGATGGCCTGGCCGGTGACGACGGCGCTCACCACGTCGAGGGCGGCCGTCATCTGTGACACACGCCAGCCCATGGCACACGCGCTGCCCACGTCGGCCAGAACCACCGAGCGGCCGCCCCGTACTGATCGGCGAACGGTTTCGGAGGCTGTGGGAACAGTTCGCCGGTCGCCCTTTGACCGGAGGGAGCCGGTGAGCCGTTGGTTCAGTCGCGGTGCCACCTCCCGCACACGGGACGGGGCGGCCGCGCACTCCGCACACGGACAGACCGGTCATCTCTCCATGAGGGCGCCGCGCAGGGCCTCGACGGCGGAGGTGGAGGGTGGGCCCGCCGCCCACCATCGGCCGCGCTCCTTGGCGTAGGGGTACCAGCGGCCGTCCGGGCCCCAGCGCAACTCCATGTCCTCGCCGAGCAGGCGGAGCCGGCCGCGGGCGCGCCTGAGCCGGGGGGCGTCGGCACGGCCCGCAATCGTGAACCGGGCGAGCTGTTCGCGCGCGGCGGCCTCGTACGCAGGGCCGGGCACCTGCTCGCCGCCCATGGCCGCGAGCGCGCGCGGACCGCCGTACCGCCAGGCCACGCTCGCCCGGGCGAGGTGCGCGCGGGCCTGGTCCGAGCTGTTCACGAGGCGTTCGAGGAGGTAGGGGGCGGGGCCGGCGGCGGCGTGGCGCACGGTGTCCTGCCAGCGGTCGGTGTCCAGACGGAGCCGGTCCGCCGGGCCGTCCGCGTTCCCGGGATCGGCCGGTGCACCGCGCTGCGGAAACGGCGCGCCGACCGCACACGCATAGGCGTCGGCGGCACGCCCGGCGGCGTCCGCGGCCAGCAGCCACAGCGGTTCGGGGTCCAGGTCCTCCCCCACCACGGAACCAGCGGTCAGGTCGTCCGGCCGGCCGTGTTCCCCCGGGGGAAGCGCGGCCGGCAGCGGAGGCAGGGCGGGAAGCCCTCCCGGCTCCCTGCTCCGGGTGAACACCTCGGCCGCCGCGACGCCCCGTTCCTTCGCGTCCGCAGCGGACCACGCGTCCTCGACCTGCGCCAGCTCGGCCTCCTGACGTCGGGCGGCCACCGCGGTGCGCACCTCGGCCAGGTCGCGGCCGAGCAGCTGGAGAAGCGCTTCGCCCTGTTCCTCCAGCTGACGGGCAAAGACGTACGCCAGGGCCGCCGCGTGTTTGCAGGGGTCACCCCAGTCGGGGCAGCCGCAGTGGTACGTGAACCGGCCGGGCCCGGGGACGAGTTCCACCTGCGCCGACCGTGCCGCCTCGTACGCCTGTGGGCCGAGCAGGCCGTGGGCAAGCTCGGGCAGCACCCCTTCCGCCGCCTCCGCCCACCCCTTGAGGAGCCGGTCCCACCGGGCCTCGGTCAGCTGCGGCACCTGGATGTCACAGCGGTAGGGCGTACGTCGGCTGCCCCGGACCCTCGCCGAGATCGATCCCGGGCGCACCGTGATCTCCCCGACAGCCCCCCGGCGGGCGTATGTCCGCGCTCGGGCCAGCCGCGAGTCCCGGCCGGCCGAGCCGCCGTACCCGTATCCGTGTTCACTGCTGGACGACGTTCCCGGATCCTCGACGCAGGAGATCCACTGACGGCCCCAGAGCCCGCGTGCGATATCCCGGCTACCCGCACCGCTCAGCGGTCCGAGCGCGGGGTAGCTACGCGTGTCGGTCTGCGGGGCCCGGGGGCGCCGGCTGCTCATCGGTGGCTCCTGTCCCCGGCCGCGCCGGCGGTGTGCAGGCTGACCAGGTCGTCGAGTTCGGTGTCGGTCAGCTCGGTGAGCGCGGCCTCGCCACCGCCTCCGAGCACCGAGTCCGCCAGTCGGCGTTTGCTCGCCAGAAGTGTGTCGATGCGGTCCTCCAGCGTCCCCTCGGCGATCATCCGGTGGACCTGGACGGGCCTGGTCTGGCCGATCCGGTACGCACGGTCGGTGGCTTGGTCCTCCACCGCCGGGTTCCACCAGCGGTCGTAGTGGATGACATGGCCTGCCCGGGTGAGGTTCAGACCGGTGCCCGCAGCCTTGAGCGAGAGCAGGAAGACCGGCGCCTCGCCGCGCTGGAAGGCGTCCACCATCTCCTCACGACGGCGCACCGGAGTACCGCCGTGCAGATAGAGGGTCTTGACCCCACGCACGGACAGATGGCGTTCCAGCTGCCGGGCCATCTGCGTGTACTGGCTGAACAGCAGCACCGACTCGTCCTCGGCGAGGATCACTTCGAGAAGTTCGTCGAGAAGTTCCAGCTTGCCGCTGCGGCCGGCCAGCCGGGTACTCTCCGGCTCCTTCAGATACTGGGCAGGGTGGTTGCAGATCTGTTTGAGGGCGGTGAGCAGCTTCAGGACCAGGCCGTGCCGCTTGATGCCCTGCGTCTCACGGATCGCCGCCAGGGACTCACGGACCTGCGCCTCGTACAGGACGGTCTGCTCACGGGTGAGCCGTACTCGCTGATCGGTCTCGGTCTTCGGCGGCAGCTCCGGGGCGATGCCCGGGTCGGCCTTGCATCGGCGCAGCACGAAGGGGCCGATCAGCCGGGACAGGCGCTCCGCCGCGCTGGTGTCGCGGTCGCTCGCGGCCCCAGCACCAGCGGCCGCTGCGGCGCCGTCCGGTGCCGGGTTCGTGCGGGCAGCACGCTCGGCGGCCCGCCCGTAGCGTTCGCGGAAAGTCTTCAGCGGGCCGAGCAGGCCGGGAGTGGCCCAGTCGAGCAGGGCCCACAGCTCGCTGAGGTTGTTCTCCACCGGAGTGCCCGACAGGGCGACACGCGCCGCCCCCGGCAGCGTGCGCAGCGCTTTCGCGGTGGCCCCGGCGGGATTCTTCACATGCTGCGCCTCGTCGGCGACCACCAGGTCCCAGGGTCCGGCCTCGATCAGCTTCGCGACGTCGCGGCACATGGTGGCATAGGTGGTGAGGACGATCTCACCCTGCGTGAGGCCACCGAGGTCGCGGTCAGGCCCGTGGTGGCGGCGCCAGGGCGTGCCCGGGGCGAACGTGGAGATCTCCCGGCTCCAGTTGCCGAGTAGCGAAGCCGGGCAGACCACCAGCGTGGGACCGCCCGTCCCGCCTCCCACGCCCTCCTGGCGGCGCAGGTGCAGTGCCAGCGTGGTGATCGTCTTGCCGAGCCCCATGTCATCGGCAAGGCAGGCGCCGAGGCCGAGCCGGGTCATGCGGTCGAGCCAGGCCAACCCCCGCAGCTGGTAACCGCGCAGGGTGGCGTCCAAGGCCGCCGGCGGGGCGAGTTCTCCGGGACCGGCCTCCTCGGGGGCGGCCAGCCGGTCGCGCAGCGCGGCAAGCCAACCACCCGCCCGCACCGGCACCAGAACGCCGTCGGGGTCCTCCACCCTCCCGGTCAACGCGGCACGCAGCGCGTCGAGGGCACCAAGCTGACGGCCGGACTGCTGTGCCCTTCGCACCATCCGGGCATCCACCACGACCCACTGGTCGCGCAGGCGCACCAGGGGGCGGCGGGCGCGGGCGAGCCGATCCAGCTCGGCCTGAGTCAACGTCCGGTCACCCACGGCGAACTCCCAGCGGAAATTGAGGAGCTGCTCGGGAGAGAAGAAGGAGGGCACCTCCTCATCGCCCTCTTGTTCCGCCGAGTTGCCCGGTTCGACGAGCGCGGACGCAGTCAGATCCCGCGCCAGGTCCCGCGGCAGGTGCACTGCGACGCCGGCATCCGCCAGCGCCAGCGCGGCGCCGCCGTCGAGGAGGTCCAGGAACTCCTCGTCGTCCAGCGCCAGTGCGTCCGGTATCGGCTCCCGCAGAATGCGGGCGAGCGGAGGCCATGCCTCGGCCGCCTGCCGCAGCCTCCCCCTCGCCTGCTCACGGCTGCGGGGCCCGAAGCCCTCCGCCGCGCCGTCCCACAGCTCGGCGGCGTCCGCGAGCAACAGGGGATCGGCCAGCGAGTGCACCTGCACCACGGCACGTACGGCTGACGGGCCGTCCGAGTCTGCGCCGGAGTCGTCGTAGGGAACATCGGCGTGCAGGGCCTCGGAGTCCACGTCCTCCCCGTCGGCCGCGGGGCCGTCCCTCCTCCCCCCGGGCAGCTCCACCCGCAGCGAGACCCGCGCCCCTGCATCGCGCCCCTCGGCGATCCGCAGAGCCCAGGCCCGCAACTGGGGCACTTGCTGCGGTTCCACCGCGGCGAACGGCAGCCCACCGGCCACGACCGGGGCGGCGGCGGTACGCGGCAAGAGGTCGGCAACGGCATCCAGGAAGGCCCGCAACCGCGAGTACGGCTCGGGCAACAGCAGCGGACCTCCGGCTCCACCCTCCACCGGCCCGGGTTCCAGCGGGACCCCGTAGGCGGCCACGGGCAGGGCATCGGCGAGCGCCCGCAGCCAGACCGCGTCCTCCTGTGTGAAGGGCCCGAGCCGCCAGGCATCGTGGCCGGCGGCACTCATCCCCGGCAGCAGCAGCCCCCTCCCCGCCATGTGCAGGGCATACAGACCGGCATGCCGCCATGCCCCGACGGTGTCGCTGATCCGGGGGTACACGTCACCGCCCGCATCCGGCATCGCCAGCAGCCGGGGAAGCACCTCGTCCAACGGCCGGACCACGGCCGGAACCGTACGCCGCCTGGCGCCACGCCCGTGCGCCACCACGATCTCGACGTCCTCGACGGCACCGGCGGGGAGCCCCGGGGGAAACCTGCTGACACCCGACGTGTGGAAGGCCAACCGGCCGCAGCGCGCGGGGTCCCCGGGCAGGAACACCGCCTCGCAGCCCAGCAGCGCCGCCCAGTTCTCCTCGGTGAGCCGCAAGAGTGCCGCCGGCTGGCGCGCGAGCCGATCCGGAGAATCCGCCACGTTCCCCGTGGCGCCGTCGACCGCCAGGCCGCGAGACTGCTCCGGCAGCCGCACGGCCCGCGCGGCGACCGGGTCGGGAACTTCGTTGCCCGCCACGTCGAAGCACCGCGCGTCGACCTCTTCGCCGCCCTCGTCCACGGTAACCACCCGGAAAAAGGTAGCCATGGCTTCGTCTCCTCTCCCGCACCTCCAGCCACCGGAGCGGCCGGCTCGCCCGCCCGGTGAGGTTCCACGGGCCGGGCCACGCCCCCTGACACCCGCAGTCGAGGGCGGGCCGCCACCCGCAAGGTGGTCTCAACTGGTGGGCGGCGGAGAGAACGGTACTCCCGACCTGGGATCATACGGTTGTCGAGACGCGTGGCGATCCGCTGGGTGGAACATCTTTCCGGTGTTCCGCTCTCCCCTGTCCTTGCTCCTCCGTCCGCGTGCGGACGTCGCCCCGTTCCACGGGTCTCGTCTGCGGGTGCGGTGCTGCTGACCGACACGATCGGTGCCACTGGCCTGCCCCCCCACGTTGCGTGAGGCGTTGGCTTCATGGACGAAACCATCGGCCGAGCCTCACGGGTGGAGGATCCTCGGGCTGCACCGACGTCCCGGCCGGGGGAAAGCGCCCGGCTGGCCGAGCGGTGTGGCCTGCCCGCACTGGTCGGGGAGCACATACGTCTGCCGGCCTCGAAGGACGGCCCCGGTGCCTCCCCCGCGGCGAAAGTGATGTCGCTGGTGAGCGGCATGGTCGCCGGAGCGGACAGCATCGATGACATGGACCGGCTGCGGCACGGCGCGACGGGCCGCCTGTTCTCCGGGGTGCGGGCCCCGTCCACGCTGGGGTCGTTTCTGCGCTCCTTCACCCACGGGCACGTGAAACAACTGCACGCCGCGGCCCGCCGGTTCCTGCCCGAACTGGCCCGACACACCCCGCTGCTGACCGGCGCCGGGCAGGTCGCCTACGTGGACATCGACGACACCATCCGCCGCACCTACGGCTACTCCACACAGGGCTCCGGCTACGGATACAGCAAGGTCAGGGGCCTGAACGCGCTCCCCGGCATCGTCTCCACACCCCTGTCCGCCCCGGTGATCGCCGCCACCAGACAGCGCAAGGGACCCTCGAACTCCGCACGCGGGGCAGCGGCGTTCGTGGCCGAGACCATCCGCACCGCCCGCGCCTGCGGCGCGAACAGCCTGCTGGTGATGCGGGCGGACTCCGCGTTCCACGGCGCTGACGTCGTCAACTCCTGCCGGGCGCACGGCGCCCGTCTCTCGGTCACGGTCCGGATGAACGCTTCCGTCAAGGCCGCCATCGCCCGCATCGAGGAGGACGCCTGGACGCCGATCACGTACCCCCACCCGGCCTGGGACGAGGAGGACCAGTGCCGGCTCTCCGACGCCGAGATGGCCGAGACCACCTACACCGCCTTCATGTCCAAACCGAAGAAGCAGCAGGCCACCGCCCGTCTGATCGTGCACCGCGTCAAACGCCTGAGTGCTGAGGCCGTCCCCGCCGGACAGGGCACGCTGTTCGACACCTGGCGCTACCACGCCGCGTTCACCCACCCCCGCTCTCCTTGAACGATGCCGAGCGTGATCACCGACGGCACGCCGTCGTCGAACAGGTGATCGCCGATGTCAGGAACAGCGCCTTCGCCCACGCGCCGTCCGGTCATTTCCAGGCCAACGCCGCATGGCTCGCCCTGGCAGCCCTGGCACACAGCCTGACCCGCGCCACCGGCGTACTGGCCGGCGCGTTCCATACCAGAGCGACCACCGCCACCATCCGTGACCACCTGATCAACGTCCCCGCCCGCCTGGCCCGCTCTGCCCGCCGCCTCACCCTGCACCTGCCCCAACACTGGCCCTGGAGAACGGACCTCACCCAGCTCTTCAACAGCGCGCACGCGCTACCAACCCACCGACACACCCTGACCGATCCACCCGAAAGGTCCCGAAACCTACGACCGTGTGGAAAAGCTGGGCAGACCAGCGGCCACCTCATGCCCGAACTCGCAGATTATTCACCCACGGACCGAAACTCCCTCGAATCGACCACTCCAGAACCAAGCCGGTAGATCCGGGCTCAGGCACGCCAGGATTCGGCCGCGAGGTGCACAGCTTGAAGGTACCGGCGTATCTCCTCGGCGCTGGCACCGGAACGCATGATCACCTGAAGCCCCAGCAGAGACGTGGTGAGCAGGTCGGCACGGGACCGGATGACATCGGGCTCCGCGCCGGACAGTCCCCGGGTGACGAGGTTCTCGATCTGCTGCCCCATCTGCTGTCGATAGTCGGTCGAGAAGTCGTACCCAGGGAGTCTGCCGCGCAACTCGTTCGAGGCCATCACCATCAGACAGCCGTCCCGGCCACGTTCGGAGACCGCGTCGGCTTCAAACAGGTCCAGGAATGTATGGATACCTTCGATGCCAGGGCCCGCCTGCTCGATCATGTCGGCGAACATCTGCATCCGCTCGGCGAGGTATCGGCGCAGCACTTTCGCGAACAGTTCGTCCTTGCCACCGAAGGTCCTGTACAAGCTGGGCTTGTGGACACCGCTGGCCTGTACGATCTGTGCCACCGTCGTCTGGCTGTATCCCTGCCGCCAGAAAAGAGCCGTCAGCCGGGAAAGCACCGCTTCTTCGTCGAATAGTCGGGGGCGACCGATCGTGGCGGGTGGTCTGTCGCTCATCTTTCCATCATACGTCTCCGAAAGGGTCCGGTACCCGTCGGTACCCTGGGCGGCAGTCCCACACGCAGCAGTCCCGGCCGTGGAGGAGCCGACGGCGAACCCACGCGTCAAGTCGGCGGGAATGGACCGCGCGGAGGTCCCGCTGCCGGTTGGCGGTACGTCGCCGCCGGACTTCCGGAGGAGCCGTGGGTAGTTCACCTACCGGTGCCACACGCAACCGACAGGCGGCCTGCCCCGGCGAGCGCACCGACCGCTTCAGCCCCGGACCGCCGACGGGAAGAGGTTCCTGACCCGATCGCGATTCTGGGGAGCTGAAGCCGGCCTGCACGACCCTTCCGCGGGCTCGGCCGCCCCGAAGCCTGGCCCCGGTCTCAGTTCGCCGTCTCGCCCCCACGCCATTCGTACTTACGGGACGGCGCATCAAGGGGCGTTTGTGCCAGATGGTTGGTGTAGTTGGACATCACCTTCTGCGAGACACCGAGAATGACCTCGAGGACCTGGCGGCGGGTGAATCCAGCGGCAAGGAACGCCTGAACCGCGGCCTCGTCGACATCGCCTCGTTCACGCAGTATGGCCAGCGTGAACGTACGAAGCGCTTCAAGTCGCGCATTCGGCAGTTCTGTTTCGTCGCGCAGCGCCTCCGTGATGGCGTCGTCCACCTTCATGGCCTTGGCAATCCCGGTGTGCGCGGGAACGCAGTAGTGGCAGGCATGCTCCACGTTGGCGGTCTGCCAGACGACCGTGAGCTCGTCCTTGTCGAAGCTGGAGTTCATGAACAACGCGTGAAGCGTCTGGTATCCCTCAAGCAGGCCGGGCGCTTCCGCCATGACGGCGTGCAGGCCGGGGATCATGCCGTTCTGCTTCTCCGACTTCGCGAGTAGGTCCTTGCTCTCCTCGGGCGCGGTGTCCTTGGTGTGCAACTGAAACTCACTCATGGGTATCTCCCTCTCGATAGTGGCGCTTGCTGGTCTTCACGCGGCAAAGGGGCGCGACTCGCCGCTCCGTACGGGTCAGATGCTGCGGTGGTCGCGAACGGCCGCCTCCAGCCCCTCCAGCTCCGGAGCGATGGCGGCATCGACCGCCAACGGGTCGGTGACGTTGAGCTGCTGCATCTCACGACTGTCCTGGGCGGTGGCATTGATCTCGTGGTCCCCGACGGAGAGCCCGGCCATGACGTCCGCCACGACATCGGCGACCGGTCGACGAGCCCAGTCGGCATTCTGGGTGGTCATCATGGCGGTGTCGGTGGCCCCCGGGTAGACCGTGGCGACATGCACACCGGTACCCTGCAGTTCACGTCGCAGGGATTCCCCGAAGCTGGCCAGGCCCGACTTCGTGGCCGCATAGACGGCATAGAACGGCATGGCCACCAGTGCGATCTCGCTGGAGATGTTCAGCACGAGACTTCTGGAGCCTACGGCGCCGGCACGCAGTTTCGGCAGGAGTTCACGGGTCAGCAGAATCGGTGCGGCGAGGTTCAGGTCGACCATCGCTCGAAGATCGGCGGCACTGGAGCCGTCCAACCGGCCGGCCCGGACGTTGCCGGCATTGTTGACGAGCAGATCTACCGCGTTCCAGTCCTGCACGAACGAGGCCACACGCTCCGCAGCGCCCGGGGCACTCACATCCTGCACCAGGGTTTCCGCGCTGCCACCGGCACTCTCGACCTGACGCGCCGTTTCCCGCAGCGTCTCTTCCGTACGCCCCACGAGGAGGAGGTGGGCTCCCCGGGCGGCGAACTCGATGGCCAGTTTCTGGCCGATCCCCTGGCCAGCCCCCGTGATGACGCCTCGAAAATTCTTGAGGTCCACGATGAAGATCCTTCCCAGTCGGGCAACGGGCCACGGCAGCAGCCCGAAGAATGCTTCGTTCTGTACCGAACGGTACCATACTCCTCGGAGGCTCTGACCCGAGTGAACGTGAGTATGCAGCGGGAACGGGCTCGGACGGTGGCGTATGTGGTGCCGCCCGGCCGGGCGGACACTCAGTCGGCGGCGTCCAGAGGGTGCCGGTGAGGGCGCGGTGGAGGGCTGCGAAGGAGCGCACGGTGAGCCGGGCCGACGCGCACTGTTCGGGCTGGTGGCAGCCGGAAGTCCTCGACGGGGTCTTCGTCGGGCGCAGGACACGTGCGCCGCAGTCGCCGGTGAGGGGGACGTGGCGGGGTCATCGGCGTATCGGAGCACGTGAGGAGCCTGCTCGCGCGGACGTGCCAGAGGGTGACGAGCGGTGGACTGTTCTCGCCCCTCGGCCGCGGCGAGTTCGCGGACCAGGTGGGCCCCGCACAGCCGACGGGTGCAGGTGTCCGGCATACGGCGACAGCGAGTCGTGCACAACCACGCCGCGGTCGTGCGGCAGCGCCGCGCCCGTGTCGCCGTCGGCTCGCAAGCGCGCCGCAAGGCGGAGCAGGGTGAGGAGCCCGGTGCAGGCCACGGCGGTCACCGGCGGGGCACACTGATCGTGGTGGTCGTCTCATCCGCCTGCGGGATGTGGCCGTGACCGGCAGGGCGGAAGACCAGCGGGGGGGGGACGACGGCACAGCCCCCGGCCCCGACGACGTGACCACGGTTCCCGCCCCTCCCAGGCCCGGCCCCTCACGTCGTCAGGTCCGGGCGGACGGTCGGCATGCTGAACGATCACACCCCTGTGGTGCAGCCCTGGGAAGCGCCGAACCCGTTCCGTCGCCTCCCTCCGCGTGGCGGCCCTTTCGGACCCGTCGCGACGGCCCTACCGCCGACGACGCGTCGGTTGCCGGTCCTCAGGGCAACGCACTCGTGCCCCTGAGGACCTCATGGTCGTCGCCCTCCCGATCCACGGCACGGGTACCCGTCGCGGCTCTCACTTCTTTCCGCTCCCGGACGTTCCTCCGTGACGGAACTCGACGACGTCGCCGTCGCGCATGACGTAGTCCTTGCCCTCCATGCGGGCCTTGCCCCTGGCGCGCGCCTCGGCGACCGAACCGGTCTCGACAAGGTCCTCGAAGGAGATGATCTCCGCCTTGATGAACCCCTTCTGGAAGTCCGTGTGGATCACGCCGGCGGCCTCGGGGGCGGTGGCGCCCTTGTAGATCGTCCAGGCGCGGGTCTCCTTGGGACCGGCGGTCAGGTACGTCTGGAGTCCGAGCGTGCGGAAGCCGACGCGGGCAAGTGTCGCGAGACCGGGCTCCTCCTGGCCGACGGACTGGAGCAGCTCCAGCGCCTCGTCCTCCTCCAGCTCGACGAGCTCGGATTCGAGCTTGGCGTTGAGGAAGATCGCCTCGGCGGGCGCGACCAGAGCGCGCTGCTCTTCCTTGAATGCCTCGTCGGTCAGCTCGTCCTCGTCCACGTTGAAGACGTAGAGGAAGGGTTTGACGGTCAGCAGGTGCAGTTCCCGCAGCGGTTCAGCCCGCTCGCTGCCCTGCGCGATACCGGCCGAGAAGAGGGTTCGGCCGTCCTCCAGGATCGTCTGGGCCTCCTGGAGCGCCTTGACGGTGACCAGTTTGTCCTTCTGGATGCGGGATTCCTTCTGCAACCGCGGCAGGGCCTTCTCGATGCTCTGCAGGTCCGCCAGGACCAACTCGGTGTTGATGGTCTCGATGTCGTTCCCCGGCGAGACCTTGCCGTCCACGTGCACGACGTTGTCGTCCTCGAAGGCCCGGATGACCTGGCAGATCGCGTCGGACTCGCGGATGTTCGCCAGGAACTTGTTGCCCAGCCCCTCACCCTCGCTGGCGCCCCGGACGATCCCGGCGATGTCGACGAAGTCGACGGTGGCGGGGAGCTGCTTCTGCGAGGAGAAGATCTCGGCCAGGGTGCCCAGCCGGGGGTCGGGGACGCCGACCACGCCGACGTTGGGCTCAATGGTGGCGAAGGGGTAGTTGGCCGCCAGCACGTCGTTCTTGGTCAGGGCGTTGAACAGAGTCGACTTGCCGACGTTGGGCAGGCCGACGATTCCGATCGTGAGCGACACGTGGCGACTTCCCGTTGCGAGTGGATCAGGTGGGCGGCCCGGGGACGCCGGGCCGGTCCACCAGTCTACGGGCGACCCCGGGCCGGTACGGCCGTACCGGCCCGGCGGCGGTCGCGGCGGTTCGAACAGGTGGCGAACAGATCACGTCAAGGTGTGTCCATGCCGTACGGAGGCGCAGGCGGCGGCCTACGTTGGTGCGGTGGAGCATCACAGCGCACCCCTCAGCCGGCCGAGTCGGCGGCGGACCTTCCCCGCGCAGGCCGCGCCGCCGCACCCCACGCCGACGCAGCCCGCCGTGCCGCGCGGCGCGGGCAGCTCCCGGACCCGGTCTGCCGCCGGCGTACCCGCGGGCGGCAGACCCCGGCCCATGCGGGACCGCTCCGCGGAGGCGGCCGTGCGCGGCGGCTCGGCGGCCGCAGGGCTGCGCACCCTGCCGCAGCGACTGCCGGCCCCGAAGCTGACCGGGCTGGGCGGCGGGCTGCTGACGGCGGCGGCGATGCTCGTCCTCGGCGGGCTGACGGGCCTGCTGTTCGGCGGCTCGACCACGTTCTACGGGGTCTGCTTCCTGCTGGTCGCGGTCGCCTCCGCGCTGTCCCTGCGCCCGGCGGACGTGTTCACCGCACCCGTGGCCGCCCCCATCGCCTACGTCTGCGGTCTCGCGCTGCTCGGCGAGGGCGGGGACGGGTTCGGCGGCCGGGTGATGGGCGTCGTCACCGCGCTGGCCGTCAATGCGGGCTGGGTGTACGCGGGCACGCTGGCCGCCGCGCTCACGGCGCTGCTGCGCCGGGTGGCGCGGGCCGCGGCCAAGCGCCGGGCCCTGCGCGCCGGAAGCGCCCCGACGCGGTGACCCGGCGCGCAGGGTCACCGGCCCGGCAAGCGCGGCGGCCGGGCCCCGCGGGGCCCGGCCGCCGAAGAACGCTCGCTCAGGCGGACTCGGCGGTTCCGGCGGGCTCCGCCAGCTTTCCGACGGCCTCCGTGCGCAGGTCACGGCGGAGCTCCTTGGGCAGCGAGAACTGCACGTGCTCGTCGACCGGCTGCACCAGGTCCACGTCGCTCCAGCCGCGTGCGGCCAGCCAGTCCAGGACGCCTTCGACCAGGATGTCGGGTACCGAGGCCCCGGAGGAGACACCGACCGTGGCGACGCCCTCCAGCCAGGCCTCGTCGATCTCGTCCGCGTTGTCGACCAGGTGGCCGTCCTTGGCGCCGTGGTTCAGCGCGGTCTCCACCAGCCGGACGGAGTTGGAGGAGTTCTTCGAGCCGACCACGATGACCAGGTCGGACTGCGCGGCGACCTCCTTGATCGCCGTCTGGCGGTTCTGGGTGGCGTAGCAGATGTCGTCGCTGGGCGGGGCGATCATCAGCGGGAACTTGGTGCGGAGCGCGTCGACGGTCTCCATGGTCTCGTCCACCGAGAGGGTGGTCTGGGACAACCACACCACCTTCTCCGGGTCCTTCACCTCGACGTTGGCGACGTCCTTCGGGCCGTCGACGAGGGTGATGTGCTCCGGGGCCTCGCCGCTGGTGCCGATGACCTCCTCGTGCCCCTCGTGGCCGATGAGGAGGATGTCGTAGTCGTCCTTGGCGAACCGGACGGCTTCCTTGTGCACCTTGGTGACGAGCGGGCAGGTGGCGTCGATGGTCGCGAGCCGGCCGCGTTCCGCCTCCTCGTGGACGACCGGGGCGACGCCGTGCGCGGAAAAGATGACGATCTCGCCGGGCGGGACCTCCTCGGTCTGCTCGACGAACACGGCGCCCTTCTTCTCCAGGCTCTGCACGACGTACTTGTTGTGGACGATCTCGTGCCGGACGTAGACGGGAGCACCGTACTGCTCCAGCGCCTTCTCCACGGCGATCACGGCCCGGTCCACGCCCGCGCAGTAACCACGGGGGGCGGCGAGCAGGACGCGGCGGGCTGTCGTAGCAGTCATGCCGTCCATCGTACGGCCGTACCGCGCGGCCCCCGCAGGGCGCACGGGTGTGCGGCGGACCGCGGGGCACCCGGTTGTCCGGGGCGGCCGATAGCCTCGTCCGCATGGCACTCACCACCTCCCCCGAGGCACCGATCCCGGTCGGCCAGGTGTCCCGGCTGATCGGCGGCTGGATCGACCGGCTCGGCGCCGTCTGGGTGGAAGGGCAGATCACCCAGCTGAGCCGCCGCCCGGGAGCCGGGGTGGTCTTCCTCACCCTGCGCGACCCTTCCCAGGAGGTGTCGCTCAGCGTCACCTGCTACCGCCAGATCTTCGATCAGGTCGCGGATCTGATCACCGAGGGCGCCCGGATCGTGGTGCACGGCAAACCGGAGTGGTACGCCCCGCGCGGGCAGCTCTCGCTGCGGGCGGCGGAGATCCGCCCGGTGGGGGTCGGCGACCTGCTGGTCCGGCTGGAGCTGCTGAAGAAGTCGCTGACGGCGGAGGGGCTGTTCGCCGCGGACCGGAAGCGTCCGCTGCCCTTCCTCCCCGGTGTGGTCGGGCTGGTGACGGGCCGGGCCTCCGCGGCCGAGCGGGACGTGCTGGAGACGGCGCGCAGCCGCTGGCCGGCGGTGCGCTTCCGGGTCCGGCACGCCGCAGTCCAGGGGGTGCACGCGGTGCCGCAGGTCATCGAGGCGGTTCAGGCGCTGGACGCGGACGGCGAGGTGGAGGTGATCGTGGTCGCGCGCGGCGGCGGCAGCGTCGAGGACCTCCTGCCGTTCTCCGACGAACGGCTGGTCCGGGCTGTCGCGGAGTGCCGGACCCCGGTCGTCTCGGCGATCGGCCACGAGCCGGACACCCCGCTGCTGGACCTGGTCGCGGACCTGCGCGCGCGCACTCCGACGCACGCCGCCAAGGACGTGGTGCCGGACGTCGGTGAGGAGCGGCTGCGGATCGACCAGCTCCGCGGTCGCGCGCTACGCTGCGTGACGACCCATCTGGAGCAGCAGGAGCGCGGCCTGGCCGACTGGATGAGCCGTCCGTCGATGGCGTATCCGCACCGGATGCTGGAGGAGCGCGGCGATCGGGTGGACGAGCTGGTGGTCCGGGGCCGGCGCACCCTGTCCCACCTGCTGGACCGCGCGGACGCGGAACTGGCCCACACCCGGGCCCGGGTGGTGGCGCTCTCCCCCGCGCAGACCCTGCGGCGCGGGTATGCCGTGCTCCAGCGCGAGGACGGCGGCGCGGTCCGCGACCCGGCCGAGGTCGGTCCGGGCGAGCTGCTGCGGGCCCGCGTCGCGGAGGGCGACTTCCGGGTCACGGTCGCGCCGCCGCCGGGCGACGAGTGAGCACGGCACCCGGTACCCGGCGCCCGGCTCGCGCCGGAACGACCGACCGACGAATTCCCGAGGAGCGAGAGTTGACAGACACCGACAGCGCCGGGACCGGCGAGGACGCGACCGGCGCCGGGCCGGAGACGGGCAGCAGGCCGGAGACGGGCAGCGGGACTGCCGGCTCCGAGTCGGCGCTCGGCTACGAGCAGGCCCGCGACGAGCTGGTGGACGTGGTGCGCCGGCTGGAGGCCGGCGGTGCGACGCTGGAGGAGTCGCTGGCGCTGTGGGAGCGCGGCGAGGAGCTCGCCGGCATCTGCCGCGACTGGCTGGCCGGGGCCCGCGCCCGGCTGGACGCCGCGCTCGCGGAGGGGGGCGACGGGAGCGGCGGGGCGGACCGTCCCGAGCGATGACGGTCCCGGCCCGTGTCGCGTCCGGTGGCGCCCGGAGTGGGGTGCGTCACCGGAGGGCACGCGGGGCGGAGGCAGCGCGCTAGCGTAGTAGTGCAAATGCGAACTACTACTGCGAGGACACCATGGCCACGCCGCTCGATCCTGCCGCCCAGGACCTGCTCTTCCGCCAGGCGCACACCGCCTACACCTTCAGCGACGAGCCCGTCGCCGACGAGCAGATCCGGGCCGTGTACGAGCTGGTCAAGTACGCGCCGACGGCGTTCAACCAGTCGCCGCTGCGGGTCACCCTGGTCCGCTCCCCCGAGGCCCGCGAGCGCCTGGTGCAGCACATGGGCGAGGGCAACCGGCCGAAGACCAGGGCCGCGCCCATCACCGCCGTCCTCTCCGTCGACCTGGAGTTCCACGAGCGGCTGCCCGAGCTGTTCCCGGTGGTGCCCGACCTGAAGGACACCTTCTTCGCCACCGCGGAGGTCCGCGAGAAGCACGGCGGCTTCAACGCGACCCTCCAGGCCGGCTACTTCATCCTCGGTGTCCGGGCGGTCGGCCTCGCCGCGGGCCCGATGACCGGGCTCGACTTCGACGGCGTCGACAAGGAGTTCTTCGGCGACGGCAAGCAGCGCTCGCTGCTCGTCGTGAACATCGGCCACCCGGGCCCGGACGCCTTCCGTCCGCGCGGCCCGCGGCTCTCCCACGAGGACACCGTCACCAGCATCTGAGCGCGCCCGCACCCCCGCCCTGGTCAGCCCTGCGGGGTCGTGCTCTGCGGCCCCGCAGGCGCGGCCGCCTCGGCCGCGGCGCCGGACTCCAGCGCCGCGGCGAGCCGCCCCAGCCGCTCGAAGGGCGCCGTCCCGGTGACCACCGTGGTGACGTCCGACTCCCGGAGGACCAGCGCGTCGTACTTCGGGCCCTCCCAGCGCTCCCACTCCCTGCCGGCCAGCCGCTCCGTCCGGTCGGTCGCCTCGGCACCGTGCGTGACGGCGGCAGCGAACCGGTCCGGGTCGCCGTCGCTCTGCTCGACCGCGGCGTACTCGTTCGCCGGGTCCACGAGGCCGAGGTGCCAGGCGGCGCCGTACTCGCTCTGGTCGCGGTAGCGCACCGAGGTGGCGCGCCACTCCTGCGACAGGCCGCCGGGGGCCGCCACCGGGTAGGGCGCCGCGCGCTGCGCGGTGACCAGTTCGGTGCGGTAGCCGATCTCGTGCACGGGGTCCTGCTGATCGTCGTGCGGGAGGAAGAGAGAGAGGAACCAGGCACCCAGCCCGATCACCGCCATCGACAGCATCATGTCCCGCACGGTCTTCTTGCCTCGTGTCGTTGCCACGCCCCCATCGTCCCCCATGTACCGGAACGGCCCGACACGCACCCCGCCGACGGGGCCCGCGCCGCGGGGCCGGCGCCCGGCGCCGCGCCGCTCCACCGCTCGGACACCCATGCTCATCCGTGGACCGCCCCGCTCATCCGTCGACCACTCTGCTCATCGTGGCGGGATGCGGATAAGGTCGTACCACCCTCACTACCGTTGACTGCCCGGCCGTCGTTCCGGCAGCCGTGCGGAAAGGTGCGTCCCGATGTCGGCTCCTTCCGAGCACCACCCCCTCCCCTCGCCCCTGGACGTCAGCCCGGAGGCCCCCGATCGCAACCTCGCCCTGGAGCTGGTCCGCGTCACCGAGGCAGGCGCGATGGCCTCGGGCCGCTGGGTGGGCCGCGGCGACAAGAACGGAGCGGACGCGGCCGCCGTGAAGGCGATGCGCACGCTGGTCTCGACCGTGTCCATGAACGGGGTCGTGGTCATCGGGGAGGGCGAGAAGGACGAAGCCCCGATGCTCTACAACGGCGAACGGGTGGGCGACGGGACGGGCGCGGAGTGCGACGTGGCCGTCGACCCGGTGGACGGCACGACACTCACCGCGAAGGGCATGTCCAACGCCGTCTCGGTCCTGGCCGTCGCCGAGCGCGGGACCATGTTCGACCCCACCGCGGTCTTCTACATGGACAAGCTGGTGACCGGCCCCGAGGCCTCCGAGTACGTGGACATCGACGCCCCGGCCTCGGTGAACGTGCGCCGGGTCGCCAAGGCCAAGGGCTGCGCCCCGGAGGACGTCACGGTCGTCATCCTGGACCGGCCCCGGCACGAGGGCATCGTCAAGGAGGTCCGGGAGGCGGGTGCCCGGATCAAGTTCATCGCCGACGGCGACGTGGCCGGGGCGATCATGGCGGTGCGCGAGGGTGCCGGGGTGGATCTGCTGCTGGGCATCGGCGGGACGCCCGAGGGCATCATCACCGCCTGCGCCATCAAGTGCCTGGGCGGCACCATCCAGGGCAAGCTCTGGCCGAAGGACGAGGCGGAGCGGCGGGCCGCGCTGGAGGCGGGGCACGACCTCGACCGGGTCCTGCACACCGACGACCTGGTCTCCGGGGAGAACGTCTTCTTCGTCGCGACCGGGATCACCGACGGCGATCTGCTGCGCGGGGTGCGCTACCGGGCCGAGACGGCCTTCACCGAGTCCCTGGTGATGCGCTCGAAGTCCGGAACCATCCGCCAGATCGACTCCACGCACCGGCTGGCGAAGCTGCGCGCCTACAGCGCGATCGACTTCGACCGGGCCCGCTGAGACCACCGTCCGTCGGGGTGTGTCCGGCTGCCGGGCACACCCCGACGGGCGCCGAGGCGGCCAGGGCGCCGGAACGGTTCGGGCGGTGCGGCCGTCCGGGCGCCGGAGCTGCGCGGAAGCCCCCGACGGTTCAGGCGATGCGGCGCGCCGCGGAGCCCACCGGGTCGGAGGCGCCGGGCGCCCCGGCGTCCAGGCGTCGGCGGCGGGCCAGCACCACCCGGCGCTCCGCGGCCGTCAGCCCGCCCCACACGCCGTACGGTTCCGGCTGGACCAGGGCGTGCTCACGGCACTCGATCAGCACCGGACAGCGTGCGCACACCCGCTTCGCCGCCTGCTCCCGCGCCAGCCGGGCCGCCGTGGGCTCCTTGGACGGGGCGAAGAACAGTCCGGCCTCGTCCCGGCGGCAGACCGCCTCCGAGTGCCAGGCTTCCGCTTGGTCCCTCGCATGGGTTCGCTGCGGGGGCACTGCAGCGGCATGCAGGGGCTGATGCGGCGGTTGCAGCACGGTCTACTCCTGACGACGGCGATGGAGTCACCCTTTTTCGCCTGCCGCGCACAGCGATTCGCATGTGTGTCCGCGCAAGCGGCGATGCCCGGAGCCCTACCCGCTGTGCGCACGCTTATGCGCTCAGTCGCGGCGCTTGTGGAGGTCCCGGAGTCGTTTGCCGCGCCTCGCGACCACGTGCACGCCCCCGAGCACCGCGGCCCCGCGCACCACCACGACCGGCGCCTGCGGGTCCCCCGCCTCCTGGAGTTCCAGCTCGAAGGCACCGAGGATTCCGGTTCCGCCGCCCCGGACGGAGACGTTCTCCGGCACCGCGATGTCGACGCCGCCCAGGACGCAGTACGCGGTGATCACCACCTCCTGGTGGCTGAAGAGCGCCTCGCTGAGGTCGATCTCCACTCCGCCGAGGCAGGCGTAGGCCTTGATCCGGCGCGGGACCCGCCAGCGCCCTCTGCGGGTGGCCGCGGAGAAGACCGCGGCCAGGCTGAGCAGCTGCTCCGCCGCGGGGGCGGGGGCCGGGCCGCGGCCCGACGCCGCGCCGAGCCCCGCCCACCGACCGCCCGGGAGATCGCGCAGCAGCGGCTCCAGTTGGCCCGTCGTGCGGGCGGCGTACGCCGCCTCCAACCGCTCGGCGTGCTCCCGTGCGTCGAGCCGCCCCTCGCCGAACGCCTCCCGGAGGAGGTCCGCCACCCGATCGCGGTCCGCGTCGGAGGCCAGGAAATCCGGGGTCTGCACGGGTCCGCCGGAGCCGGGCTGCTTGCGGAAGGAGATGTCGCTCACCCCTCCACTCTAGCGAGACGCGATAGATCGCGACAGGGGGCGGGCGCCGGCGCAGGAGACAGCCGCCGCGCGCTCGGCGCAGCAGCAGGTGCGCGGGCCCGGGGGTGGGGCCCTCCGGTGAGGCGGCCTGCACTGCTCCGCGGTCGGCGGAGCCGCGCCTCACGGGACTGGGCCGCACCTCACCCGGCCCGCCGTGCCGGGGGCGTTCTACGCTGTGAGACGCCCTCGCCGTCGATCGGGCCGCTCCGGGCCGATCGGGCCGAACAGAAAGGGAAGATCGCCTCATGGCTGCCAGCTCCCACCCGTCCCGGCCGTCGTTCACGTACACGGAACTGCTTCCGCTGGGTGCGGACTCCACGCCCTACCGCCTGGTCACCGCGGAGGGCGTGAGCACCTTCGAGGCGGACGGCCGGACGTTCCTGAAGGTCGAGCCCGCCGCGCTGCGCACGCTCGCGGCCGAGGCGATGCACGACATCGCGCACTACCTGCGCCCCGAGCACCTGGCCCAGCTGCGCCGGATCCTCGACGACCCGGAGGCCAGCGCCAACGACAAGTTCGTCGCGCTGGACCTGCTGAAGAACGCCAACATCTCCGCCGCAGGGGTGCTCCCGATGTGCCAGGACACCGGCACCGCGATCGTGATGGGCAAGCGCGGCCAGCAGGTGCTCACCGAGGGCGGTGACGAGGCGGCCCTCTCGCACGGCATCCACGACGCCTACACGGAGCTGAACCTGCGCTACTCGCAGATGGCGCCGCTGACGATGTGGGAGGAGCGGAACACCGGCACCAACCTCCCCGCCCAGATCGAGCTGTACGCCACCGACGGCGACGCCTACTCGTTCCTCTTCATGGCCAAGGGCGGCGGCAGCGCCAACAAGTCCTTCCTCTACCAGGAGACCAAGGCGGTCCTCAACGAGAGTGCCATGATGGCCTTCCTGGAGGAGAAGATCCGCTCGCTGGGAACCGCGGCCTGCCCGCCCTACCACCTGGCGATCGTGGTCGGCGGGACCAGCGCCGAGTACGCGCTGAAGACCGCCAAGTACGCCTCCGCGCACTACCTGGACGAGCTGCCCGGCGAGGGCTCGCCGGGGGGCCACGGTTTCCGGGACGAGGAGCTGGAGCAGCAGGTCTTCGCACTCACCCAGCAGATCGGGATCGGCGCGCAGTTCGGCGGCAAGTACTTCTGCCACGACGTCCGCGTGGTGCGACTGCCCCGGCACGGCGCCTCCTGCCCGGTGGCGATCGCGGTGTCCTGCTCGGCTGACCGGCAGGCCAAGGCGAAGATCACCGCCGAGGGCGTGTTCCTGGAGCAGCTGGAGCGGGACCCTGCGCGCTACCTGCCGGAGACCACCGAGGAGGAGCTGACCGAGGGCGCCTCGCTCGCCCCGGACGACGGGGTGGTCCGGATCGACCTGAACCGCCCGATGGACGAGATCCGCGCCGAACTGTCCCGGCACCCGGTCAAGACGCGGCTGTCCCTCACCGGGCCGCTGGTGGTGGCACGGGACATCGCGCACGCGAAGATCAAGGAGCGGCTCGACGCCGGCGAGGAGATGCCGCAGTACCTGCGCGACCACGCGGTCTACTACGCCGGCCCGGCGAAGACACCGGAGGGCTACGCCTCGGGCTCGTTCGGACCGACCACCGCCGGCCGGATGGACGCCTACGTGGAGCAGTTCCAGGCGGCCGGGGGCTCGTACGTGATGCTGGCCAAGGGCAACCGCAGCAAGCAGGTCACCGACGCCTGCCGGACGCACGGCGGCTTCTACCTGGGCTCGATCGGCGGCCCGGCCGCCCGGCTGGCGCAGGAGTGCATCAGGTCCGTGGAGGTTGTGGAGTACGCGGAGCTGGGCATGGAGGCGGTGTGGCGGATCGAGGTCGAGGACTTCCCCGCGTTCGTCGTCGTCGACGACAAGGGCAACGACTTCTTCACCGATCCGGGCCCGTCCCAGCCGTTCGTCACGAGCATCCCTGTCCGCAGCGGGAGCTGACGGCCGCGCGGGCCGTCGGGCCCCGGGGCGGTGCGGCCGCACCGCCCCGGGTTCCGTCGGGGGCGGGGGCCGCCGCCGTAGGCTCGACGGCATGAGCGAGTACAGGGACGAAACGCGAGAGTTCCGGATCGAGCACGACTCGATGGGCGAGGTACGGGTCCCCGCGGATGCCAAGTGGCGGGCGCAGACGCAGCGGGCGGTGGAGAACTTCCCGCTCTCCGGCGCGCGCCTGGAGCGGGCCCATATCGAGGCCCTCGCCCGGATCAAGGCCGCCGCGGCGAAGGTGAACGCCGCGCTCGGAGTGCTGGACGCCGACGTCGCGGACGCGATCGCCGGGGCCGCCGCGGAGGTCGCGGAGGGCCGCTGGGACGCGCACTTCCCAGTGGACGTCTTCCAGACCGGTTCCGGCACCTCCTCGCACATGAACATGAACGAGGTACTGGCGACCCTGGCCACCGAGCGGCTGGGCCGCCCGGTCCACCCCAACGACGAGGTCAACGCGAGCCAGTCGTCGAACGACGTCTTCCCCTCCTCCGTCCACGTGGCGGCCACGGCCGCCGTGAGCCGGGACCTCGTCCCGGCCCTGGAGCACCTGGCCGCCGCACTGGAGCGGAAGGCGGCCGAGTTCGCCACCGTCGTGAAGTCCGGGCGCACCCACCTGATGGATGCCACCCCGGTGACCCTGGGTCAGGAGTTCGGCGGCTACGCGGCGCAGATCCGGTACGGCGTGGAGCGGCTGCGGTCCGCGCTGCCGCGGCTGGCCGAGCTGCCGCTGGGCGGCACCGCGGTGGGAACCGGCATCAACACCCCGCCCGGCTTCGCGGCGGCGGTGATCGAGGAGCTGGCCCGGGCGACGGACCTGCCGATCGCCGAGGCCCGCAACCACTTCGAGGCGCAAGGCGCCCGGGACGCGCTGGTGGAGACCTCCGGCCAGTTGCGGACGATCGCCGTCTCCCTGACCAAGATCTCCAACGATCTGCGCTGGATGGCCTCCGGGCCGCGCACCGGGCTGGCCGAGATCGCCCTGCCCGACCTCCAGCCCGGGTCCTCGATCATGCCGGGGAAGGTCAACCCGGTCGTGCCGGAGGCGGTGCTCATGGTGGCCGCGCAGGTGACCGGGAACGACACCACCATCGCGGTGGCCGGGGCCGCGGGCAACTTCGAGCTGAACGTGATGATGCCGGTGCTCGCCAGGAACGTCCTGGAGTCGGTCCGCCTGCTGGGCAACGCGAGCCGGCTGCTCGCCGACCGCACGGTCGACGGCGTCACCGCCGACGTCGAGCGGGCCCGGGAATACGCCGAGTCCTCGCCCTCGGTCGTCACCCCGCTGAACCGGTACCTCGGCTACGAGGCCGCTGCGGGCATCGCCAAGGCCGCGCTCGCCGAGCGGAAGACGATTCGGCAGGCGGTGCTGGACGCCGGCTGCGTGGAGCGCGGAGAGCTGACCGAGGAGCAGCTCGACGAGGCGCTGGACGTGCTGCGCATGACGCACCCCTGACCGTCCGTCCGCGTCCGCTGCCCGGGCCGGCGGGCCGTCCCCGGCCGGCTTCCCACGCCGGGGGCGCGGCTCACGGCTCGACGCGGGGGCCGTGGGTAGGATCCGTGGATGACAGCCGAGATCCAGCAGGGGCCGGGGGGCGGTGCCACCGGGGGCAGGTGGGCGGCGGGCAGCCACATCCTGTGGCGGTATCGCGCCAACGGCCTCCCGGACCCGCACATCTGCCGGCCGGTGACGGTCGTGGCGGACACCGAGGAGCTGCTCGCGGTGTGGGTGGCGCCGGGGACCCGCTGCATCAAGCCCGAGCTGGCCGACGGCACCCCGATCCACCGGGAACCGCTGGCCACCCGTTACACCAAGCCGCGCACCACGGTCGCCTCCCGCTGGTTCGGCACGGGGGTGCTGAAGCTCGCCCGTCCCGCCGAGCCCTGGTCGGTGTGGCTCTTCTGGGAGCCCGGCTGGCGGTTCAAGAACTGGTACGTGAACCTGGAGGAGCCGCGTGCCCGGTGGTCGGGCGGGGTCGATTCGGAGGACCACTTCCTCGACATCGAGGTGCACCCGGACCGGAGCTGGCGGTGGCGGGACGAGGACGAGTTCGACCGGGCCCGGGAGGTGGGCCTGATCGGTCCCCGGGAGGCCGCGCGGGTGCGGGAGGCGGGCCGGGCAGCGGTCGCCGCCGTCCGCCGCTGGCACACGCCGTTCGCGGACGGGTGGGAGCACTGGCGGCCCGATCCGTCCTGGCCCCTGCCGGAGCTGCCCGCGGACTGGGACCGGCAGGACGCGCGGCGGACCTCTTGATACGGACCCGGTCGGCAACCGTAGGATCAGCCTCCGTAACGTGCAAGGACGACCAGGGACTTCGAGCAACTTCCCCGCACCGCACAGTTTCTGACGGCCGGAAGTGAGGAGCGCCACCTCGTGAGCAGCACGGACAGTACGGGCAGCACGGAGGAGTCCGCCGCCTCCGGTGACCTCGACCGGCCGGGGCGGGACCGCGCGGGCCAGGCCGAGGCCTTCGACGCCATAGGCGACCGCTACGACGCGGCCTTCCCACACAAGGAGGGCCAGCTCGCCGCCGGGGCCTGGCTGGCGGCCGAGCTGCCGGCGGACTCGCGCGTATTGGACCTGGGCTGCGGCACGGGCGCCCCCACGGCGCGGCAGCTCGTCGACGCCGGCCACCGCGTAGTGGGCGTCGACCTCTCCGAGGGCATGGTGGAGCTGGCCGAGGAGCACGTGCCCGAGGCCGATTTCCACCGGCTGGACTTCGCCGATCTGCCGGAGCACCCCGCCTTCCCGCCCGGCGGCTTCGACGGCGCGGCGGCCTTCTTCTCCCTGCTGATGCTGCCGCGGGAGGAGATCCCGGTCACGCTGCGTATGCTGCACGAGCAGCTCCGGCCCGGTGGGCTGCTGGCGCTCGCGATGGTGGAAGCGGACGTGGACGACTTCACCATCCCCTTCCTCGGCAACACCATCCGGGTCTCGGGCTACCTGCGCGACGACCTGCGCCGGGTGGTGCGCGGCACCGGGTTCGAGGTCCTCGGCGAGGAGTCGTTCGCCTTCGCACCCGCCAGTACCGACGTGTCGCCCGAGGTCCAGCTCTTCCTGCACTGCCGACGGCCCTGATCGCTCCGGACGGATGGAACCCCGACACGTGACGGAGTACCCGACAAGCCCCCAGCAGCCGGCCGCCGGCCGGGCCGCGGCCCGGCCGGCCGACTCCGCGACACCGCACGCCCGTGCACAGGCGGGCGCGGCAGCGGAGGATGGCAGGGTGCGAGAGCCGGCGAGGCCGGCCCCGGAGGGCGGACATCATGACGGCGGTAATCGAGTGAGCGAGCACGACCGGCGCGGCGGGGACCGGCTGCGGTTCATCGGCGCGGCGACCCGGCGGGTGGCCCGCGGCGTCGATCTGGACGAGACGGTCCTCGGCCTGTGCCGGGCCACGGTCCCGGCCTTCACCGACGCCATCCTGGTCTACCTCCGCGACCCGCTGCCCGTCGGGGACGAGCGCCCCGCCGGGCCGGTGCGGCTGCGGCTGCGGCGCAGCGACCGGCTGCCGGACTACGCCGGCGAGCAGGACGTCCCCTCGCTGCCAGTGGTGCCCAGCGGGACGGTCCCGAGCGCGGCCCACCCAGGGAGCGGGGCGGTGGAGGTCGTCGAGGTGCTCAACGGCGGCCCGCTGGCCGAGGTGCTGCGCGGCGTCCGCCCGCTGTTCGGGGACGCCCCGGCCGCGCTGGCAGCGCTGCCGGAACTGCTGGGCGACCCGGACTCGCTCTGCGGCCGGCGGGCGATACTCGCTCCGCTGCGCGGCCGGCGCCGGGTGATCGGCGCGGCGGTCTTCCTGCGCCGCCCGGAGCGCGACGACTTCGAACCGGACGATCTCCTGGTGGCCGCCCAGCTGGCCACCCACACCGCGCTGGGCGTGGACAAGGCCGTGCTCTACGGTCGCGAGGCCTACATCGCGGACGAGCTCCAGCGCACGATGCTGCCGGACAACCTCCCGCAACCGACCGGGGTGCAGTTGGCGAGCCGCTACCTGCCCGCCGCCGAGTCGGCACGGGTCGGCGGCGACTGGTACGACGCGATCCCCCTCCCGGGGAGCCGTGTCGCGCTCGTGGTGGGCGACGTCATGGGCCACTCGATGACCTCCGCGGCGATCATGGGCCAGTTGCGCACCACCGCGCAGACGCTGGCCGGGCTGGACCTGCCGCCGCAGGAGGTGCTGCACCACCTCGACGAGCAGGCCCAGCGGCTCGGCCAGGACCGGATGGCGACCTGCCTCTACGCGGTCTACGACCCGGTCGCCCACCGCATGGTGATCGCGAACGCGGGCCATCCGCCGCCCGTGATGCTGCACCGCGGCGGACGCGCCGAGGTCCTGCGGATACCGGCCGGGGCGCCGATCGGCGTCGGCGGGGTCGACTTCCAGGCGGTGGAGCTGGACGCGCCCGCCGGGGCGACCCTGCTGCTGTACACCGACGGCCTGGTGGAGTCCCGGCACCGGGACGTCTGGACGGGGATCGAGCAGCTCCGGGAAAAGCTGATGGAGACGGCCCGGCTGACGCTGCCCGGGCACCCGGCGCCGCTGGAGCCGCTGTGCGACGAGGTACTGGACATCCTCGGCCCGGGCGACCGGGACGACGACATCGCCCTACTGGCGGCCCGTTTCGACGGGATCGCGCCGAGCGATGTCGCGTACTGGTACCTGGACCCGCGGGCACAGACCGCGGGCCAGGCGCGGCGGCTTGCCCGCCGGGCGCTGACCCGCTGGGGCCTGGAGGAGCTGTCCGACTCGGTGGAACTGCTGGTCAGCGAGGTGGTGACGAACGCCGTGCGGTATGCCGAGCGGCCGATCACGCTGCGACTGCTGCGGACCGACTCACTGCGGTGCGAGGTCGGCGACGACGTGCCGCAACTGCCCCGGCTGCGGCAGGCCCGGGTGACCGACGAGGGCGGCCGCGGCCTGTACCTGGTCAACCGGCTGGCCCGCCGCTGGGGGGCCACCCGGCTGTCCACCGGCAAGGTCGTCTGGTTCGAGCTGCCGATCCCCTGACCGGACGCCCGTCCCGTTCCCGACCCTCGCCTCCTGCCCCTGCCCGGCCGGGAGGCCGGCCGGGCAGGGGCTGCGGGGCAGGGGCTGCGGGGCAGGGGCTGCGGGGCCGCGGCAGGGTGTGGCACCCGGTCCCGCCGTTCGGGTGAGGGCCGGGGGCGCGATCCGGCCCCGGCCCTCACCCGAACGGCGGGACCACCGGTTGTCGATCCGCCTCGGCCGGGGCCGGCGGGTCCGCACCCTCCCTGCCTCACCGGCCGGGCGCGGGCGACGCCGGGAAGAGGCGGTCGAGGTGGTACTCCAGCACCCGGGCGGCCGACGCGGTCGTGCCCCGGCCGGCCAGCAGCCCGGTTCCCAGGCCGTGGGCCAGGTTCAGCAGCCGGGCCGCCTCCAGCTCCGGGTCCGCGTCACCGGCCAGCAACCCGCGGGCGGCCGCCTGCTCCAGCACTGCGACCATCCGCCGCTCCAGCCGGTCCGGGCCGTCCGCGAAAGCGCGCACCTCCGGATCGGCCCCCGTCATCGTCTGGACCGCGCACGCGGTCCAGACGAGGTGGAAGTCACGGCTCGGGCCGTCCGCGGGCAGTGCCTCGGCCAGCAGCGCCTCCACGTGGGCGCGCGGTTCGACCGGCTGCGGCAGAGCGGCGAGCCGGGCCGCCCAGCGCCGGTGGCTCTGCCCCTCCAACCGCTCCAGTGCGGCGGCGACCAGGTGGGCCCGGTCGCCGAACCAGTACTGCACCAGTCGCAGCGAGACACCGGCCTCAGCCGCCACCGCGCGGAGGGTGACGGCGTGCAGTCCGCGCCGGACGGCCACCCGGACGAAGGCGTCGGTGAGCAGCGCGCGCCGCTCCTCGTGGTCGACGGTCCTCGGCACAGGCACTCCTCGGGGCCGGTTTTTGTGGTACGGCTGTACCATAAGGAGTGGAGCAGGCAGCCCGCCACCGCAGGGAGGACCGTGCCGTGACCGAGCGCAAACCGCCCCGGATGGACTTCGAGTCCTGGGTCGACAAGCAGATCCGCGAGGCCGCCGAGCGCGGCGCGTTCGACGACCTGCCGGGAGCGGGGAAGCCGCTGCCGAGGGACACACAGCCGTACGACGAGATGTGGTGGATCAAGGAGAAGATGCGCCGGGAGGAGGTCTCGTACCTCCCGCCCGCGCTCGCCCTGCGGAAGGAGGCGGAGGAGGCGCGGGCGGCGGCGCTCGCCGCCCCCACCGAGGAGGCCGCCCGGCGGATCGTCGCCGAGATCAACGAGAGCATCCGCGAGGCGGTCCGCCGCCCGCCACCCGGCCCCGCCGCGGGCCTCTCCCCCCTCGACCCGGAGGAGGTCCTCCGGGAGCGGCGCGCGCGCCGTCCCTGACCCGCCGCCGCTCCCGCCCCCGGTGGGAGCGGCGCGCCCTCCCGCGCGCCTCAGCCGCCCCCGGGCCCGTCGCTCCCGGACCGGTCGCCGTCGCCCCCGCCGCGCTCTCCGGGGCCGGCGGGCCGGGCGTCCGCGGCGCGGATGCGGCCGGGCGTCCCGCGGCAGGCGGCCGGCCTCACCGAGTGCGCGCCGCAGCGGGAGGTCGATCTGCGCGTTGGTGCTGCGCAGTTCGCCCACCGCGCGAGCGCGTCGTGGACGGCCGGATCGAGCCGCAGCAGCACCTGTTTGCGGGCACCGCGGCGGGCCGGCGGCTCGGTCGCTGGTAGAGCGAGCCCGAGTTGAGGACCGGCTACGGGGTGCGGTCGCCGTACAGGACGACCAGCAGGGCGGAGACCATCGCCGCCTTGCGCTCCTCGTCCAGCTCGACGAAGTCCCGCCCGGTGATCCGGGCGAAGGCGGACTCGACCATTCCGCAGGCGCCCTCGACGATCTCCCGGCGGCCGGCGATGATCGCCCCCACCTGCTGCCGCTGGAGCATCGCGAAGGCGATATCCGGGGCCCGCGAGGGGCCCGAGGACGGCGATGACCGGGCCGAGGCCGCCGCCGATGCGGTGCGCGGTGACCTCGCGCACCGGGGCGGTCGGCATCCGGGGCTCCTCGCCGCCATGGGCGTGCCTCACTCGGTGCGCAGGCCCTCCGGACGCATCATCCGCCACAACGAGGGCATGCTGGCCAGCGTGATCAGCAGGATCATCGCCAGCCCGGCGCCCGCCAGCGGCAGGAAGGTGAACCAGCTGCCCATCGGGACGTCCACCAGCCGCACCAGCAGAGCCCCGAGCCCGGTGCCGCCCGCGCTGGCCAGGACAAGGCCCAGGCCCACCGGTACCGCCGTCTGCCACAGCACCGAAGCGCCCAGCGTGCCGCGCCGGGTCCCGAAGGCGACGAGCACCGACAGCTGGCGCCTGCGCTCGCGGAGCTGCTCGATGGTGTTGACGATCATGCTGGCTGCGATGAGCAGCATGATCAGCGAGGAGCCGACGAGCAGACCGTTGCGGATCGCCGCGAGCTGCTTCGAACTGCGCTCGCTGGACAGCGTGAAGAGGTAGCTGTCCGGGTTGGTGACCGGCACGGCGTTGCGGAGGTGCTCGAACCGGTCGGGGACACGCGCGTCGGTCCGGACCAGGGCCCTGGCCGTCGCGTCCCGGAGCTGCTCGGGGGCCAGGGCCTGCGGCGTGGCGAAGATCCCGCCCTCCTCAGCCCCGGTCGGGTCCTGCCGGACCTCGGCCTGCCGCACGCTCTCAGGCACGGTCCACCACACCGGAGAGCTGGGACGCGCCTCCCGCGGGTCGCCGTGCAGGTCGATCCGGTCGCCGGCCCGGGGAAGCGGCTCGCGGTCCCATGCGCCTCGGGCGAGGAAGACGTCGCCCGGCTCGCAGGCACCGATGTCCACGACCTCGCGGAGCGTGGCGCAGTCGCCGATCGAGATCCCCACGGCCGGACGCCGATCCTCCTCCATCTTCGCGCCCTCACGGATGGCGTCGCCGCGGACGACCCCGAGCACGTCCCGCGCTCCACGGGTGTCGCCGAGCTCCCGGAAGAAGGCCTCGGCCTGCGCGCCGTCCGCCACCGAGCGATTGGCCACGACTTGCGCCCGGTCCGTTTCCTGCCCCGTGAAGCTGCGATCCTGCTCCTCCACCGCGGAGAAGAGCATCTGGAGGGCGATGGCGCCGGCCACCGCTACCGTGACCCCGCTGACCGCGCGGGCTGCCAGCCCGCTGTTCAGCTGGAGCCGGCGGACGGCGAGCTGCCAGGAGAGCGAACCGCCGCCCAGCCGGCCGACCACCCGCTCCACCAGCCAGGGCAGCAGCAGAGTGAGGCCCAAGAGCGTGAGGACGACACCGCCGGCGATGGCCCACTCGGCCACCTCCCCGCCGTCGTTCACCTGGTCGCTGGAGAGGCCGAGCGTCGCGACGCCGACGACCAGCAGCAGGAGCCGCCACCACACCCGGCGGCCGGAGTCGCCGCCCTCCCGGGCGATGCCCAGCGGGCTCATCGCCACCCCGCGCAGCGCGGACAGGGTGACCGCGACCGCCGACACCGGCACGGCGAGGAGGATCAGCACGGTCAGCCAGCCGACCGGCGTGAGGTCCGACGGGTAGACGCTGGTGCCGAACATGGTGATCCGGCCGACGAACATCCGCCCCAGCAGGAAGAACCAGCCGCCGATCAGCAGACCCAGCAGCGCACCGAGGAGCGACTCCCCGGCGGCGATGCGGCGGGTCATCGCGTTGTCCGAGCCCACCAGCCGCAGCGCGGCCAGTCGCCGGTCCCGGCTCTCACCGCCGAACCGGACGGCGGTGGCGATGAACACCGCGATCGGCATGAGCAGCACCACCACCATGACCACCACGAGCACCAGCAGCATGGGGTGCAGAGACTCCTGCCCGGTCTCCGCCCCGAAGGAGTCCACGCGTCCGACGGCGCTGTCCTCGTCGTAGCGCAGTTCGTCGGTGCCGAGGTAGAAGGCCAGCTCGCCCGGCCCGGCGAGCCCTTCCCTGCCGAGGGTGCCGACGGTCTCGGCGCCCCCCAGACGCGGTGCGAACAGCTCGCCGTCCGAGGACCGCAGCAGCTCGTCCAGCGCGGGCGAGACCACCATCTCGCCGGCGGCGGGGAGCTCCTCGACGCCCGGCGGCCGGGCGGCCTCGGACGGGTCGCCCTCCGGCTGGATCAGCCGACCGAACACCGAGGTGCTCCGGAACTCGGTGCGCGCCTCGGTCATCAGGACGGAGGAGTCCGACTTCGGCACGTCCTCCTCCATCGTGAAGTACGGTCCGCGGCTGTCCGTGCGCTCGCCCTGGGCGCTGATCGCGAACGGCACCGAGGCGGCCAGCAGCAGCACCGCGACCCCCAGTCCGACCCCGACCGCGGTCAGCAGCGTCCGGGTCCAACCCGCCCGTCCCCCGGTGACGGCGAACCGCGCACCCATCGCCAGTTCCCGTGCCCACTGCTGGATCATGCGGCGCCCGCCATGCCGGCCATGTCCCGCGCCTTGCCGTCCCGCACCACGACCTCCCGGTCGGAGTAGGCGGCGACCCGGGACTCGTGGGTGACGAGGACGACCGCGGCCCGGGTGTCCCGGGCGGCCGCGGTGAGCAGTTCCATCACCCGCTCGCCGTTCAGGGAGTCCAGCGCCCCGGTCGGCTCGTCGGCGAAGACGACCTTCGGGGTGGCGACGAGGGCACGGGCGATCGCCACCCGCTGGCCCTGGCCGCCGGACACCTGCCCCGGACGGTGGTGGCGGACGTCGTCCACCTCCAGCCGCTCCAGCCACTCCCTGGCCCGTGCCTCGGCCTGCTTGCGGCCGGTACCGGCCAGGCGGAGGGGCAGGGCCACGTTCTCGGTGCAGGTCAGTTCGGGCACGAGCTGACCGAACTGGAAGACGAACCCGAAGTCGCCCCGCCGCAGCGCGCTGCGCCGGGCGTCCGACAGGGCCGACACCTCCTCGCTCTGGTAGTGCACCGTGCCCTCGTCCGGCGGCACGATGCCGGCGAGGCAGTGCAGCAGCGTCGACTTCCCGGACCCGGAGGGGCCCATCACGGCGACGATCTCCCCGGCGTGGATGGTGAAGTCGGCACCGGCCAGCGCCTTGGTGGCGCCGTAGGTCTTGTGCACTCCGGAAGCGGCGAGCAGCGCTGCGGACGAATCGCCGGCGGTCATGGGGACACCTCCTGGGCGAGCTTGTCGAGCCGGGCGGCAGTGAGCTCGAGCCACCGCAGATCCGCCTCCAGATGGAACAGCGCGTGGTCGCAGATCAACTGGTCGGCGAGATCTCCGCCGCGCTTGCGCACGGTCAGTTCGCGCATCAGGCGCAGGTGCTCGCTGCGCTGGGCGTCGAGCAGTTCGCCCGCGTCCCGGCCGGTCAGCAGCGCGAGTACGACCTTGGTGTACAGCGTGCTCTGCAGGTACGGCTCCGGCTTCTCGGGCCGCGTCAGCCAGCCCTCGACGTCGGTGATGCCCGCGTCGGTGATGGCGTAGCGCTTGCGCTCCGGTCCGCCGCCGGCCTCCATCCCGTCGACCTCCACCATGCCGTTCTTCAGCAGGCGGGACATCGTGGAGTAGACCTGCCCGTAGTGCAGGGGGCGGTCGTGACCGAACCGTTCGTCGAAGGCGCGCTTGAGGTCGTAACCGTGGCGTGGGCCGGCCTCCAGGAGACCGAGCAGGGTGTGGCCAATGGACATGCACCGCACTGTACACCACGTGTATACACGCAATGTATAGACGCCGCGTACAGTGCCCGCACGGCGTGAAGGGCGCGCCCTTCAGGTGCGGTGTCGCCACCGGTGCGGTACCGAAGCCCCAGGAAGGGCCGACTCCGGGCTTCGCGCGACGAGGGGTGGCAGCGGGACGGTACGAGAGCCCGCCGGCGCCTCTGCCGAGGACCACCCCGGGCCGGTGGGGGCTCAGGAGAGACGGTAGGGGGCTTCACGGGAGGGAGTACGGGGCGGGGGCCGGACAGGGGGCGGCGCGGCGACGACGGGCGGGGGCACCGGCCGCGTAGGCTGCGCTTCGACTGTGTCCGGTCAACCCGCCCGCCCGCGGGTGCGTCCCAGGGAAAGGCGCCGATTCATCTACCGTGACGCCAGGGCGCGCGAGTGACAGGCCGGGAGAATTCCATGCTCGACACCACGGGGGGCCAGGCCCCGGTTCGGGAGCGGGAGACATCCCCCGAGGAGCGGCTGCGCCGCCTCGCCCGGCGCGCGCTCGCGCTCCTCCGCCGGCCCTACTGGGAGCGTCCGGACGCGACCTGGCTGGTGCGCCGCTGGCCCGACCTGACGGCCACCACCGCGGCCACCGTCTTCTTCTGGCTGTCCCTGACCCCGTCGCTGGTACCGCGCCCCTGGTACCTGCAGGGGGTGATCGGCGGGATCACGGCCGCCATCGGCTACGCCCTGGGCTGCCTGGTGAGCTGGGCGGTCCCCGCCCTGGTCCGCCGACGCCCGTCCCCCACGGTTCAGGCCAGGTTGCGTGCCCGCGCCTGGCAGGCGTACTTCCCGCTGAGCGCGCTGCTCACCGTACTGCTGCTGTCGGAGAGTGCCCGCATGCAGCAGCAGCTGCGCGCGCTCCAGGGCCTGAACCCCACCCTCACCTGGCACTCGCTGATGATCGCGCTGATGGCGGTGACCCTGTGCTGGGCCCTGCTGCTGGCCGCCCGCGGCGTCCGGCTCGCGACGAGGCGGCTGATCGCGACGCTGCGCCGCTTCGTCCCCCGGCCGGTGGCGGTCGTGGGCGGCCTGACGATCAGCGCGCTGGTGGTGCTGTTCGGCGCGAAGGACGTGGTCTTCGAGCGCGGCGTGGTGGACATCGCGGCCCGGATCGCCGCCAACACCGACCGGAGCACCAAGGACGGGATCGTCCAGTCCGGGTCCCCGTTCGTGTCCGGCAGCCCCCACTCGCTGATCCCCTGGGACGACCTGGGCTACCAGGGGCGCAACTTCACCGGCAGCGTCCTGCAGCGGGAACAGATCGCCTCCTTCACCGGACGCGAGGCACTCGATCCGATCCGGGTGTACGTAGGACGGGCGGGCAACCCCTCGGTGAGCGAGCAGGCCGACCTGGCCCTCGCCGAGCTGGACCGCACCGGCGCCTTCGAACGCGAGGTGCTGGCCGTCGCCGGCACGACCGGCAGCGGCTGGATCGACGCCCGCACGGCGGAGCCACTGGAGTACCTGCACAACGGGGACACCGCCATCGTCGCCGTCCAGTACTCCTACCTGCCCAGTTGGGTGTCGTTCGTGGTCGACCGGGAGGAGGCGGGGCGGGCCACCCGCGAGCTGGTCACCGCCGTCCGGGAGCGGCTGGACGGCATGCCTGCGGAGGACCGGCCGAAGCTGCTCGTCTTCGGTGAGAGCCTGGGTGCCACGGCGATCGAGGACTCGTTCGACGGTCTCGACGACCTGCTGGCGAGGACGGACGGCGCCCTGCTGGTGGGGCCGCCCAACTACAGCCCGATCCGGTCCGCCGTGGTCCGCGAACGGGAGCCGGGCAGCCCGGTGTGGCGCCCCGTCCACGACGCCGGCAGGCACGTCCGCTTCGCGCAGTACCCGGAGCGCGACCTGCGCAGGCCGCAGCCCGGAGGCTGGCTGCACCCCCGGGTGGTGTATCTGCAGAACGCCTCGGACCCGATCGTCTGGTGGTCGCCCGAACTGGCCCTCCAGCCTCCGGAGTGGCTGAGCGAGCCGCTGGGCCCGGACGTCACCGATGAGATCGACTGGTTCCCGTTCGTCACCTTCTGGCAGACGACCATGGACATGGTCACCTCGTACGGCGTCGAGGCCCCGCACGGCCACCGCTACGGGACGAACGCGGTGGAGGGCTGGGCGGCGATCGCGCCGCCGGCGGGGTGGACGGACTCCGACACCCGCCGGCTCAAGGCGTTCGCCGAGGCGCACGAGTCGCCCTACTGACGCCCGTCCTCCACCGGGGCGGCCGGTGTGCCCGCCCGCTCCGAGTCCGCCGGGGCGGCGGCGCGTTCGGCGTCGGCCTGCAGCGCGGACACACCCGGCGGCGGGTCCGCGACGGCGGTGCCCCCGTGACCGTGCTGCCCCGCGTAGCCGCGCAGGTAGCTCACCACCGTGTTGGAGACCGCGACCAGCGGCACCGCGACCACGGCACCGGGGATGCCCGCCAGCAGCGAGCCCCCGGTCACCGCGAGCACCACGGCCAGCGGATGGACCCGCACCAGGCGTCCCAGGATCAGCGGTTGCAGGATGTTGCCCTCGATCTGCTGGACGAGCAGCACCACGCCGAGCACCAGCAGGGCGGTGACCGGTCCGTTGGTGACGAAGGCGACCACCACCGCGAGCGCCCCGGAGACCGTCGCCCCCACGATCGGCACGAACGCGGAGAGGAAGACCAGGACGGCCAGGGGCACCGCCAGCGGCACTCCGAGGATCGCGATGCCGATGCCGATGCCGACGGCGTCGATGAAGGCCACTATGACCGTGCCGCGCACGTAGCTCGTCAGGGTCGACCAGGCTCGCGGGCCTGCACTGTCGACGGCCTCCCGGGCGCCGGCCGGCACGAAGTTCAGACTCCACGACCAGATGCGGGAGCCGTCGTAGAGGAGGAACAGGCAGACGAACGCGGCGAGGGCGGCGCCGGTGAGGAACGTCACCAGGATCGACGCGCCCTCGATGCCGGCGGTGGTGAGCTCCTGACTGTGCTCGCCGATCCACTGGTTCAGGTTGTCGGTCAGGTCGTTGAGCTGGTCGTCGGTGACCTCGAACGGGCTGTGGAGTATCCAGGTGCGGAGTTCGTCGATACCGCTCTGGACCTGCTTGACGAGGTCCTCCTGGTTCTCGATGACCTGCCAGACCACGAACCAGCCGATCAGGCCCATCACGGCGAACCCGGCCACGAAGGTGAGCGCGGTGGACAAGCCCCGCCCCAGACCGAGTCGCTTGAGCCGGGCGACGGTCGGCTGCAGCAGTGCGGTGATCAGCAGACCCGCGGAGAAGGCGATGACGATGACGCTGATCGCCGCGATCACCTGCATCAGCACCCACAGGACACCGGCGAGTACCAGCAGCCGCCAACCGGCCTCGGCGGCGACCCGCATGCCCCACGGGATCACCGTGTCGGGGGCGGGTTTTGCCGGGTGCGGCGCCGGTGAAGCGGCAGCGGGCGGCGTCGCGTACTCGTCGTCCCGTGCGCCGCGCCTGCGGTCGCGCGCGGCTCGCTCCTCCTCCGCCCGCGCGCGAAAGCGGGAGACCCGCTCCGCGACGCGTTCGGCCCCCGTCCTGAGTCGGTCGATTCTCGACATCCCGTAGTCCTCGCCGGTCGCCAGTGATTCTGTATCCCACCGGGGGACGACGTTACCCGGGTCGGAGGTTGCTTCCGCTCAGACGCGCGTCGCCCCCGCTCCGACATGGAGCGGGGGCGACGTACGCGGACTCGCGGGTGGTCAGTACCAGTTGTTGGCCTGCCAGAAGTCCCAGGCCCCGCACGGACTGCCGTAGCGGTCGTTCATGTAGTTGAGGCCCCACTTGATCTGGGTGGCGGGGTTGGTCCGCCAGTCGGCACCGGCCGAGGACATCTTGGAGGCGGGAAGCGCCTGCACGAGACCGTACGCGCCCGAAGAGGGGTTCTGCGCCTGGTAGTTCCAGGTGCTCTCGTGCTGCACGATGTTCGAGAAGCACTGGAACTGGCCGCCGCCCACGATCTGCTGCGCCATCGCCTTGACCTCGGCGACGGTGTACGAGGACTGCTGCACGAAGTCCGCGGCGGATACCGAGGGCTCGTCGCGCTCGGCGGCGCGGCTCGCGGCCTCCTTCTGCTCGCGGAGCTCGGCCGCCTTCTCCTCGGCGGCCTCCTCGGCAGCCTTCTCCTCGGCGAGCTGCTTCTTCGCCGCGGCGTCCTTGGCCGCCCGCTTGCGGGCGTCCTCCTCGGCGGACTTCTTCGCCGCGGCGCTGGCCGCGTCGGACTGCTGGTCCGCCTGCTGGGTCAGGGATGCGGTCTGCGTCTGGGTGTTGCCGTTCACCGGTATGTCAGCGAGGAGCGTGGCGTCCGCAGCAGCGAGTTCGACCGGCTCGGTCGTTCCTGCCTGCCCACCCGAGGCCACTCCGACGACGGCGCCGACGGTGGTGACCGCGGTGGCGGACGCCACGGCGAATCCCCGGACCGAGATCCGAGCAGTCACACAGTTTCCTTCCACAATCCCCGCTTAGGTGACCTCGCGGGCGCAATCGTGCTCCTGAACACGGACCCCCTCGAACTCGGCCACAGGGGGTACTGGCCCGAACGGCCTCCGAGGAGGTCCGCATGGTGCTCGGGCGGCATACGGCGGTGACGGATGTTGAGTTGAAGACGTGGTGCATCCCGCAGGATGCGGTGTGCCGTATGCGGAGCCTGACAGGACCCACACCCTGCCGGAGACCGCGAGGGAAGGCAATTCCCTCCCGCGTGGGAAAGCTCACACCCCGTTTACGGCCGACGATTTCCGGACACGCGGGCGTAGCGCGCGACGCCGCACTACAGTTCTTCGCCCGGCGGGTCGGCTCTCCCGCCGGCGCCGCCCCGACCGCCCGTCCCCGAAAGCGGACCGGCAGGAAAGGGAACGTGCCAGGGCGAACTGCCGCAAACAGTGCGTGAGACGACCGGATACGCACGGGTCTGCTCAGGGAGGGGCGGTGCGTCCCGGACGTACCGCGCGCCGGTGGCGGTACCACCGGCGCGCGACGCGTCCGTCAGATCCTCATCCCGCCCTCACCTGCCCTCGCCCGGCGTCGTCCCGCCCTGGCCCGGCCGGAGTGCCGCGACGGCGGATCGGGAGCGGATCAGATGTGGCCCTCCTCCAGCATCTCCGTCACCAGAGCGGCGATCGGCGACCGCTCGGACCGGCTCAGGGTCACGTGGGCGAACAGCGGGTGCCCCTTCAGCTTCTCGACCACCGCGACCACTCCGTCGTAGCGACCGACCCTGAGGTTGTCGCGCTGGGCGACGTCGTGGGTCAGCACCACCCGGGACCCCTGCCCGACCCGGGAGAGCACCGTCAGCAGCACGTTGCGCTCCAGGGACTGCGCCTCGTCGACGATGACGAAGGCGTCGTGCAGCGAGCGGCCCCTGATGTGGGTCAGCGGCAGCACCTCCAGCATCCCGCGGGCCACCACCTCCTCGACCACCTCACGCGTCGTCACCGCGGAGAGGGTGTCGAAGACCGCCTGCGCCCACGGCGACATCTTCTCGTCGGCGGTGCCCGGCAGGTAGCCCAGGTCCTGGCCGCCCACCGCGTAGAGCGGGCGGAAGACCATCACCTTGCGGTGCTGCCGGCGTTCCAGCACCGCCTCCAGTCCGGCGCAGAGTGCCAGCGCGGACTTGCCCGTACCGGCCCGGCCGCCCATCGAGACGATGCCGATGTCCGGGTCGAGCAGCAGGTCCAGCGCGATGCGCTGCTCCGCGGAGCGCCCGTGGATCCCGAACGCCTCCCGGTCGCCGCGCACGAGCTTCACGCGGCCGTCCGGAGTGACCCGGCCGAGTGCCTTGCCCTTCTCCGACTGGATCACCAGCCCGGTGTGCACCGGGAGCCCGTCCGCCTCCGGCAGCGAGACCACGTCCGAGGCGAAGAGTTCGTCGACGTGGCCGCCGGGGAGCGTCAGCTCGCTCATGCCCGTCCAGCCGGACTCGGTGACCGCCAGTTCCGCGCGGTACTCCTCGGCCAGCAACCCGACCGAAGAGGCCTTGATCCGCAACGGCAGGTCCTTGGAGACGACGGTGACGTCGTACCCCTCGGCCTGGAGGTTCCTGGCCACCGCCAGGATGCGGGAGTCGTTGTCCCCCAGCCGAAAGCCGGCGGGCAGGATGCCCGGATCCGTGTGGTTCAGTTCGACCCGGAGCGTGCCGCCGACCTCCCCGATCGGGATGGGCGCGTCCAGACGTCCGTACCGGACGCGGTACTCGTCGAGCAGCCGGAGGGCCTGACGGGCGAAGTAGCCCAGCTCGGGATGGTGCCGTTTGGCCTCCAGTTCCGTGACCACCACGACGGGCAGCACGACCTCGTGCTCCTCGAAGCGGGCCATGGCCGACGGATCGGCGAGTAGGACGCTGGTGTCGATGACATAGGTGCGCCGGTCGTGGTCGCGGCGCTTCTTGCTGGTCACCACGGATGGACGAACCCCCTCGGAAGAGGTCGGTACGCGACGTCGGCGTCGCGGGGGAAGAGCCGGGCTCGAACCGCTCTGCACGGGCCGGGGCACCGGCCCTCCGCGTCCTCCGCACCGGGTGCGCGGATGTCCGTGGCTAGCAAAGGGCCTCCCGTGGGCCGGGACCCGTGAATGGGGTTCCGGCCTGGTGACGGTATTCCCACGTTCCTGCCCGCGCATGCCCCAGTGTGGCCGGGCGGGTGAGTGAACAGCGCACGACCGGGGCACGGACCCCGTTGGATCGGGCTTCACAGAGATCGCGACGGGGTGGCGGAGCGCCCCGGAGAAGCGGCGACCGCAGAGGCGGAGCGCCGCGAACGCGCGGCGCTCCGGGCTGCCGCTGCGACGGGCGGCGCCGGGAGGGGACGTCGGACGGCGGCCGGCGGTGTGTGCGCCGCCGCTGTCCGCGGGAGGGCCGCGCCGGGGCGCTCAGCTCCCGTAGCGGCGGTGGCGGGCGGAGTAGTCCCGCAGCGCCCGGAGGAAGTCGACCTTGCGGAAGGCCGGCCAGAAGACCTCGCAGAAGTAGTACTCCGAGTGCGCACTCTGCCAGAGCATGAAGCCGGACAGGCGCTGCTCCCCGCTGGTGCGGATCACCAGGTCCGGATCCGGCTGCCCGCGGGTGTACAGGTGCTCGGCGATGTCCTCGACGCTCAGGGTCTCGGCCAGGTCGGCGAGCCGCTCACCGCGTTCCGCACGCTCGGCGAGCAGCGAGCGGACCGCGTCCGCGATCTCCTGTCGGCCGCCGTAGCCGACCGCCACGTTGACGACTATCCCCGTGCGGTCCGCCGTCGCCGACTGGGCGTCCTTGAGCACCCGCTGGGTGTGGTCGGGAAGCAGGTCGGGATTGCCGACGTGGTGGACCCGCCAGCGACCGTCCGCGGCCAGCCCGCGCACGGTGTCCTCGATGATCCCGAGCAGCGGATTCAGCTCCACGGCCGGGCGGTCCAGGTTGTCGGTGGAAAGCATCCAGAGCGTGACCACGCGCACGTCCGTCTCGGCACACCAGCCGAGCATCTCCTGGATCTTCTCCGCGCCCGCCCGGTGGCCCTGCTCCGTCGTGCCGCCCGAAGCCTTGGCCCACCGGCGATTGCCGTCCAGGATGACGCCGATGTGGCCGGGCACCTGCGCATGGTCGAGATGGCCCTCGACCCGGCGGGAGTAGAGCCGGACCACAAGCTCGCGCAGCTTCGCCTTCATCTCCGCCATACGCCCTTCCCGCGCTTACCGTTCCCGCTCCCCGCTCCAAGCCCTGGGAAGCCTACTGCCACTCGGGGGCCCGGTCCGCACGCCCACTGTCACAGCTCGGTGATAGTCGGCGTCCCCAGCGGTGGTCCGCGCCACGGACCCACGTGATAGGCAGTGGTCATGAGCGATTCCTCCCCCGACACCCCGCACTACCGCGCCGCCGACAGCCGCTACGACACGATGCAGTACCGGCGCAGCGGCCGCAGCGGTCTGAAGCTTCCCGGCATCTCGCTCGGACTGTGGCACAACTTCGGCGACGACCGCGCACTGGACACCCAGCGGGCCATCCTGCGGCGCGCCTTCGACCTCGGCGTGACGCACTTCGACCTCGCCAACAACTACGGCCCGCCGCCCGGCTCCGCCGAATCGAACTTCGGCAAGCTGATGGCCCAGGACTTCCGCCCGTACCGGGACGAGCTGATCGTCTCGACCAAGGCAGGCTACGACATGCACCCCGGCCCGTACGGCGAGTGGGGTTCCCGCAAGTACCTGCTCTCCTCGCTCGACGCCTCGCTGCGGCGGATGGGCCTGGACTACGTGGACATCTTCTACTCGCACCGCTTCGACCCGGACACCCCGCTGGAGGAGACCATGGGCGCCCTGGCCTCCGCGGTCCAGCAGGGCAAGGCCCTCTACGTCGGCCTCTCCTCGTACAACTCCGCCCGCACCCGCGAGGCGGCCGGCCTGCTGCGGGAGAGGGGGGTGCGCCCGCTCATCCACCAGCCGTCCTACTCCATGATCAACCGGTGGACGGAGGAGGACGGCCTGCTGGACACCCTCCAGACCGAGGGCATGGGCTGCATCTCCTTCGCGCCACTCGCCCAGGGCCTGCTCACCGGCAAGTACCTCCGCGGCATCCCGGAGGGCTCCCGGGCCACCCAGGGCAAGTCGCTGGATCCCGGACTGCTCACCGAGGAGGTGCAGGAGCGGCTGCGCGGACTGAACGCCGTCGCCGAGCGGCGCGGCCAGTCGCTCGCCCAACTCGCCCTGAACTGGGTGCTGCGCGACCCCCGGATGACCTCGGCCCTGATCGGCGCCAGCAGCGTCGGGCAGTTGGAGTCCAACGTCGCGGCACTGGCGGCCGAGCCGCTCAGCGAGGCCGAGTTGGACGAGATCGACGGCTATGCGGTCTCCCAGCCCGGGACCAACATCTGGGCCCGCAGCAGCGACAGCTGACACCGGGCACCGGGCACCGGGCACCGGGCACCGGGCACCGGGCACCGGGCACCGGGCACCTGGCACCGACGCAAGGGCGGGGCCGTTCGGGCTTCCGGGCCGCTCGGGCTTCCCGGGCGGCGGACAGGAAAGCGGGCCGGTCCGTGGGGGGAGACGGACCGGCCCGAGGGGGGGGGGGGTTCCACCCTAGCCCCCTGCCGGCGCAGGGGGCGGACGTCGGCCCCGTGTCGGGCTCGGAGCGGCCGAACCGGCACGGCCCGACGGGCGCCCTCCGCACCGCGGGGGCCGGTGCCGCGCGGCGGCCCGGCCGCCCCGACGACCTCCGGGCGGGCGCCTCACGCCTGCCTGCGACGGCTCCCACCTGCCCGGTCGGGAGCGCGGGACCGACCGGCGCGTGCGGCCCGCAGGCGGCGCGCGGCCCGCTCCGGCGGCCGGGTGGTGAGCGCCGGTGGAGCAGTGGGCCATCCGCTCGAACAGATCTGCGGGAGCTGAGTCCGTGGCCCCGCATTGACCCCGAGCCACCGGTCTCCGGCCCCCGCGCCCCGGGGCCGCGCGCACATGGTGCCCCGGGCGCGACCCGGGACCGCGCGCAGGTCCCGCCCGGGGCCGCACACGTCCGGCCCGAGGCCGCGCGCAGGTCGCGGGCGGGGCCCTCGGAGGCGGCGGCCCGGCCCGGAGCGCCCCAGGGGGAGAGAGCGGACCTACCGGGCTCCGAGCAGCACCCCCAGGTAGGCGCCTGCCAGCATGAACGGCCCGAAAGGCATCGGAGTGCGCCGCCCGGCCCGGCCCAGGACGATCAGTCCCACCCCGTACCCGGCCCCGAACAGGAAGCCGATCAGTGTGCCGGCGAACAGAACGTCCCAGCCGTACCAGCCGAGCACCGCACCCACCGGAACCGACAGCTTCACGTCGCCGAATCCCATCCCCCGGGGATTGACGAGGAACAGCAGCAGGTACCACCCGGCGAGTCCCGCCGCGCCCAGCAGCGAACCCGTCCAACTGCCCGCCGTGCCGGGCAGCAGAGCAGCAGCGCCCAGCAGGACGGGGGCGGCCGCCGCGAGCGGCAGGGTCAGCACGTCGGGCAGCCGGTGCACCGCGCGGTCGACCAGCGCCAGCAGCACGAGTGGAGGGAGGAGCAGCAGGAACGCCGCCAACTCCGGCCGCGCCCCCACCACCGCGGCCGTACCGCCGCACAGCACCGCGGTCAGCGCGGCGATCAGGGCCGCCGAGGGCCCGTACGGCGTCCCGCCGCACACGCGGCAGCGGTTGCGGCCCAGCGGGCCGGGCAGCGGATGGCCCTCCGGGCAGTCCGTGGCCCAGGGCTCGCCGGGCACCACCGAGAGCAGATGGGCGGGGCGCGGCAGGAGCGCACCGGCGACGGCACCGAAGGCGGCGGCAGCGAGGACGGTCAGCGGTTCGGCCACCCGGCCGAGCCTACGGGCGCGACGGCCGGGGAAGGCGCGTACGGCCTCCGCCGGCCGGCGGCCGAGCGGGCCCGGGAGCGACGGGAGTTGCCCGGGCGCGCGCGGAGCGGTCGGGAACGCGGCAGGATGGTCGCCGACGCGGGCGGCTCGACCGGGGACGCGCGCGGCGCGAGCGAGGAGGAGGCGACCGTGCACCGTGCAGGCAGGCTGACCGACGGACCCGCACTGCTGCGGATCGTGCACCACGAGGCAGCGCGGGGCGGCAGCTCTCGCGGGTGCCGACCGGACGAGGAGGGCGTCTCTCCCCCGGAGCCGCGGGCCGCGGACCCCGCCGACGTCCCGCTGGAGGTGGCGTCCTCCTACCGCAGGCGCACCCGCGGGCTGCTCGGCCGGGACAGGATCGAGGGCGCGATGCTGCTCACCCCGGCGAGCAGTGTGCACACCTTCCGGATGCGGTTCACCCTCGACGTCGCCCACCTGGACCGCACGTGGCGGGTGCTGTCCGTCCGGACGATGCCCCCGGGACGACTGGGCGTCCTGCACCTGCGGGCACGCCATGTGCTGGAGGCCGAAGCCGGGGCGATGCGCCGGTGGGGGCTCCGGCCCGGGGACCGGGTCCGGGTGCTGCCGCCCCCGGAGTGAGCGCCGGGGCCTGGGCCTGGGCGCCTGGCCGGCTGCCGCCCCTTCCGGGCCGTCCCGCCGGTACGCCCGGGCGCGCCCCGTCCGTGCGCCCCTCCGTGTCGTGCGCGGGGCGGGCCGCACGGCAGCGGCGCCGCCCGCGCAACGACACGGGGTCGTGTGCGGGGCGGCGCCGGACCGGCGACGCCGCCGGTGCTACGGAGGCTCAGACGAGCTTCGCGTCCAGGGTGATGTTCTTGACCCCGGCGAGCGCCTGGCTGATCGGGCAGTTGGCCTTGGCGTCCTCCGCCGCGGCCTGGAACTCCTCCTCGGACAGGCCCGGCACGCTGGCCCGGACGGTCAGCACGATTCCGGTGATGCCCTCGCCCGGCTGGAAGGTGACGTCGGCCTTGGTGTCGACCGAGGTCACCGTGTGGCCCTTGCCGGCCAGACCGTGCGAGAACGCCATGGAGTAGCAGGAGGAGTGCGCGGCGGCGACGAGTTCCTCGGGGCTGGTCCTGCCGTTCGCAGCCTCGGAGCGCGCGGGCCAGCTCACGTCGTAGGTACCGATCCCGGACGTGCTGAGATCCACCGTCCCCTTGCCCTCCAGCAGGTTGCCCTCCCAGTGGGTGTTCGCGGTACGCGTGGTGGCCATGTTGTTTCCTTCCGGAGATGTTGGGACAACGGCACTCGCCATCCTTCCCTCCCGCACCGCTCATGTCGAGCAGCGTCCGGCCGGTCCCTGGCGCTGCGCGTGTCCTGCGGGTACGTCCACCCGGCTGCTCCGGCCCCGCGGGCCCCGCTCGCCCGCTCGTCCGCTCGCCGCGTGCGGCACAAGAAGGTTGGAGGCGAGGCGTTGACGCCGTGTTCCGGGAGCTCCGACCGCTTCCGGGGGCGCGCGAGGCCGGGGCCGCGCGAGCTTCCGAAAGCTCCCGGGAGTCACCAGGGGATGACGCCGGCGTCCTCGAAGAACGAGCCGCTCGGGCCACCGTCGGGCAGCGTCGCGAGCCGGATCGCCGTGGCCGCGCCCTCCTCTGGGGAGCGGGGTGCCTGGAAGCCGGTGAAGTCGGTCGCGACCAGGCCCGGGCAGGCCGCGTTGATCAGGATGTTCGTCCCGGCGAACCGCCGGGCGTACTGGACGGTGACAGCGTTGAGGAAGGACTTCGAGGGCGCGTAGGCCGCCATGACGGGGCCGACCTCGATGTCCGGGTCCGCCTGCCGGGTCAGGGAGGCGACGGCGCTGGAGAGGTTGACGATACGCGGAGACGCCGCGTGCCGGAGCAGCGGCAGCATCGCGTTGGTCACCCGGACGGCGCCGATCACGTTGGTCTCCACAACCCTGCGCACCTCGTCCAGGTCGAGCACGGTCGGGTCCTGCCCCCACCCCGGGCCCGTCGCTCCCGAGATACCGGCGTTGTTGACCAGCGCGTCCAGACTCCCGACCCGGCGTTCGACGAGGTCCGCGGCGGCGGTGACACTCCGGTGGTCGGTCACGTCCAGCGGTACGCCGAACGCGTCCGCCCCGGCGGCGCGCAGCTTCGCGACGGCGTCCGCACGCCGGGCCTCGTCGCGGGCGCCCACTCCCACGCGGTACCCGAGGGCGGACAGCCCCTTCGCGATCTCGTACCCGATTCCCTTGTTCGCGCCGGTCACCAGCGCGCTCTTCTTTTCACTCATGCCGTCGATGCTCACGCGCGGCCGAGCGCCGCGGCCAACACCGATACGGTCCTCTGCCATACCTGGCAGGTATCACAGCGCTACTCTGGAGCCATGGACACCCTGGAGACCCGCGAACTGCGGTACTTCGTGGCGGTGGCCGAGGAGCTCCACTTCGGCCGTGCCGCCGAACGCGTCGGCATCGCCCAGCCACCGCTTTCCCGGGCGATCCAGCGGCTCGAGCGCCGGCTCGGCGTTTCCCTCCTGGAACGCGACCGACGCGGCGTCTCCCTGACCGGTGCCGGAGAGGTCCTGCTGCACGAGGGCCGCGCCGCCCTCGACGCGACGGCCGCCGCCGCTCGCCGCACCTGCCGCGCCGGCGGCGCGGACAGCGCGGGCCGCGCCCGCGAACGGCTGGTGCTGGCGGTGAAGGCCGCCGCCTCCCACGAACTGCTGCAGAGACTCCTCGACGCGTACGCCGCCGAGCCCGAAGCCGCCGAGATCGAGGTGCTGCCCAGCGGCATGTGCGAGCAGGGCGAGATGCTGCGGGACGGTCGCGCCGACGTGGCACTCGTGCACGCGCCGTTCAACTCCCTCGCCGGCTTCGACAGCGAGGAACTGCTGACCGAGGGGCAGATCGCGATCCTGCCCACCGGGCACCCTCTCGCGGCACGCCGGACCCTGTCCCTCGCCGAGGTCCGCGACATTCCCGACCTCCCCCTCGCCCGCTGGTCCCGCCACGGCGCGTACCCGCCCGGCCCGGGACCGGAGATTCACGACCAGACGCAACTGGCCCAACTGATCGCCCTCGGACGCACCACAGCCGTCTTTCCGGAGTCCGCCGCCGCCTGGCTCTGGTCCGAGCACACCGCCGTGCCGCTGTCCGACGCACCCCCCGTCGTCACACACATCGCCTGGCCCGCCCACAGCCGCTCCCTGACCCTGGCCCGGCTGATCCGCACGGCCACCCGACTGTGACCGGCACCGTCGCGCCTCCCCCTCTCGGGCGCCGTCGGGCGCGTGACGGGGCGGGGCAGTCAGGCCCGTGACGGGGCGGGTGCCGACGGGTCGGGGGCGGGGCGGAGCGGGGCGGGGCAGCCGGACGTATCGCGGTCGGGGGCGGGTCAGCCGGCCGACGGACGGTCGGCGAAGCGCTCGGCGGCGGCGAGCAGCGCCTCCTGCGTGGCGCCCTCCCGTGCGCCGTGCCCGGCCCCGTGGATCAGGACCAACTCGGCGTCCGGCCAGTTCTGCGCCACCTGCCAGGCGATGTCGGGCGGGCTGCTCAGGTCCTGCCGTCCGTGGATCAGGACTCCGGGGATACCGGTCAGCCGAGAAGCGTCCACGATCAGCGCACCGTCCGGCAACCAGGCCTCGTGCCGCCAGTAGTGGGTCACCAACCGGGCGAACACCATGCGAAAGGCGGGGTCCTCATACCGGGGATCGGGGCGGTGGTCGGGCCCGGTGACGACATGCGAGTCCTCCCACGCGCACCAGTTTTGGGCGGCCTGCTCCCGGACAACGGGATCCGGGTCGTGCAGCAGACGGCTGTAGGCGTGCACCAGACTCCCGTCGCGGTCCTCCGGCGGCACCCCGTCCCGCAACCGCGTCCACTCCTCAGGGAAGAACCGGCCGACGTCCCGCGTTATCCACTCCACCTCGCGCCGGGTGGTGGTGCCGACGCTGAGCAGAATCACCTCGGAGACGCGGTCGGGGTGCTGCTCCGCGTAGGCCAGCCCGAGCGTCGTCCCCCAGGAGACCCCGGAGACCAGCCAGCGGTCGATGCCCAAGTGCTCGCGCAACTGCTCCATGTCGGCGAGCAGATGACGGGTGGTGTTCTCCCTCAGGCTGACGGTCGGGTCGGCCGCGTTCGGGGTGCTCCGCCCGCACCCGCGCTGGTCGAACTGCACCAGGCGGTAGACGGACGGATCGAAGTAGCGCCGAAACCCCGGGCTGCTGCCGGACCCCGGTCCGCCGTGCAGCAGGACGGCGGGTTTCCCGTCCGGATCGCCCGTCACCTGCCAGTGGACCCGGTGGCCGTCACCGACGTCGAGCATGCCCTCGTCGTGTGGCTCGGTCTGCTCGTAAAGCTGCACTCGGGCTCAGCCCTTCTGCCGATTCGCCGGCGGGATGGTCGGCTGCCCGCCGATCCGTGCAGTGGCCCCAGTCGGCCACCGCGTCAACGGTACGGGTCGGCACCGCGGAGTCGATGTGCGGTCTATTCGGTCCGGGGGAAGGAGACCTCGACCCGCCGGTTCTTCTTCCGGCCCTCTTCCGTGGCGTTCGAGGCGATCGGGTAGTCCTCGCTGTAGCCGCGGATGTTGAACGTCCCGCTGGTGTCGTTCAGATCCACCACCAACCGCTCGTGCACGGCCTCCGCCCGTTCGCGCGAGAGCGTGACGCCGTGCTGGTAGGAGCCGAGGTTGTCGGTGAATCCGAAAATGTTCACCTCCGAGGCGGCCTGTCCGTTGATCTCTCCCGCGATGTCCTTGATGCGGGCGTTCGCCTCACCGTTGAGCTTCGCGCTGTCCCGACCGAAGAGGACCTCGGCCTGAAGCGTGAACTTCGTCTTGGCGTTGGAGTCCTCGCGGCGCTCTTCACCGCCCTCGTCCTCCACCACCTGCACGATGTCGATCACCCGCGCGTCGGCGAGTGTCGCCCCGTCCCGCATCTTCAACTGCGGCGAGGTGCGGTCGATCTCCACCGGCGCGTCCTCGTTCGCCGGAACGTCCGGCGGATCGTCGGCCCGAGCCACCGGAACCACCGCGAACGCCACCACCCCCGCGACCACCGTCGCGAGGACCCCCACCGATGCACGCCGTATCGACATACCCCTCACCCCTCGGAAAGTTCGACAGTCGCAGGCGTCATCCCCGGCAATTGAAATTCCACCTGTGCAACGTTGCTCGGCGGCGCAGGAAATTGGGCGTAGATGGGACGTTCTTCATCGGGCTGAATGTTGGTCAGGCCCGTTGTACAGAGACATTCTCCGTCCGTATCACGCAGGATCAAATAGCGCTTCTTGCCCTCTACATCGACCAGGGTCGCCCCTGATATGGATGACTTGGACTTTACTGAATTCTCCTCCGACCTCCAGCGGTTCGCGATGAGCGGGCGATCTCCTTCATTGACAAGGGTTCCGCTGACAGTGACGAATCCACCCGCTTCACGCTCGGCAGAATGCACCCGAACGACAATATCGTCCGCCCCCCTCAACTCTCCGACAATCGTATCCGTGTCCACATAATTTTCGACACGAGTGGAGCTGGACGAATTCTTGCCACTCTCCTTGGCCTCACCACTACCCTCTTCAACTTCTCCACCACCACCGCTGCAGCCAGCCACAGAGGTCGAAGCAAGCAGAATGGCGAAAAATGATCCGCTGACTCGTCGACGCCCGAAACTCATAAATTCCCTGACTCTCATCTTATTGACCAACGCCGACTAGACGGACAGTAAATATCTCGTCGAAACCACCATCGAGGGAGGGCGATTCGATTTTGATCTCAACAATCCCGTCTTCACAGTCAAAACGAAGCACTTCGCTGTCCTCCGCTCCAACGAAGGTACAGTCCACCTGCAGCGCCGCCGCTGCTCTCGCGACGGCTCTCTGCTCACTGGTTCCTGGTACCACGGATTGACCAACGGAATCAGAGGACTCGACTGCCACAGTAAAGCGGCCCGCTCCCCACGAGCAAGACTCAAGGGTTGCACCGTTGCGCTCGGCAAAGTAACCGGACCGACCGCAGGAGTCAGCCACGCTGAAATCCCGTCGACTCAATATCTCTTCTATGAATTCTGGTTCATCGATCGCCTGCAGAACTTCTGAGATCAACTGGTCACGAGCGTCCTGAGCAGCGGCCAGAGCCGCAGCATCGGCGGCTCCTTGAGTACCGCCGCGCAGGAAAGCGGCCTGCCCCACCGCAAAATAGGCGAAGGCAAGAAAGAGGAGCCCGCCGACCAGGGTCACATATACGGGGAATGCTTGACCCCGGTCCGTGGAGCCGGTCGACCTCAGCCGCCCCCTGTGACGCGACTGATCTGCTGCCCGATAGCCTCTGCAATGGTCGAACCGAAGTCGGTAGTGAGCAGCACGACGATGATGGCGGCTACTACGGCGAGGATGCCGAGGTACTCGACGGCGGTCTGGCCTCTGTCGTCCAGACGGTGGCGGTCCTTCAGGAAGTGCATGGTGGTCTCCCTCTCCGGTCTCGGCCGAGACTGTTGTACCCGTGGCCCGGGAAAGGTACACCCGGTTCCCTGCCCCGGAGACGGCGCTTCGTGCCCAACTCCGCTCCGTCGCGGGGTGTGTGGCGCGATCCGCTCGCTCGGGCGTTCTGTCGCTGCGGGCCGGGGCCGCGGCGCGGCGGGGCACGGCCGGGGGTACGGGCGCGTCCCGGGCCGGCTCGGCGGCGGGGCCCGTACGGGAGTGGTGGGGCATGGATCCCGACCTCCTCTGACTGCCCGGTGTGCTGGTCCCGTCGTGTGCGGCGGCTGGTGCGCTCGGCTGGTCGGTGGCGCCGCACGAGGACGACGGCACCCACGCCCTTCCGCTGAGTGACTCTGCCACAACAGGTTGCGCGTGCGAAGGGCTCCCCGCAAAGTCCCGCCAAAACGAGACAGTTGGCTCAGGCGGAGACACCGCGGTGTGCTTCCTGCGTCCGGCGGGCACCGTGCTCACTCCCCCGTGATTCGGCCGAAGTCGGTCTCGGTGCCGAGGAAGAGACCGGCGACGAGGAGGATCAGGGTCGCGGGAACCATCACCGTGGTGATGACCAGGGTCGCCTTCGGCACTGTCCTGGCAGCCCTGCGGCGGGCACTCTGGGCGTCGGTCCGGCGCATGTCGGTGGCGATGGCGATCAGGGTGTCGACGATGGGTGCGCCGAGTTCCTCGCCCTGCTGGAGCGCGGTGACGAACATGGCGACCTGTTCCGAGTCGTTGCGCCGACGCAACTCCTCGAATGCTTGGCGGCGGCTGACGCCCATGTCCATCTGGCGGAGGGTGATGCGCAGTTCGTCGGCCCACGGGCCCGCGTAGTGGTCGGCCACCCGGTCGAGTGCCTGGCGGAAGCCGAGGCCGGCCGAGACGACGACGGCGAGGACGTCCAGGAAGTCGGGCAGGGTGCGTTCGATCTCGTCCTTGCGGATGCGGATGGCGGCGACGATGCCGACCTCGACCCAGAACAGGCCGAAGGCGACCATCAGGGCGGCGAGCAGGTACTGGCCCCTGGTCACCATGGCGAAAGCGCCGAAGAAGCCGAGGAAGCCGTACACGGCCCGCCGGGCGGCGTAGCGGTCGAGGGTGAGTCCGCCGGGGTTGCCGGCGAGGTCGATGCGGCGGCGCACCGCGTTGACGCGCCTGGCACCCATCAGCCGGAGGACCAGGGGCGCCCAGCGCATGCCGAGGCGGTCGACAGCGGAGCCGACGGGGGTGGTGCGGCTGGCGCCGACCTCCAGGGCGACGGCCAGGTCACCGGGGAGCCTGGTCTCGGCGCGGTACATCCGCACTCCGAGCAGGACCCCGGTGGCGCAGAGCGCGGCTGCCAGGGCGAGCAGCAGTCCCGTCATGGTGTCTTCCTTCCTCCCCTCGGACGGATCGGGTGTGCCGGGCGGTTCAGACGTCGATTCTCGACATGCGGCGGATGACGAAGAAGCCGATCGCGTAGAGGCCGAATGCCACGACGACCGCGGTCTGGCCGAGCAAGGAACCGGTCATCCGGTCCAGTACGCCCGAGCCTGCCCGGTCCATCATCAGCAGGACGGCGAATCCGATCAGCGGGACGGAGTAGGCGGTCATGTTGACCTGGGAGAGCTGGGTCCTCACCTCGCGGCGGGTCTCCTTGCGCTGTTCCAGGGTGTCGGTGAGGTTCCGCAGCGAGCCGACGACCTGGCCGCCCGCCCGGTTGGAGAGGATGAGGGTGGTGACGAGCACCACGAGTTCGCGTGACGGGAGCCTCCGGGTCAGTTCGCCGAGTGCGTCGTCGACGGAATGGCCGAGGGCCAAGCGGTCGGCGACCATGCCGAGTTCCTCCCCCGCGGGTGACTCCATCTCCTCCGCGGCCATGGTGACGGCGGTGCGCAGCGCCAGTCCGGCCTGGGTGCCGTTGGCGAGCAGACGCGCCAGTTCGGGCAGTTGATTGATGAACTTCTCGATCCGCTTGGAGCGCTGCCAGTTGAGGAAGGCGAACGCGGCCCAGACCCCCAGTACGGCGGCGAGCGGTCCGAAGAAGGCGGCGAGCAGGGACTGGGCGACGATCCACAGAGCCGTGACGGCGACGAGGACGTAGGCCGTGAACTCGCCTGGAGCGAGGTCGAGTCCGGTGGCAGCGAGCCGCAGTTCCAGGGCGCGTCCGGCTCGGGTGCGGCGCAGCCGGCGGTCGAGGACGCCGAACCTGCGGCGGCGTCCGCCGGTGGTGCCCGTACCGCTGTGGGCGAGCCGGTCGACGAGTTGCTGCCGCTGGGCGCGCCCGGAGGCGTAGCTGTGGATCCCGGCGACGGCCAGTACGCAGGCGAGCAGGGTGACGCCCAGCGTGAGCAGGGCGAGGCGGTCCACTCGCTCCAGGGCGAGGAGCAGGGTCGCGGCCGGTGGGTCCGGCGGTGTCGGGTGCGGTGCCATGTCGGTGTCGTCCCTGTCCTCTACCGGGCGTGGCGGCTGGTGAGTTCCAGCTCGGAGTCGGCCACCCCGAAAGCCGCCGGCAGCGCCTCACCGGAGAGGTAGAGGCGCTGGGCGACGCTGCGGGGCAGTGGGTGGTAGCTGAAGTGGCCGCGGACCACGTGATCGGTGTCCATCGGCCGGGCGTGGAAGCGGGCCACCGTGGTGAGTCGGTACTCCTGCCTGCCGTGGGAGTCCAGCACGGCGATCTCGGTGATTCGCCGCGTGCCGTCCGGGTGACGGGTGAGCTGCACAAGCACGTCGAGGGCGCTGTTGATCTGGTCGCGGAGCGCCTCGAAGGGGATCTTCACCTCGGACATCGACGCCAGCGTCTGGAGCCTCGTCAACGCGTCCTCGGCGCTGTTGGCGTGCACCGTGGCCAGCGAGCCGTCGTGGCCGGTGGACATGGCCTGGAGCATGTCCAGGGTCTCACCGCCGCGCACCTCGCCGACGATGATGCGGTCGGGCCGCATCCGGAGGGAGTTGCGCACCAGGTCCCGGATGGTGATCTGACCCTTGCCCTCGACATTGGGCGGGCGCGACTCCAGGGAGATGACATGGCCCTGCTGGAGCTGGAGTTCGGCGGCGTCCTCGACGGTGATGATGCGCTCGCCCTCCGGGATGAGTCCGGAGAGGGCGTTGAGCAGGGTGGTCTTCCCGGAGCCGGTGGCGCCGGAGACGATCACGTTGAACCGGGCGCGGACCAGGGCGGCCAGCAGCAGGGTCATCGCCTCGTCGAGTGAGCCGAGGCCGATGAGCTCCTGGAGGGTGTAGGAGCGAGGGAAGCGGCGGATGGTGAGCGTGGCGCCCGTCAGGGCGAGCGGCGGGATGACGACGTTGACCCGTTCGCCGGAGGGGAGCCGGGCGTCCACCATCGGGTTGGACTCGTCGACCCGGCGGTTGACGGTGGAGACGATGCGTTCGATGGTCTGCATCAGCTGGTCGGGGGAGGCGAACCGCAGCGCAAGCTGTTCGACCCGCCCGTTGCGTTCGACGAAGATCTGGTCGGGGCCGTTGACCATGATCTCGGTGATGCCCGGGTCCTCCAGGAGGGGTTCGAGGATGCCCAGGCCGAGGGCCTCGTCGACCACCCGGCGGATGAGGGCCGCGCGTTCGTGGGTGGGGAGCACCGGGCCCTCGCGGCTGATGATGTGCCCGAGCACGCGTTCCAGGCGGGCGCGGCGCTCCGCCGCGGCCAGCGAGGACATCTCGGCGAGGTCGATCTCCTCCAGCAGCTTCGCCCGGTAGGCGGTGACCAGGTGACTCTCCTCCTGCTGGGCCGAGGCGGGTTCGGGCGCGGTGAGGCGTGCCTTGAGGCTCATCGACGTGCTCCCCTGGTCGGTGGCTGCGGTGGCGTCAGTGGCGTCGGTAGCCGCGGTGGCCGCGGTCGGGGCGGTCGGGGCGGTTGCGCGCCGGTGGCGACCGTGGCGCGCGGTCCCGCGCACGCCGGGCACGGGGCCGGTCCGAAGGGCGTGGTACGCGTCACCCGTCAGTCCCGGGCCCGGGGCATGGTGGCCGACTTCTCGACGCTGCCGAAGTCGACGCCGGGGATGACCGAGGGGATCTGCACGGTGGCGGTCACGGTGACCTCGCCGGCCGGCCGGCTCTCGGTGAACCCGGCGTTGTCGGCGAGCCAGCCGCTCATGGCCTGACCGGCGCCCGTCTGCGCGCTGCGGTCGTCGTCCTGTGAGACGTAGCGGGCGCCGGCGCGGGCCGCGGTGCTCGCCTGCGAGGCGGTGTAGGCGACGAGGCCGAGTTGGACCCCGGTGAGGGCGAGCAGGAGCAGCAGCGGCACGAAGCCGATGAATTCGATCGCCGCCTGTCCCCGGTCCCGCCGGTCCCGCCGGGCGCCCGGGGCGGAGGGCGGAGCGCCCGCGCTCGGCGCGGCGGCATGCGACGACGAGGCGGCATGCGACGGGAACGGAGGGCAGGGCGTGGGCGGGGACGTACGGTGGCGCGTCATTCGGCCGCCTCCGATACCGCTCCGGCCTCGCCGGTGACGTCGAACGGGAAGGGGACGCCTCCCGGGAAGAGCACGGGCACCTGGAGGTCGACGGTCGCCCGGGATATCTGGCCCCGGGCGCCCCGGTCGCAGGTGGTGCCGGATCCCGCCTGCCAGGCGCCGGGCAGGTCCTCCTGCGCGGCGCTGCTCGCGTCCTCGCCCAGGGCGCAGGCCCGGGCGGCCTCGTCGGCCGCGTTCCCGGCCAGGGTGAAGGTGTAGCCGACCAGGACGAACTGCCACACCAGGACCAGCACCAGCAGGATCAGCGGGAGCATGCCGAGGAACTCGACGGTCGTCTGCCCGGCGTCCGTCCGGAGCCGTCGGGGCCCGTATGCGGCCCGGCGCGGGCGGGTGCGCGGGGGGCTCCCCGGACGACCCGGCCCGCTCCTGCGACTGCTTCGCTGCGGCATGGCTCAGCGCTCCCCCGGTGTTCCACGCCGGCGGCCCAGCGCGAGTGGCTTGCCGCGGCCACCGCGGTCACCGCCGGCCTTGTCGGGCGGTCCGCCGCGGTCCCCGCGCCGCATCAGCCCCTTGCCCGCGGGCTGCGCCTCGGCCGTGGTCAGGCCGAGTTCGCCGGCGAGGGCCCACAGCGCCTGCCGGACGGCGCCGCGGCTGTCCAGCTCGTGCATCCGGGAGGAGTCGAGACATCCCTGGAGCTCGCGGAAGTTGGCGGGCACGGTGGTACGGGCCAGCCGGGTGCCGGTGATCTGCTGGATCAGCGAGGGCTGGATCTCGCTGCTGCGGGTGTGCCGGTTGACGACGGTGACGGTCTCCTCCGCCTTGCGGATCTGCAGGCGGTCCCACAGGCCGACCGTGCGCTTCACCCCGCGTACCGCGATCACGTCCGGTGTGGTGACCAGGACGGCGGTGTCGGCGCGTTCGATGACGGCGGCGTTGGCGCTGTGGAGTTGGCTGCCGCAGTCGACGACGACGGTGTCGTAGCGGGAGCGGACGGCGGCGACGATCTGCCGGGCGGCCGAGTCGTCGACCTCCTCGGCACGCTCGCCCTCGGCGGGCGACAGCAGCAGCGCCAGACCGGTCGTGTGGGCGAAGACGGCCTCCTGGAGCACCCGGTGCGACAGGTCGCTGATCTGGGCCAGGTCGGCGACGGACCGGCGGAACTGGACGTCCAGGAAGGAGGCCACGTCGCCGGACTGGAGGTCCATGTCCACCAGAGCGGTGCTGCGCCCGGAGGCCTGCGCGGCGAGGGCGAGTTGGACGGCGGTGAGCGTGGTGCCGACGCCGCCCTTCGCGCCGGCCACGGCGACCAGGGTGCCGCCGGGGCCCGGCGGGCCCTCCCACGCGTCGCCGCTGCCCAGGTGGCGGCGGACGCTGACGGCCCACTGCGCGGCGGAACCGACGCGGGCGGCGAGGTCGTCGTAGGTCAGCGGCAGGCCGACGACGCCGCGCGCGCCGGCGTCCATGGCGGCGGAGTAGACGGCCGGGCCGGCGTCGGTGGTGATGAGCACAGTGCCGACCGCCGGGAAGCGCAGCGCGATCTCCCGGACGAGTTCCAGCACCGGCATCGGGCCGATGTGTTCGTGCACCAGCACGACCTCGGGCAGGTCCGCGACGGAGGTGGCGGCCAAGCGGGCGAGGGCGTCGAGAAGTTCGGTGGTGTTGCCGAAAGGTGCCGAGGGCTCGGCGTCGGGCAGCCGGCCGAGCAGCGACACGACGGCGCGTGCCACGTCGACGTCGCCCGCCGCGGAGATGATTCGGGTGGCCATGGGTGCCTCACTCGTCCCCGGACAGCGTGTAATTGCGCTGGTCCTGCGGAATGTCGGACGCCTCGCTGCCGGGGGCGACGAGCGCGAGCCGTACGTGGGTGGCGAAGGACTCGGCATAGGCGAGGCGCTGGGCGTCGGTGGTGCCCAGGGCGAAGGTGATCGGGACGGCCTGGCCGCTGCCGCCGGGGGCCGGTTCCCGGTTGTCGTCCTCCGGACGGATGCTGGTGAGCTGGCCGACGTCGATGACCCGGGCGTCGGAGATCAGGACCCGCGAGACGGGCTGCTCGTCGCCCTCGCCGCGGAAGGTGGCGTAGATGTTGACCCGCGAACCGGGCGTGATCTTGCCGGCCACCCCGGTGGCAGCATCGATCATGATGGCGATCTCCTGCTGGCCGGTTTCGAGCGCGGGCCGTTCGGCGATCATGTCGGACTGGAGCAGCGACCCCTTGCGCAGCGGGTTGACGGCGATCTTCCCCTCGATCTGCGCGAGATCGGTCACGGCCGTCTCGGGAAGCCACCGCTCGGGCATGCTGGTGCGGCTGAACTGCCCGCGCCGGAGTTCCTGGTAGGGCTCGATGTCGTCCTTGAGTTCGTAGGCGGTGACCTCGGGACCGACCTTGGACTCGACATCGTTGATCACCGAGAGCACACCGGCGAACACGGCGAAGGCACCGAGTATCGACAGCAGCATCAGGATGACGCCGCGGCGCTGGCGGGAGTTCATGTCCGGTGGCTACCTCGTTCGGAAGGGCGGTCGGTCGGTGCGTCGGGTCCGTGCGCGTCGGCCGGTGCGGCCGGGGCGACGCCGGTACGCCGTCCGTTCGTTGTACACGCGGTGCGGTCCGCGCGGGGGGTGTTTCGGGTCGGAGCCCGTACGGCTCCGACCGACTGCTGCTGCTGTACCCGGCTAGGCATGTCCGTATACCGAGGACTGCGAGGTCCCGCCGGGGCCGAGCGCCGCGCGGTCCGGCCGCCCCCGCCCGAGTGTCGCCGGGCCGCCCGGTGCGCGGCCCGGCTGACCGGTACTCGAAGGAACCGGCGCGGTGCAGAACGCACATCGGTCGCCGATGAGTTGCAGCCCGCACCAGTGACAGTTGGTGCGCTGGACGGAGCTCACGACCTGGTAGAGCACCGAGATGTCCGGAATGGCGGCGGCGAACTCGATCAGCTTCGCGGTGCCCCACCAGCGCACCGACTCCGGTGGCAGGTCGGCCTGTTCCAGGCCGCTTACCTGCCACTGCGGGGCCAGCGTCTCGGAGGGCCAGTCCGAGGTGATCCTGCCGGCGGCGACGGTGAGCCGGGTCGCGTACTCCGGACCCTTCAACCGGTCCGAGCCGCCGAGCTTGACCAACTGCGGTCTGGGAGCGGCCAGTACGGCGAACTGGCTGCCCGGCACCCAGGACCTGGCGTGCGAAGTGAGCGAGACCGGGATGTGCTCCAGTCTGGCGACCGAGTTGAGCAGCGCCCCGGCGTGGACGTAGTGGGCGAGCAGCCGGACGGCCGAGGCCAGGACGCCGGGGCTGAAGTCCGTGACCGAGAGCTGGCGCAACTGGCGCACCAGGAGGCTCAGCCCCAGCGGCGGCAGTTCCGAGTGCACGAGCGCGATGCGCTCGCTGCCCAGGATGGCGCGGACGGTGTGCAGCCTCCGGCGCAGCACCTGCGGGGCGGAGCGCGGGGCGACGACGACGAGGTAGCCGCAGCGGTCGAGGAGCGACCGGGTCTCGTCGATGGCGGCGTCCAGCGGCTGCTGGTCCGGGTGGGTGAGCACGTGGGCGGAGGGGGTCTGCCGATCGGGCGGCGGAAGCACCATCTCGCGGCTGGTGACTGCTATCGCGGTGGACACGTGATCTGATTCCCCGCCTTCTCGCCTCGTACACCCGGTGGTCCCTGCCCTGCGGCTCACCTTGCGTGCCGTGCCTGTCACCGAAGCCTATCCGGGCATTGCTCGCGAGAGAACAGTCACCGGACGGCAGTTGACCGGTGCCGCGCAGCGCTCCCGGCGGGCAGCGGGGTGCCGGTACGCGCGGGAAGCCTTGACAAGGCGAATGGTCTGGACCATTCTTCCGGCTCAACAGCACACGGTGGCCACCGTTCCCCCCACGCGTTCGCACCCATTCAAATCCCCCTCGCCCTTCGCCCCTATGCCCGGAGGCATGCAGTGGAACGCACATCCCCGCGCGGCGGCAGACGCCCGCTCAAGCGCACCCTCGCAGCCGCGGTGGCCGCCGCCGGCCTGCTGCTCGGCGGTCTCACCGGCGGTGCCGACGCCGCGGAACCCAACCTCGTCGGCAACCCCGGCTTCGAGTCCGGCATGTCCGGCTGGACCTGTTCGAACGGCAGCGGCGAAACGGTGGGCAGCCCGGTCCGCAGCGGCGCCGCCGCCCTCCGCGCGGCGCCCGGCGGCAGCGACAACGCCCGCTGCTCCCGCACGGTGAGCGTGCAGCCCGGCGCGGACTACGAGTTGAGCGCCTGGGTGCAGGGCTCGTACGTCTACCTCGGCGCCTCCGGGACCGGCACCACCGACGTCTCGACCTGGACCCCGGGGGCATCCGGCTGGCAGCAGTTGACCGCCTCGTTCCGCACCGGCCCGAACACCACCTCGGTGACCGTGTACACCCACGGCTGGTACGGGCAGTCCGCCTACCACGCGGACGACTTCGCCCTCGCCGGTCCGGGCGACCCCCCGGAGGAGCCCGACCCGGAGCCGCCGGCCGCCCCGGGCGGTCTCGCCGTCGGATCGACCACCTCCTCCTCGGTGACCCTCAACTGGGGCGCCGTACAGGGCGCGACGCAGTACCGGGTCTTCCGGGACGGCGAAGCGGTGCAGTCGGCACCGGGCACCTCGGCGACCGTCCCCGGACTGGCCGCCGCGACCTCCTACGAGTTCCGGGTGAGCGCGGTCAACGGCGCCGGCGAGTCCGCGAGGTCCGCCCCCCTCACTGCGACGACCAGGCCCTCGGGCGGCAACCCGGGCCCCGTGGTCCCCGGCCACGCGCTCACCGGGTACTGGCAGAACTTCGACAACGACGCCACCGTCCAGAAGCTGGCGGAGGTGCAGGAGGCCTACGACGTCATCGCCGTGTCCTTCGCGGACTCGACCGCGAACACCGGTGAGGTCGAGTTCAACCTCGACCCGGCGGTCGGCTACAACTCCGAGGCGGAGTTCAAGGCGGACATCGCCGGCAAGCAGGCCGACGGCAAGTCCGTGATCATCTCGGTCGGCGGCGAAAAGGGCAACGTCACCATCAACGACCCCGCCTCCGCGGCGCGGTTCGCCGACAGCACCTGGGCGCTGATGCAGGAGTACGGCTTCGACGGAGTCGACATCGACCTGGAGCACGGCATCAACGCGACCTACCTCACGCAGGCACTGCGTACGCTCTCCGGGCAGGCCGGCCCTGACCTGGTGCTCACCATGGCACCGCAGACCATCGACATGCAGTCCACCTCGTCCGAGTACTTCAAGCTGGCGCTGAACGTCAAGGACATCCTGACGGTGGTCAACATGCAGTACTACAACAGCGGTTCGATGCTCGGCTGCGACGGGCAGGTCTACAGCCAGGGCTCCGTCGACTTCCTCACCGCCCTCGCCTGCATCCAACTCGAAGGCGGACTCGACGCCTCCCAGGTCGGCATCGGCGTCCCCGCCTCCACCCGCGGCGCCGGCAGCGGATACGTGGCGCCCCAGGTGGTCACGCACGCCCTCGACTGCCTGGCACGCGGCACCAACTGCGGAGCGTTCCAGCCCTCGCAGACCTACCCGGACATCCGGGGCGCGATGACCTGGTCCACCAACTGGGACGCCACCGCCGGCAACGCCTGGTCCTCCGTCGTCGGACCGCACGTCCACGCCATGGGCTGACGCAGCCCCGCACTCCCGGCGAGAGCGGTACCAGGGGCCCGGCGCGCTGCGCCGGGCCCCTCCCCCCACCGGTTCCGCATCGACCAGGGCGCAGACCGCTCCGGGCCGTGCTCACGCCTCCTCGGGTGGCGTACCGGAGGAACATAGCGTGGTACAGCCGTCAACCACAGGGGCGCACGGGGGTATCACCGGGTGCTCGGACCGTCTCGCACGGGGGAGCACTGCGCTCCGCGTGCTCTCACGGCCGGGCGAGGGTGCACCCCGGCCGGTCGAGGTCGATCCGGCTGCCGGGTCCCACGCAGCCAGTGGTCTGGTGGGTGCGCTGCCCGTAGTTGATCCCCCGGCGGACGGTGACAGCGCCGGACTCGTCCACCTCGCAGGGGTTGTCGAGCGCGCACGCCCGTCCGTCGTCGTTGCCGGTGCTGTTGACACCCACCACCTTCCCGCTCCCCCGGTCGACCACCGGCGCTCCGGAGGTGCCGCCGACGGTGTCGCACCCCGGCGTGTAACGCAGCGGGTCCTCCGTCGTCCAGTCACCCTCGCGGAGTTCGTGGACGAAGCCGTCGATCCGGCAGCGGTAGACGCGTTTCCAGTAGCCCGAGGCGATCTCGACGGGGGTGCCCACCTCCGGGCGCGTGTCGGCGAGTTCCAGCGCCCGGATGCCGTGGCGGCTCACGATCTCCCGGTAGCGGGACGCCAGTTCGTACAGGGCGAGGTCGGTGCCGGTCATCGTCGCGTAGGAGAGCCGTACGGCACGCAGGACGGCGGTGTCCCCGCCGGCGGCGTCCAGCAGCGTGAAGCTCCGGTCCGACGGCTGGTCGAGCCACGCCTCCCCCGGTTCGGGCATCCCGTCCTCCAGGCAGTGGCCGTTGGTCATCACCAGTGCCGGGTCGGTGGGCCGGGAGCCGGGCATCCGCACCAGGGAGCCGGAGCAGTTGCTGAGCGCGACGACGCCCTCGAAGCCCCGCGTCCCCGGGGCGACCGCGGGCGCGGAGACCGGCTCCGGCTCCGGTTCGGGCTCCGTGACGCGGACACCGGCGGAGGCCGAGGCTGCGGCGGGGGCGACAGTGGCGGAGGCCGCGGCGCCGAGCAGCAGGGTCGCGAGCCACCCGAGGTGCGGGCGACGTGGTGCGGAACCGACCATGCGGGGGCCTGCCTCTCCCGTAGCGGGCGCCGCCCCTGCCGGACGGCGTCGTTCACGGGTGCCGTGCGTTCCCCGTACCGGCACGGGGAACGCCGCCGGGCGGGGCCCGGTCACGGCCCCGCCCGGTGGTCGGCCCGGACGAGTGACCCCGAACCCGGCAGCCGGGCCGCCGCCGTCGTGCCCCGGGCCCGCGGGAGGGCATCAGCCCAGGACGGCCAGGGCGTCGATCTCGACCAGCAGGCCCGGGGGCAGGCCGACGTACACCGTGGTGCGGGCCGAGGGCGCCTCGACGAGGTCGGCGAAGTACTCGTTGTAGAGGGCGTTGAACTCGGCGAAGTGGTCGGTGTCGGTGAGGTAGACGCGGATCATCATCACGTCCTCCCAGCTCGCGCCGCCCTCCTCCAGGACGGCCCGGACGTTGGCCAGGGTCTGCCGGGTCTGCTCGCGCAGCGTCGGTCCGGCGGGGGTCGGCGCCTGCCCCTCGACGGCCGGCAGGAAGCCGACCTGCCCGGCGACCTGGAGGATGTTGCCCTTGCGCACCCCGTGCGAGAACTTCGCGGGCGGGGTGGTGTGGGTGGCCGGAGTGAGGGCGGTCTTCGGCAGCTTCTCGCTCATGGGTGGTTCCTAGGGGTGAGGCGCGGACGAGGGTGTGGTTGCGGGTTCTTTCCCGGAGTACTCCGCGCTGATCGCGTCCGCGGTGCGGCGCACCAGCGGGAGCAGTTCGAGGAGCTGGTCGCGGGTGACGATCACGTTCGGCGCGGAGACGGAGGCGGCGGCGATCACCCTGCCGTCGGTGCCCCTGACCGGGGCGGCCACGCAGTTGATGGACTCCTCGTGGCCCCCGAGGTCGGTCGCCCATCCCTGGGTGCGTACCTGCTCCAGTTCGGCGAGGAAGGCGGCCGCGTGCGGCGTGGAACGGGCGGTGTACCGGGGGTACTCCAGTTGTTCCGCGATGCTGCGCCGCTCGGCCCGGGGAAGGTCGGCGAGCAGCAGCTTGGCGACGGCGGCGACGGTGATGGCCACCGGCTTGCCGATCCGGGAGTACATCCGGACCGGATAGCGGCTCTCCACCTTGTCGATGTAGGTGACCTCGTTCTCCTCGTGCACCGCGAGGTGGACGGTGTGGCCGCAGCTCTTGTTCAGCCCGACGAGGTGCTGGTGGGCCACCTCGCGGACGTCCAGGTTCTCCACCGCCTGCTGGGCGAGGGAGAAGAGGCGGGCGCCGAGCCGGTAGCGCTGGTCGGCCTGACGATAGACGATGCCGTGCTCGTTCAGTGTGCGCAGCAGCCGCAGCGCCGTGGACTTGTGCACGTCGAGCCGCTGGGCGACCTGCTCCAGGTTGGCGGGCCCCTCGGCGAGCAGCGGCAAAATGCTCAGGGCTCGGTCGACGGTCTGGCTCATACGGGCGCCTCCTCGGTGGTCCAGCGCGGGCCGAGACGCAGTCTGCCCCAAGCGGCCGCGTTCAGCGCGACCAGCCGGTCCGCGGCCGCGCGGCCCGGCGGCGCGGCGATGTCCCCGGGGTCGGTGAGCGCGGCGGCGGCGGTGAGGTGGCCGTGACGGAGCCGGCTGAGCAGCGGCAGCCCGCGGAGTGTGGCGGAGAGGAACCCGGCCGCGAACGCGTCCCCGGCACCGACCGAGGCGACGACCTCGACTCCGGGGGCGGAGCACTGCACCCGCTGCTCGGCCTGCGGGGCTTCCGGCCCGCTCGCGGCGCCACCGGCGGGCTCCCGGGTGAAGGCGGTGGCGCCCCAGGCACCCTGCTTCACGACCAGCGTGGCCGGTTCCGGCAGCAGCGCGCGCAGCGCGTCCGGGCCGCCGGTGACGCCCCAGGCCTCGGTCGCCTCGTCCTCGCCGACGAAGACGAGGTCGGCGCGGCGGGCGAGTTCGATCAGGACGTCGGCGCCCTCCCGGGTGCGGTCCGACCAGAGCCCGGCCCGGTAGTTGACGTCGAAGGAGAGCAGCGGCCCGGCCTCGGCGCGGTGCAGCAGAGCGCGCAGCAGCTCCAGGCAGTCCGCGGAGAGGGCGGCGGTGATGCCGCTCAGGTGCAGAATCCGGCCGGCCCGTGCGGCGGCGGTGGCCACCGTCAGCGGGGACATCGCGGAGGCGGCGGATCCGTCGCGGTAGTACGCGACTTCGAGGTCGGTCCCGCGCTCGCCGTGGGTGCGGAAGTAGACGCCGGTGGGGCGGCGCGGGTCGCGACCGACGTGGGCGGTGTCCACGCCGGTGGCGGCGACGGTGCGCAGCAGGTGCTCGCCGAACGGGTCGCAGCCGACCCGGCTGATCCAGCGCGTCGCGTGGCCGGCCCGGGCGAGCGTACAGGCCACGTTGGACTCGGCTCCGCCGATGCCGCGGTCGAAGGTGGCGGCGGCCGCCAGGCCGCTGGGTTCGGCGGGGCGGAAGGCGACCATGGTCTCGCCCAGGCAGACGATCTCCACATCGGCGGCCGCTTCCGGGCGCCGGTCGGTGGCGGGGGTGCCGTTGCTGGTCACGATCGTCTGCGCTCCTGGGTACTCAACCGGATGACCGGCGGTTTCATTGACCGGGTACTCAGCGGGATGCTAGACAGCAATCAGCATACGCCGCAATGGTCGTTGCACTCTTCGCAACGCCAGTGCCACGCCGGTCGCCACACCGCACCCCGCGGACGAGCACGGACGGAGCACCCGCACCATGGGCCACCAGTCGTCACCGGATTCCGCCCGGCCCAGCAGGCCCTCGTCGGACGGGCTCTCCGGTCCGACGCACTCCGTCGCGTCCCGGGGCGGCCCGCTCCGGCTGGGCCCGCTCCGGGACGAGGTGGTGGACCACCGCTTCAAGGGGCTGCCACCGGACGCGGCCGGGCTCACCGTCGGCGCACTCGCCGACCAGCGGCGGAACCTGTTCGAGGGCGGCTTCGGCACACCCGTACTGACGCTCTCCGAGGAGGCGCTGGAGCACAACCTGACCACCATGGCCGACTACACCGCCGCGCACGGCCTGGCCTTCGCCCCGCACGGCAAGACCTCGATGGCACCGCAGTTGTTCGCCCGGCAGTTGGAGCGCGGCGCCTGGGGCGTCACCGTGGCCAACCCCGCCCAGCTGCGGGTCTGCCGCGCATTCGGGGTGCCTCGGGTGTTCCTGGCCAACGAACTCGTGGACGCGGCCGCGCTCCGCGCCCTGGCCGCGGAGCTGAGCGCCGACCCGGGGTTCCGCTGCGTCGTCTACGTCGACTCAGTGGCCGGGGTGCGGCTGATGGACGAGGCACTGCGGTCCGCGGGCGGCTCCCGGCCGCTGGACGTGGTGGTGGAGCTGGGCGCGGGGGACGGCGCGCGCACCGGGGTGCGCACCGAGGGGGAAGCGGCCGCGGTCGCGGACGCCGTGGGCGCCACCGGCACCCTTCGGCTGGTCGGCGTGGCGGGCTACGAGGGCGAGGTCCCCGGCGCGGACGTGGCGCGGGTGGCGACCTGGCTGGAGCGGCTGGTGGCGCTGGCCGCGGACTTCGACCGGGCCGGCCGGTTCTCCGGCGGGTCGTGCGGACCTGTGGAGGAGATCGTGGTCAGCGCGGGCGGCAGCGCCTGGTTCGACGCGGTGGCCGAGGTGTTCGCGCGGATTCCCGCGCTGTCGGCACCGGTGCTGAAGCTGCTGCGCTCGGGCGCGTACGTCTCGCACGACGAGGGCCAGTACCGCACGGTGACCCCGTTCAACCGGGTGCCCGACGAGGGCGGGCTCCGGTCGGCGTTCACCCTCTGGGCCCAGGTGGTCTCCCGTCCGGAGCCGCGGCAGGCCTTCCTCAACGCGGGCAAGCGGGACGCGGCCCACGACCTGCACCTGCCCGTCCCGCGTGTCGTCCGCGAGGCAGGCACCGGCCGGCTCCTCCCGGCCGACGGCATCACCCTCACCGCGCTCTCCGACCAGCACTCCTGGCTGTCCGTGGACCCGGAAGCCGCGTCCGGCGGCGGGCCCGCGGTCGGCGACTGGATCGGGCTCGGCATGTCGCACCCGTGCACCATCTTCGACAAGTGGCAACTGATCCCGGTGACCACCGAGGACGGCAGCGCCGTCGAGTACGTCCGCACGTTCTTCTGACCGGACGGCCGGACGCGCCCGGCAGGGCCCGACGGCCCGGCAGGGCCCGTGCGCGTCCGGACGGGCCGTCCCCGCCCCGACGTCTCCACCCGCCCCCGCTCCCCCCGCGTCCGCACCCCCAGGAGGTTCAGGTTTCATGGACACCGTCATCCGCGGCGCGCTCGTCGTGGACGGGACCGGCGGCCCCTCCCGCCGGGCCGACGTCGCGCTGCACAAGGGCCGGATCGCCGCGATCGTCCCCGAGGGGAGCGGGCCGCGACCCGGCGGACGCGAGGTGCTGGACGCGACCGGACTCGCCCTCGCGCCCGGTTTCGTGGACATGCACGCGCACAGCGACCTGGCGCTGCTCCGCGACCCGGACCACTCGGCGAAGCTGGCCCAGGGGGTGACCCTGGAGGTGATCGGCCAGGACGGCCTCTCCTACGCGCCGGTCGACGACCGGACGCTGGACGAGGTCCGGCGGGCCGTGACCGGTTGGAACGGGGACGGCTCCGACGTCGACTTCGACTGGCGGACGGTGGGCGGGTACCTGGACCGGCTCGACCGGGGCATCGCGGTCAACGCGGCGTACCTGGTGCCGCAGGGCACCGTCCGGATGCTGGCGGTGGGCTGGGAGGACCGGCCCGCGACCGCATCGGAGCGGGAGCGGATGCGGCGCCTGGTCGCCGAGGGCCTCGCGCAGGGCGCGGTGGGCATGTCCTCGGGGCTCACCTACACCCCGGGGATGTACGCGCCGAATTCCGAGCTCACCGAGCTGTGCCGCGTGGTGGCCTCCTACAGCGGCTACTACTGCCCGCACCACCGCTCGTACGGGGCCGGTGCGCTGGAGGCCTACCGGGAGACGGTCGAGCTGTGCCGGGAGGCGGACTGTCCGCTGCACCTGGCGCACGCGACGATGAACTTCGGGGTGAACGCCGGGCGCGCCCCGGAACTGCTCGGGCTGCTGGACGAGGCGCTGGCCGCCGGTGCGGACATCACACTCGACACCTACCCGTACCTGCCGGGCTGCACGACGCTCGCCGCCCTGCTGCCGAGCTGGGCCTCCGCGGGCGGCCCGGAGCGCACCCTGGAGCGGTTGCGCGACCCGCGGGAGTGCGCCCGCATCCGGCACGACCTGGAGGTGGTGGGAGCCGACGGCTGCCACGGCGTACCGATGGACTGGCACACCATCGAGATCTCCGGCACGGGCGACCCGGCGCTCGGCGCCTTCGCCGGGCACCGACTGGAGAGCTTCGAGCAGGCCAGGAGGCTGCTCGTGGAGGACCGGCTGGGGACGACGATCCTCCAGCACGTCGGCCACGAGGAGAACGTGCGCGCCATCATGCGGCACCCGGTGCACACCGGGGGCAGCGACGGCATTCTCCAGGGCGCCAAGCCGCACCCCCGCGCCTACGGCACCTTCCCGCACTACCTGGGCCACTACGTGCGGGAGTCGCGGGTGCTGTCGCTGGAGGAGTGCGTGGCGCACCTGACCGGACGGGCCGCCGCGCGGCTGCGACTGCCGGACCGCGGGCTCGTCCGTGAGGGCCACCGCGCCGACCTGGTTCTGTTCGACCCCGCCACGGTCGCCGCGGGGGCCACCTTCGACCGTCCCAGGACACCGCCCACAGGGATCCCGCACGTCATGGTGGACGGCCGCTTCGCCCTCCGGGACGGTCGGCGCACGGACGTCCTCGCGGGGCGCTCCGTCCGGCGCCGACCCCGCCGGGGGCCGTCGGCGCGCGGCGGCACCTCTTGGGGCCGCCACCGGGGTCAGTCCACGCTGTAGGCGGCCAGCGAGATGCCGACGTAGTGCACGACGAAGGCGGCCAGCGTCAGCGAGTGGAAGACCTCGTGGAAGCCGAACCAGCGCGGCGAGGGGTTGGGGCGCTTGAGTCCGTAGATGACCCCGCCCGCGCTGTAGAGCAGGCCTCCGACGATCACGCAGATCAGGACCGCGAGCCCGCCGGTCCGGAGGAAGTCGGGCAGGAAGAAGACCGCCGCCCAGCCCATCGCGATGTAGCAGGGCGTGTAGAGCCAGCGCGGGGCGCCGACCCAGAACACCCGGAAGGCGATGCCGGCCGCCGCCGCGAGCCACACGCCCCAGAGCAGCGCCTGCCCGCGGGCGCCGTCGAGCAGCAGGATGGTCAGCGGGGTGTAACTGCCCGCGATGATCAGGAAGATGTTCGAGTGGTCCAGCCGCCGGAGGATCCGGTCGGCGCGCGGACCCCACTCGCCGCGGTGGTAGAGCGCGCTGACACCGAACAGCAGGCAGGCGGTGACCGCGTAGATCCCGCAGGCGACCCGGGCTTCCGGCGAACCCGCCAGCGCAGTGAGGGCGATCCCGGCGATGAGGACCGCCGGAAACATGCCCGCGTGCAGCCAGCCCCGCATCCGCGGCTTGCTCGGCATCACCGAGGCGAGCTTGTGGAGCGCGTCGTGGGTGTGCGGGTCACCGGCGGTGTGGGCGTCCGAGTGACCGGGGGCACCGGTCGCGGGTTCAGGCGCAGCGGCAGTCATGTTCACAGCGTACCTACGGCGGCGTAGGCGGAACGGCCGCGTTCCCCGTCGAACCCCCGAGGTGACGCAATCGACTCCGAGGAGGTGGCGATGCTCACCTGCGACCCTCTGGACACATCGGAGCGAAGACGACATGATCAGATGAGCACAGTCGATACCGGATGAGCGTCGCCGCAGCGTCCGGGTCGTGGCCCCCAAGGGGCGTGCTTGAGGCATCCCCAGCTTGATGACTGCTATGACGGACAGAACCGGAAAGCCGGATCTGCGACGATCCGTCGCTTGTGCGGAGAAGGCCTGTGCAGCCGAGTCCGCTCCCGTCCGTCCGGCTCGAACTCCCACGAACCCTCACGAAACCCTCTGGAGCGATTGTGGCGCGCAGTACTGCGGCTCCCACCAGCACGGCCCCGACCCGGCACCAGGAACTCCTCTCCTGGGTCGAGGAGATCACCGCCCTCACCCAACCCGACCGGGTCGTCTGGTGCGACGGCTCGGAGGCCGAGTACGAGCGCCTGTGCGCGGAGCTCGTGGCGAGCGGCACCTTCACCGCGCTCGACCCGGTCAAGCGGCCGAACTCCTACCTCGCCACCTCCGATCCCGGCGACGTCGCACGGGTGGAGACCAGGACCTTCATCTGCTCCGAGCGGGAGGAGGACGCGGGCCCGACGAACCACTGGAAGGCTCCCGCCGAGATGCGCGAGACCTTCACCGGCGAGCAGGGCGTCTTCCGCGGCTCGATGCGCGGCCGGACGATGTACGTGGTCCCGTTCTGCATGGGCCCGCTCGGGTCCCCGCTCTCCGCCCTCGGCGTCGAGATCACCGACTCCGCCTACGTCGCGGTGTCCATGCGGACCATGACACGGACGGGCAGCGCGGTGCTGGACGAGCTGGGCGAGGACGGCTTCTTCGTGAAGGCGGTCCACAGCGTGGGCGCCCCGCTGGAACCCGGCCGGCCGGACGTCCCGTGGCCCTGCAACGAGACCAAGTACATCTCGCACTTCCCGGAGAGCCGCGAGATCTGGTCGTACGGTTCCGGCTACGGCGGCAACGCCCTGCTGGGCAAGAAGTGCTACGCGCTGCGGATCGCCTCGGTGATGGCCAGGGACGAGGGCTGGCTCGCCGAGCACATGCTGATCCTCAAGCTCACCCCGCCGCGCGGCGACGCGGCGGACGTGAAGTACATCGCCGCCGCCTTCCCCTCGGCCTGCGGCAAGACCAACCTCGCCATGCTGGAGCCGACCACCGCGGGCTGGACGGTCGAGACCATCGGCGACGACATCGCGTGGATGCGGTTCGGCGAGGACGGCCGGCTGTACGCCATCAACCCCGAGGCGGGGTTCTTCGGCGTCGCCCCCGGCACCGGCGAGGACACCAACGCCAACGCCATGAAGACGCTGTGGGGCAACACCATCTTCACCAACGTCGCCCTCACCGACGACCGCGACGTGTGGTGGGAGGGCATGACCGAGGCGCCGCCCGCCCACCTCACGGACTGGAAGGGCAACGACTGGACCCCGGAGTCCGGCACCCCGGCCGCGCACCCCAACGCCCGGTTCGCGGTGCCCGCCGCCCAGTGCCCGACGATCGCTCCCGAGTGGGAGGACCCGCGCGGCGTGCCGATCTCGGCGATCCTCTTCGGCGGCCGCCGCGCCACGGCGGTGCCGCTGGTCACCGAGTCCTTCGACTGGCAGCACGGGGTCTTCCTCGGCGCGAACGTCGCCTCCGAGAAGACGGCCGCGGCCGAGGGCCGGGTCGGCGAGCTGCGCCGCGATCCATTCGCCATGCTGCCGTTCTGCGGCTACCACATGGGCGACTACATGGCTCACTGGCTGAAGATCGGCCGACAGGCGGTCGAGAACGGCCACGGCGGGAAACTGCCGCGGATCTACTACGTGAACTGGTTCCGCAAGGACGACCGGGGACACTTCGTCTGGCCCGGGTTCGGCGAGAACAGCCGGGTGCTGAAGTGGATCGTCGGCCGGTTGAACGGTGCGGCCGAGGGCGTGGAGACCCCGATCGGGGTGCTGCCGGCGAAGGGCGCCCTGGACACCGAGGGGCTGAAGCTGAGCGAGGAGGAGAGGGACCTCCTGCTCACCGTGGACCCGGAGGTCTGGCGCGAGGAGGCCGCCCTCATCCCGGAGCACCTCAACACCTTCGGCGACCGCGCCCCGCGGGAGCTGTGGGACGAGCACCGCGCCCTGGTCGAGCGCCTGGGCTGATCACCCCGGGGCCGGTCGCGCGCCCGGCCCCGGGCCCGACCCGACCCTCCCGGAAGCGCGCCGGGGGTCGGACGGCGCCCGACCCCCGGCCCTGCGCCCCTCCCCGGGTGCGGCGGCAGTACGACGGTTGCGGCCGGTGCGACGGCGGCCGACCGTGCGGATCCCCGCGGTCGGCGCGTTCCCCGGCGCACCGGCCGGGGAACGCGTCACAGGCCGAGCGCCTCGGCGTGGGCGGCCATCCGGGCGGCGGCGAGCGCCTTTCCCGACACGTCGCTCCGCGCGGTGGCGACCACGAGGGCGTTCCCCGCGAGGGTGTGCGCCCTGCGGCTCAGCACCTCCACGGCCTCTCGGCGCCCGTCGTCCCCGGTGCGGCCGGTGGGGTCCGCCCGCAGCGGCGAGCGGCCGCCGTTCAGGCGGGTGACCTGGTCGGCCAGTTGCTGGGCGGCGGAGTCGAGGGTGGCGTCCGGGGCGAGCGCGCGCAGCTCGTCGGTCACGGTGAGCAGCGCGGTCAGATGGCCGGCGAGCCGGATGTCCAGCTCCTCCTCCCGGGAACGATGCGGGAAGGAGTCGTCGGAGGCGGTCGACTCGGCCAGGCTGTGGACCGACTTGGTGCGGATCGGTTCGTACATGTGGGCCTCCTGGCGGATACGGGAGACCATCCTAACTTGGACTCTGTCTAAAGTTGTAGCGGGGACGAAACTGACGGGACCTCGACTGCCCGGGCCCGGTCGGCACCGCGCACCCCGAGCCCCCGCCGCACACACGCGGACGGGCGCCCCGCGCGCCGCGGGGCGGTCAGGAGGCCGAGAGGGCCTCCAGCTCGGCCGCGTAGAGCAGCGCGGGATCGAAGCCCATACCGGTGAAGTGACCGGCGAGCTCCAGAGACAGGATCCCGTGCAGCCGGGCCCAGAAGACGAGACCCCGGTGCAGCACGTCGGGTGGAGCGGGGTGACCGGGCGCCCACTGCCGGTGAGCGGCGAGATGCGCGGCGAACTCCGGCTCGGACCCGGCGGGCGGCAGCGTGGCGCAGGCGTCGAGCAGGGTCGCCATGATCTCGGAGGAGATCGCCCTGGTGTCCTCGGGTGCGTGGTAGCCGGGAACGGGCGTGCCGTAGAGGAGGAAGTAGCGGTGCGGGTCGCCCAGGGCCCACGCCCGCAGGGCGTGGGCCAGTCGGGCCGCGTCGGCACCACCCTCGACCGCCGCGCGGATGGCGTCGGCGAGGCTCCGGTACGCCTCCCTGATCAGCTCGGTGATCAGCTCGTCACGGCCGGCGAAATACCGGTAGAGGGCGGGCCCGCTCATGCCCATCTGCTTGGCGATCGCGTTGAGCGAGAGCGCAGACGCCCCGGCCGCGGCGATCTGCTCCCACGCCCGCTCCCTGACCTCCGCCCGCACCTGGTCGCGGTACCGCTCCCGCGGGGTCCGCGCGCCCGGCTCCGCCATGGCGCACCGCCTTTCCGCATCGAGCAGCTACAAGTACAAGATTCGGTGAGAAGGTATCACGCCCGCGGCGGTGGCCCGTCCGAGTACCCCGCGCCGGTGAAGGCGAGCGCTCCCGCACCCGGTGGGGCGGACCGCGAGGGGCGAGTATCGGCACGGACGTCCACCCGCGGGCCTTCGGGAAGGTCGCGGGTGGTCGCCGCGCTAAGGGCCGGGCGCCACCGGTCGGCGAGCGGACGGGCGGGTTGGTCAGGGCTGGCGGTAACCGTCCAGGAAGGTGCCGATCCGCTCGACCGCGTCGGTCAGCTCCTTCGCGGGGGGCAGGGTGACGATCCGGAAGTGGTCCGGCTCCGGCCAGTTGAACCCGGTGCCGTGCACGATCATGATCTGCTCGGCACGCAGCAGGTCCAGCACCATCTGCCGGTCGTCCTTGATCGGGTAGACCTTCGGGTCCAGCCGCGGGAAGGCGTACAGCGCCCCCTTGGGCTTGACGCAACTGACGCCGGGAATCCGGGTCAGCGCCTCGTGGACCGCGTCGCGCTGCTCCACCAGCCGGCCGCCGGGCAGCAGCAGGTCCTTCACCGACTGGTGGCCACCCAGCGCCGTCGCGACGGCGTACTGCGCGGGCATGTTGGCGCACAGCCGCATGTTCGCCAGGATCGTCAGACCCTCTATGTAGCTCGACGCGTGCGACTTCGGGCCGCAGACCGCCAGCCAGCCGCTGCGGTAGCCGGCGACCCGGTACGCCTTGGACAGCCCGTTGAAGGTGAGGACCAGCAGGTCCGGCGCGATCGCGGCGGTCGGGGTGTGCACCGCGTCGTCGTAGAGGATCTTGTCGTAGATCTCGTCCGAGCAGACGATCAGGTTGTGCCGGCGGGCGATCTCGGTCAGCCCGCGCAACATCTCCTCGCTGTACACCGCCCCGGTGGGGTTGTTGGGGTTGATGATGACCAGCGCCCTGGTGCGGTCGGTCACCTTCCGCTCGATGTCGGCGAGGTCGGGCATCCAGTCGGCCTGCTCGTCGCAGCGGTAGTGCACCGCGGTGCCGCCGGAGAGCGAGACGGAAGCCGTCCACAGCGGGAAGTCCGGCGCCGGAACCAGCACCTCGTCTCCGTCGTTGAGGAGCGCCTGCATCGACATCTGAATGACCTCGGAGGCGCCGTTGCCGAGGTAGACGTCCTCCACGGACAGCGGGACGTCCTGGGTCTGGTAGTGCTGCACCACCGCGCGCCGCGCGGCGAGCAGCCCCTTGGCGTCCCCGTAGCCATGGGCGTCGCCCACGTTCCGGAGCATGTCCTCAAGGATCTCCGGCGGGCACTCGAAGCCGAAGGCGGCGGGGTTGCCGGTGTTGAGCTTGAGGATGCGGTGTCCTGCCGCCTCCAGCCGCATTGCCTCCTCGAGCACCGGGCCACGGATCTCGTAGCAGACGTTTGCGAGCTTGGTCGATTGGATCACCTGCATGGCGGTCACGATACGGGCGCCGGGCCCGGAACGCCCGGTGTTTTTCGCCACGTGTCCCCCGGGAGCCGTCCCGGACCCGCGCAACGCCGCCTCCGGGGGCCCGTGCGCGGCAGGCGACATGCCCTGGAGGGAGCGGGGTGACCTCCCGGAGGGGCCCTGCTCGGGGGGGGCGAGGCCGGTCAGCCACCGAGCCGGGCGGCGAGGGCCTCCGGAGCGGTGGTGGGCGCGTCGCAGGTGAAGTGCCGGCAGACGTAGGCCGCCGGCCGGCCGTCCACCAGCGGACGTCCGGCGAGCAGCGGCACGCCCGCCCCGACCGGGTCCGCCGCGCCGACGGCGGGGTCCGCGCCCCCGTGCTCCCGTGGGTCGCCGACGGCGACGGCGGCTCCCGGCGCGGTGCCCAGCAGCGCCGCACGGTGCAGCGCGGCGGTGGCCGGGTCGCCGTCCGGCCCGACGACCGCGACCTCGCGCGGGCCGTCCAGCGACGCCTCGGCGACCGCTAGGCCCCAGCCGATGAACCGCGGCGCCCGGCCTCCGATCACCCGCACGACCCCCAGGGCGCGCTCGGCCGCCTCGCGGTGGCGGCTGCTCCCGGTGTACGACGCGTAGGTCAGCAGGGCTCCGGCCGCAGCCGTCCAGCCGGACGGGGTGGCACCGTCGGTCGGGTCCTGCGGGCGGCGGATCAACCGCTCGGAGTCGTCTGCGGTGTCCCACAGCGTGCCGTCCGAGGCGGTGAAGCGGGTCAGCACGGTGTCCAGCAGCAGGCCGGACATGTCGAGCCAGGGCGTCTCCCCCGTGACGGCGTACAGCGCGAGCAGCCCCTCGGCGGTGCTGGCGTAGTCCTCCAGCACTCCGGGGCCGCTGCCCACCAGGCCGCCGAGCGAGGTACGGGCGATCCGGCCGCCGTCGTCCACGTGCACCCGGAGCAGCAGGTCGGCCGCAGCCGTCGCGGCGTCGACCAGGTCCGGACGTTCGAAGTAGGCCCCGGCCTCGGCCAGCGCGGCAACGGCCAGCCCGTTCCAGGCGGCGACGACCTTGTCGTCCCGGCCCGGGCGCGGCCGCTCCCGGCGGGCCGCCAGCAGCCGGCGGCGCACCGACTCCAGCCGCTCGTCGTCCACAGCGACGTCCGGGTCGACGAGCCGGAGCACCGAGGCGCCCGCCTCGAAGGTGCCCTCCGCGGTCACGCCGTAGCAGTGCGCGGCCCACTCGGCGTCGTCCTCGCCCAGGACCGTCCACAGCTCCTCCGGGGTCCAGGCGTAGTAGGCACCCTCCCGGTGGGTGCCGGCCGTGTCACCGGGGGCGGGGCTGTCGGCGTCCAGGGAGGAGGCGAAGCCGCCCTGCTCCGTGCGCAGCTCGCCGACCATGAAGTCGGCGGTCCGCAGCGCCGTCCGGCGGGCGTCCTCGTCCCCGGTGGCCCGCCAGAGGTGGGCGTACACCCGGCACAGCAGCGCGTTGTCGTACAACATCTTCTCGAAGTGCGGGACCGTCCAGGAGGCGTCGACCGCGTACCGTGCGAAGCCGCCGCCGAGCTGGTCGTGGAGGCCGCCGCGGGCCATGGCCGCGCAGGTGGTCCGCACCATCTCCAGCCCACCCTCGGAGCCGGTGCGGGCGTGGTGGCGCAGCAGGAACTCCAGCGCCATCGGCGGCGGGAACTTCGGCGCCCCGCCGAAACCGCCGTGCACGGCGTCGAACTCCCGGGTCAGGCCGAGCAGCGCGTCCGCCTGGTCCCCGGCCGCCGGGGTCCCGGGGGCACCGTCCCCGCCGTAGTCGATCGAGCGGCCGGCCAGGTCCCGCGCGATCTGCCCGGCGACCTCGTCCACCTCGGTCCGCCGGTCGGCCCAGGCGGCGCGGACACCCTCCAGCACCTGCCGGAAGGACGGCATCCCGTGCCGCGGCTCGGGCGGGAAGTAGGTGCCGAAGTAGAACGGCTCTCCGCCGGGCGTGAGGAAGACCGTCATCGGCCAGCCGCCTTGACCGGTGGCCGCCTGGACCGCCTCCATGTAGACCGAGTCGATGTCGGGCCGCTCCTCGCGGTCCACCTTGACGCTCACGAAGTGCTCGTTGAGGAACGCCGCGGTCTCGTCGTCCTCGAACGACTCGTGCGCCATCACGTGGCACCAGTGGCACGAGCTGTAGCCGACGCTGAGCAGCACCGGCACGTCCCGCCGCCGGGCCTCCTCGAACGCCTCCGGCTCCCAGGGCCGCCAGTGGACCGGGTTGTCGGCGTGCTGGAGCAGGTACGGCGACTGCGAGCCGGCCAGTCGATTCATACCGGCATCGTCGCACGGGGGCAGCTCTTCACCAACACATGAGGAGGCGGGCACGCCCGCCTCCTCAGCCGACCCCTTCGGCCGCACGCGCCGGCGGCGTCGACGTTCCCCAGGAGCCGTCGTCAATGCTGTGGGAAGGTGGTGGCATGAGGCTGGAGGATCTCGTGCGGTTGCGTCGAGCGCGCGACACGATGGACCGTGAGTACGCGGAGCCGCTCGACGTGCCCGCGCTCGCCCGTGTCGCCCTCATGTCGACGGGCCACTTCCACCGCAGCTTTCGCGCCGCCTACGGAGAGACCCCGTACTGCTACCTCATGACGCGCCGGATCGAGCGGGCCAAGGCCCTGCTGCGGCGGGGAGACCTGTCGGTGACCGAGGTCTGCTTCGCGGTGGGCTGCACCTCTCTCGGATCGTTCAGCTCGCGTTTCACCGAGCTCGCCGGTGAGAGCCCGAGCGTCTACCGCGCGCGGCGGCACGACGACGGAGCCGCCATTCCCGCCTGCGTCGCCAGGATTCGCACCCGGCCGGTACGCGACAGAAAGGACGGGGCGCCCCCCGCGGACATCCGGAACGGGCGGGCCGAAACCGCCTCTCCTGCTTAGCATGGGGCCATGAGCATCAGCCTCTCGCAGTGCTTCATCGCCGTCGACGACCACGACACGGCCCTCGCCTTCTACCGCGACGTCCTGGGGTTGGAGGTGCGCAACGACGTCGGCTTCGAGGGCATGCGCTGGGTGACCGTCGGCTCGCCGGATCAGCCCCACGTGGACATCGTCCTGGAGCCGCCGCTGGCGGACCCCAACGGCTCTCCCGCAGACAAGCAGGCCATGGCGGAACTCCTCGCGAAGGGCCAGTTGCGCGGCGTCATCTTCAGCACCGACGACTGCGACGCGACCTTCGAGCGCATCCGCCGCGCAGGCGGCGAGGTCCTCCAGGAACCCGTCGACCAGCCCTACGGCGTCCGCGACTGCGCCTTTCGGGACCCCGCTGGCAACATGCTCCGCTTCAGCCAGTCACGCCCCTCCTGACCCGGGGCTCTCTCAGGCTCCCGTGAGCGCCGGTGAACCGATCAGGATCGGAGAAGCGGCCGCGCCCGGACCCTGTCAGCGTGGGTGTCAGCCGGGACGGCCGCCGGTCCCGGGTGCGCGTGCACGAGCACCCCCACCACCTGCCAGGAGACACCTCATGACGCTTTCCCTCGACGTGATGACCCTCGGTGTTCCCGAGGTGAGCAGCGCGCAGGACTTCTACGGCTCCACCTTCTCCCCGGCCGCCGACGACCACGGCGGCCACGCCGACCTCGACATGCACGGGACCGGCCACGTCGCCCTCTACAGCACGGAGGCGCTCGCCGCGGAGGCGGGCGCCGGCCCGGAACCGGCCGCTTCCGGCTTCCGCGGCTACGTGATGACCTTCATCGTCAGCCGGCCCTCCGAGGTCGAGAACGTGGTGGACGCCGCGGTCTCGGGCGGGGCGAAGGTGCTCAAGCCCGCGAAGAAGTCCCTGTTCGGCGCCTTCTCCGGGGTGTTCCAGGCTCCGGACGGCGCCATCTGGAAGGTGGCGGCGCCCACCAAGAAGGACAAGGGCCCCGTGGCCCGGCCCGCGGTGCCGACCGAGACCGCGGCTCTGCTCGGCGTCTCCGACATGAAGGCCGCCAAGGCCTTCTACGAGGCCCTGGGCATGAAGACCGACAAGGACTACAAGCACTACGTCGACTTCCATCCGAGCGCGGGCACCTGCCGGCTCGGCCTGATGCCCTGGCACACCCTGGCAAAGGACGTGGGCATCGAGGACGACAACGGCGAGGGCTTCCGCGCCGCGGTGCTGCACCACAGGGCCGGGTCGCGCGAGGAGGTCGACGCGACGCTGACGACGGCGGCCGCCAACGGCGGCCGGGTCGCCGTCCCCGCCCGGGAGTCCGAGAGCGGGTACACCGGGCACTTCGCCGACCCCGACGGCTTCCTGTGGAAGGTCACCGCCGGGTGACGTGCGAGCCCTCCGCGCCGGTAGCCCGGCCGGGTGCTCCGGCGGTACGGAGCACCCGGCCGCGGCGATCCGAGACGGCGCACCGACGGAAGAACCCGGGGGCGGGCCCCGCCCCCCAGAGGGAGTCACGATGAGCAAGGCCAAGAAGGCGGACACGCGCGCAACCGCCCCGCACGCCGCCGACAGCCACGACATGATCCGTGTGCAGGGGGCGCGCGAGAACAACCTGCGCGAGGTCGGCATCGAGATCCCGAAACGCCGGCTGACGGCGTTCACCGGGGTCTCGGGTTCGGGCAAGAGCTCGCTGGTGTTCGCGACGATCGCCGCCGAGTCGCAGCGGATGATCAACGAGACGTACAGTGCGTTCGTCCAGGGCTTCATGCCCACGATGGCGCGGCCGGACGTCGACGTCCTCGACGGCCTGACCACCGCGATCATCGTCGACCAGGAGCGGCTGGGCGCCAACCCGCGCTCCACCGTCGGCACTGTCACGGACGCGAACGCGCTGCTGCGCATCCTCTTCAGCCGGCTCGGGGAGCCGCGGATCGGCTCGCCCCAGTCCTTCTCCTTCAACGTCCCCTCGGTCCGGGCCGCCGGCGCGATCACCGTCGAGCGCGGCGGCAAGAAGGCCGAGAAGGTCTCGTACACCCTCACCGGCGGCATGTGCCCGCCCTGCGAGGGCCGGGGCACGGTCTCCGACATCGACCTCGGGCAGCTCTACGACGAGGACAAGTCGCTCACCGAGGGCGCGATCACCGTGCCCGGTTTCAAGGCCGACGGCTGGTCGGTGCGGTTCTACACCGAGTCGGGCTTCCTCGACCCGGACAAGCCGATCCGCAGGTACACCGAGAAGGAGCTCCACGACTTCCTGTACAAGGAGCCGACGAAGGTCAGGATCGCCGGCACCAACATGACCTACGAAGGCCTGGTGCTCCAGGTCAAGAGGTCGTTCCTGGCCAAGGACCGGGAGGCGATGCAGGCGCACATCCGGGCGTTCGTGGACCGGGCGGTCACCTTCACGACCTGCCCGGAGTGCGAGGGCACTCGGCTGAGCGAACCCGCCCGGTCCTCCAGGATCAGGGGAACCGGCATCGCCGACCTGTGCGCGATGCAGATCAGCGATCTCGCCGAGTGGGTGCGGAAGCTGGACGAGCCGTCGATGGGACCGCTGCTCGCCACGCTGCAGCACACCCTGGAGAAGTTCGTGGAGATCGGGCTGGGCTACCTCTCGCTCGACCGGCCGTCGGGCACGCTCTCCGGCGGCGAGGCGCAGCGCACCAAGATGATCCGCCACCTCGGGTCCTCCCTGACCGACGTCACCTACGTCTTCGACGAGCCCACGATCGGGTTGCACCCACACGACATCCAACGCATGAACAACCTGCTGCTGCAGCTGCGGGACAAGGGGAACACCGTGCTCGTCGTCGAGCACAAGCCGGAGGCGATCGCGATCGCCGACCACGTCGTCGATCTCGGCCCCGGCGCGGGCACCCACGGCGGCACCGTCTGCTTCGAGGGCACCGTCGACGGGCTGCGCGGCAGCGACACGCTCACCGGCCGCCATCTGGACGACGCCGCCCGGCTGAAGGACGAGGTGCGCGAGCCGACCGGGAAACTGGAGATCCGGGGGGCGGACACGCACAACCTCCGGGACGTCGACGTCGACATCCCGCTCGGGGTGCTCACCGTCGTGACCGGCGTCGCCGGCTCCGGAAAGAGCTCGCTCGTCCACAGCTCCCTCCCCTCGGGCACGGACGTGGTGTCGGTCGACCAGACGGCGATCCGCGGCTCGCGCCGGAGCAACCCGGCCACGTACACCGGGCTGCTGGAGCCGATCCGCAAGGCCTTCGCGAAGGCCAACGGCGTCAAGCCGGCCCTGTTCAGCTCCAACTCCGAGGGCGCCTGCCCCTCCTGTAAGGGCGCCGGCGTCCTCTACACCGACCTGGGCATGAGGGAAGGGGTCTCGACCACCTGCGAGGAGTGCGAAGGCAAGCGGTTCCAGGCTTCGGTGCTGGAGTACCGCTTCGGCGGCCGCGACATCAGCGAGGTGCTGGCCATGCCGGTCGCCGAGGCCGCGGAGTTCTTCGGCTCCGGCGAGACCCGTGTCCCGGCGGCGCACACCGTCCTGGGGCGGCTGGTGGACGTCGGCCTCGGCTACCTGAGCCTCGGTCAGCCGCTGACGACGCTGTCCGGCGGCGAACGCCAGCGGTTGAAGCTCGCCATGCACATGGGCGAGAAGGGCGGCGTCTACGTGCTCGACGAGCCGACGACCGGCCTGCATCTGGCCGACGTCGAGCAGCTGCTCGGCCTGCTCGACCGGTTGGTGGACGCGGGCAAGTCGGTCCTCGTGATCGCGCACCACCAGGCGGTCATGGCACACGCCGACTGGATCATCGATCTCGGTCCCGGCGCCGGCCACGACGGCGGACGGGTCGTGTTCGAGGGCACCCCCACCCAACTGGTCGCCGATCGCTCCACTCTGACCGCCGAGCACCTCGCGGCGTACATCGGCGCCTGAGCGGCGCTCCGTCACCGGAGGCTGCCGACGCCCCTGTCGCGTGCAGCGGCAGCCACCGGCGCGCGAGGGCCGGTGGCGGGGTGTCGCGGGGGGCGGAGAGCGGGGAGACTGGAGGGTCGAGGGAGCGACCGAGGGGTGTGCATGGCGGCGGGGATCGAACTGCGGGAAGACGACCGGGCCGAGGCCGAACGGCTGGTGGCCCGGGCCGTCGAGGAGGAGGTGCGCCGCTCCGGAGGCGCCACCGACGGCAGCGTGCTGTTCGCGAGGGCCCGGTCCGCCCTCGACGAGATGTCCGTACGAGCGGCGGAGGAGTACGCCGGCTACCGCAGCGCCCTGGACACCGCGGCCCCGGGCCGCCTCGGCGAGCGTTTCACCGCCCGGGCCGTCGGCCCGGCCGTCGGCGGCCTGGCGGCGGCGGTCGTGGCCGTCGCGCTGTTCGACCGGGGCCACGGTTTCGGGGACGCGATGGGCGCGGCCGCGGTGGTCCTGGTGGCCGGAGCCCTCGGAGTGCTCGGGCAGGCGGTCGTCGCGCACCTGTGGACGGCGCAGCGCGGGGCGGGCGTCCAGGAGCAGCCCGGCGGGGTGCAGGCGATGCGGCTGGCGTGGCTGACGGCGCTCGAGGTCCGCGGTATCCGCCCGTACCTGGAGCAGCAGCGGATGACGGCTCCGCGGGTGCCCCGGCCGGCTTCCGGCGGCCGGCGGTCGCAGCCCCGGCTGCGCGGCCGGGACCGCAGCGCTGCGGCCCGCCGACGCAACGTGATGGAGCGTTCGTTCGACCACCTGCCGGCGCCCGGGGACCCGTTCGCCGGCCGCTGCGGCGAGCTGTCCCGCATCTCGCAGTGGGTGCAGCAGGCCAGGGCGAGCACCGAGACGCGTCCGACGGTGGTGGTGCTGCACGGTGCCCCGGGGTCCGGGCGCTCCGCGCTGGCCCTGCACGCGGCCCACGAGCTGCGCGACCAGTTCCGGGGGGCCTGCCTCGTCGACCTGCGCGGCGACACGCAGGAGGGGGCCCCGCTGTCCACGCGGGACGCACTGCTGCACCTCCTCAACCGGCTGGGCGCGCCACGCGAGCAGTTGCTGTTCCGCGGCTCCGGACGGGACGAGGAGCCGCAGGCGCAGAACCAGCGGCGGCTCGTCGAGCTGTACCACCGCCACCTCACCGACCTGCCGGTGACGGTGGTGCTGGACGACGCCACCGATCCCGCCCAGGTGGCGGAGCTGGTTCCCGAGCGTTCGGACAGCCTGGTGCTCGTCACGGCCTCCGGGCCGATGCCGCTGCCCGAGGACCTGCCGGCCTGGGTGCACCAGTTGGAGCTGCGACCGCTGGATCCCTCCGACGCCGAGGAGTTGCTGCGGGCGGCGGCCCAGGACGGCGGGGGCCGGTACGACGCGACCGGCTACGAGCGGCTCGCCGACCTGTGCGGCGGGTTGCCGCTGCCGCTGCGGCTGGCCGGTTCGGCGCTGCGCACCGACCGGTCCGCGGAGGCCGTCGCCGGGCAACTGGCCGGCTACGGGCCGCCGGAGGCACTGGACCCGGTCACCCGGACGCTCTCACTGCGGTACGCCGACCAGGCCGAGCCGGCACGCCGGCTGCTGCGCCGGCTGGCGCTGGCGGGGCGCGCCAGCCTGGGCTCGGCCGCGGCGGCGGCACTGCTGGCCGACGACGAACGCGAGGCCGGGCGCCAGTTGACGGCGCTGGCGGAGGCGGGACTGATCCAGCACGTCCGCGGCGACCGCTACCGGCTGCACGGCCTGGTGCGGCACTTCGCCCGCTCCCGGCTGCTGGACGAGGAACCCGCGGCGGAACGCGGCGCCGCGCAGGAGCGGCTGCTGCGCAGCTACGCGGAGCTGGCCGACACGGTGATCAGGATGGTGGACGGCAAGACCTCCACACGGGCGGGCGGGTTCGGCAGCCACGGCTTCGACTCGCTGGAGGCGGCCCTGCGCTGGCTGGACGACGAGTCGAGCTTCATCACGGCGACGCTGCGGCACGCGGACGAGGGGGTGGACCAGTCCGCCGTCGTGCATCTGCTCGGCGCACTGTGCGACTACTGCCTGCTGCGCGGCGACCTCTACCGGCTGGGCGAGCTGAACGAGCTGACGCGGGCGGTGGACCACGGGCTGCTGAGCCGCTCGGTGCAGTGGCGCACCGGTGTCGCCGCCCGGCAGTTGGGTGAGCTGGACCGGTCGAACACCACCCTGGCCTCGGTCGTCGGGCTGTACCTGGAGGCGGACCAGCCCGCCGGAGCGGCCCGTACCCTGCGGGAGCTGGGCATCACCCTGCACCACCAGGGTCGGCTGCGGGAGGCCGCCGCCAAGCTCGACGAGGCGCTGCACCTCCAGGCGGGCGAGGGGCTCGGCGGCGACCGCGCCTGGACCCTGCACGCGCTGGCCGCCGTCCAGCGCGACCGCGGCCGGGTGGGAAGCGCCCTGGAGCTGCTGCACGAGTCGCTGGCGCTGCACCGGCAGAGCGAGAGCGTCCACGGGCAGGCGTGGGCGCACTACCAGCTCGGCCAGACCCTGCTGCGCACCGGGGACATCGGCGGCGCCGAGTCCGAGCTGCACCAGGCGCGGGAGGACTACCGGCTCACCCAGGACAGGCGGGGGCAGGCCTGGGCGGAGACGCAGCTCGCCCGGGCCCAGCTCTACGCCGGGGAGGCGGAGCCGGCGGTGGAGCGGCTGCTCGGCGCGCTGGCCCGGCACCGGGAGAGCGAGGACGCGCGCGGGGAGGCGTGGACGCTGTACTACCTGGGGCTGGCGCAGGAGGAGGCGGGCGACCGGGACGGCGCGGTGCAGGAGCTGGAGCGTGCCCGGTCCGGCTTCAGCCGGATGCGGGACGTGTACGGGCTGGCCTGCGCCCGGCACCACCTGGCGCGGGTGAGCCGGGACCAGCGCGCGGCCCGCACCGGCTCGCTGCACAACAGCGGCTTCGCGCGGCAGCTGCTCCAGGACGCACGGGCGGATTTCCGGCGCGTCGGCGTCGCGCACGGTGAGGCGTGGTCCTGCCTGGAGCTGGCGGTGATCGACGCGGGCAACGGCCGCGCCGTCTCGGCGCTGGACCTCTCCGACGAGGCGCTGCGGCTGTTCACCGCCGGTTACGCCGACGACGACGCGGGCCCCGGCACCGCGGGTGCGGACGGGCCGGCAGGGGGCGGCGCGGGTGGGAAGAGCACGGACCCGGCGGCCACGGGCCGGCCGGCGGACCGGCGGGGGGCGGACTGGGCGCGCTTCCTGCGCTGCACCCTGCTGCCGATGGCCTCGCCCGGGGGCAGCGTGGTGGGTGCGGCGGTGGCGCAGCAGGAACTGGCCGAGTTGCTGGCCGGGAGCCACGCCGACCGAGACCCGGCGGTGCGGGAGGCGGCCGAGACGTACGCGCTGATGCTGGACCGCGGGGTGGACCCGGAGTCCGGCTGGCAAGCCTGGCAGCTCGGCCTGGTCCCGACCAGGCAGGCGCGGGACGTCCTGGGCACGACTTTCTGACGGCCCCCTGACGGCCTTCCGACGGCTGCCGGGGCCGGGCGGGGCCGGAGTGCGGGGCGGCGGTCCCCTCGGGGCCCGCGGCTTCCGGGACGCGATCCGCCCCGCCCCGGGCCGGGCCCGTGTGGCCCGCCCGGGGCGCGGGTTCAGGCCTTCGGCGAGCCGCCACCCGGTGCCGCCCCCGCGGTGTCCCGGCCCGTGCCGCCGGGCGCGGGCCCGTCCTCCGGCCCGTCCGGCCCGCCCGTTCCGGCGGGCCCGGCGCCGGGCGAGGGCCGGGACGACGCGACGGACTCGTCGAAATCGACCCTGCCCAGCCGCCGGTTCAGCGACTTCATCAGGAACCAGATGACCAGGCCCATCGCGGCGAACACCAGGAATCCGAGGACCCCCGGCGTCACCTTGTTGGCGTCGAACTCGTCCGCGAGCTGGAGCAGCCCGGGGTTCTGCAGCAGGGTCTCCGTCGCACTCATGGCATCAATTGTCGCGGATGCCGGCGAACAGGTCGTCCTCGGGTAGCGAGGTCTCGACGAGCGACTTGGCCAGTTCGTACTCCTCCGTCGGCCAGACCTCCCGTTGGAGGTCCAGCGGGACGCGGAACCAGCCGCCCTCGGGGTCGATCTGGGTGGCGTGCGCGATCAGCGCCTTGTCCCGGATCTCGAAGAAGTCGCCGCAGGGGACGAAGGTGGTCAGGTCGCGGTCCTTGCGCATGAACTCGTCCCAGCGCTTGAGCCACTCCCCGTAGGGGGACTCGACGCCGCGGGAGAGCAGTGCCTCGTGGAGGGCGAGGGTGCGCTGCCGGTTGAAGCCCTGGTTGAAGTAGAGCTTCTGCGGCTGCCAGGCGGGCCCGGCCTCCGGGTAGCGTTCCGGATCCCCGGCGGCGTCGAAGGCGACCGCGCTGATCTTGTACGTCATGATGTGGTCCGGGTGCGGGTAGCCTCCGTTCTCGTCGTAGGTGGTGATCACCTGCGGTTTGAACTCGCGGATCAGCTTCACCAGCGCCCCGGCCGCCTCGTCCACGTCCTGGAGGGCGAAGCAGCCCTCCGGGAGCGGAGGCAGCGGGTCGCCCTCCGGGAGACCGGAGTCGACGAAGCCCAGCCAGGCCTGCTTCACGCCCAGGATCTCGCGGGCCTCGTCCATCTCCTTGCGGCGTACCTCGTGGATGTTCTCCTCGATGTACCTGTCGCCCTGGAGCTTGGGGTTCAGGATGGATCCGCGTTCGCCGCCGGTGCAGGTCGCGACGAGCACGTCCACCCCCTCGGACACGTACTTCGCCATGGTTGCCGCGCCCTTGCTCGACTCGTCGTCGGGGTGCGCGTGCACAGCCATCAGTCGGAGCTGCTCAGTCAAGACTCGATCCTCGTTAACTCGTCACGGCCCCGGTCAATGGGCTTCGCGGGCGGCTTCTATAGTGACCGAAGCGGCACCCGCTTGTATTCCCGGTCCGACGGGAGCCCTCCGCGGCAGCGCGGTGGCGTGGGCCGAGCCGATCCCGAGAGGCACCACGATGACGGACCGCAGTGACCAGCCCCCCGCCGGGCGGTACGGGCGCTCTGTCCGCGACGACGCCCGTACCGACCGGCGTCTGAAGATCCTCGGCGCGGTGCTCGGCGCCGGTTCTCTGGGCCTGATCGTCTGGTTCGGTGTCGCGCACGTCTCGTCCGGCAGCGACGTCAGCGCCGAACTGATCAAGTTTTGGAAGGTGTCCGGGGAAGAGGTCCGGGTCCACCTGGAGGTCCGCAAGGATCCGGACATCACCGGGGTGTGCGCACTGCGGGCGCTGTCGGAGGACAAGGCCGAGGTGGGCCGCGCCGACTACACCTTCCCCCCGGGCGAGAGCCGGATCGACGAGGTCGTCTCCCTGCGGACGACGGCCGAAGCGACCACCGCCGAACTGGTCCGGTGCAACCCGGCCGAGCGCGACTGACGGTCACGGCACCGGCACCGGCACCGGCACCGGCACCAGGAGGCGAATCCTTCTTCCGTTTTCCCGGGGAATTGTTATGGTCGATGTTTCGCCCACCCACACCGGCGCAAACCCTGTGGGTAGGGCGTTGCTTTATATCCGAGTACCTGCAAGGAGCACCTGTGACCCAGACCAGCGACAACGTCACCTGGCTGACCCAGGAGGCGTACGACCAGCTCACGTCGGAGCTGGAGTATCTGTCGGGTCCCGCACGCACCGAGATCGCGAAGAAGATCGAGGCGGCTCGGGAGGAGGGTGACCTGCGCGAGAACGGTGGATATCACGCGGCGAAGGAGGAGCAGGGCAAGCAGGAGCTGCGGATCCGGCAGCTCACCCAGCTCCTGCAACACGCCAAGGTCGGCGAGACCCCGGCGGACGACGGCGTGGTGGAACCGGGGATGGTCGTCACCATCGCCTTCGACGGCGACCCGGACGACACCCTCACCTTCCTGCTGGCGTCGCGGGAGTACGCGAGCTCCGACATCGAGACCTACTCCCCGCAGTCGCCGCTCGGCCAGGGCCTGAACGGCAAGCGGGTCGGGGACGAGGCGGAGTACGAGCTGCCGAACGGCAGCATGGCGGCCGTGAAGGTGCTGGAGGCGAAGCCGTACCAGAGCTGAGCGCCCCGGCCGAGCCGCACGACGGAGTCCCCGGACGATCGGAACGCGATCGTCCGGGGACTCCGTCGTGTCACCGGACGGCGAGCCGTCCGGGGCGGGCGCCCGTTCAGGCGGTCGCCGAGCGGTACTTGCGCACCGCGAGCGTCCGGAAGACGGCGATGATCACCACCGACCAGATCAGCGAGGCCAGCGCCGGGTGCTGCATCGGCAGGGCGTCCGGGAACACGTAGCCCTCCGGCAGGTTGCCGAACAGGTCGCGGGACGCGACCACCGTCGCACTGAACGGGTTCCACTCGGCGACGTGCTGGAGGAACGACGGCATGTTCTCCGAGGGCACGAAGGCCACCGAGATGAACGTCAGCGGGAACAGCCAGATCAGGCCGCCCGACGTGGCGGCCTCCGGGGTGCGGACAGTCAGGCCGATCAGCGCGCCGATCCAGGTGAACGCGTACCCCAGGAGCAGCAGCAGGCCGAACGCGGCCAGTGCCTTGGGGATGCCGTTGTGCGCCCGCCAGCCCACCAGAAGCGCCACCACCGCGAGCACCACCAGGGTCAGCGCGGTCTGCACCGCGTCGGCCAGGGTCCGCCCGGTGAGCACGGCCCCCCGGGACATCGGCAGTGAGCGGAACCGGTCGATGAGGCCCTTGTGCATGTCCTCCGCGATGCCGGCACCTGCGCCGGCGGTGGCGAAGGTGACGGTCTGGGCGAAGATGCCGGCCATCAGGAACTCCCGGTAGGCGGCCGGGTCGAGGCCCGCACCGGGAAGGTTGATCGAGCCGCCGAAGACGTAGCTGAACAACACCACGAACATGATCGGCTGGATCAGTCCGAAGATCACGACCTCGGGGATGCGCAGCATCCGGATGAGGTTGCGTTTCGCCATGACCAGGGAGTCGTTGACGGCCTGCGCCAGTCCGGCGCCCTTGGGGACGACGGCTCGGCGTCCGGCGTCCGGGTTCTCGGTGAGCACGCTCACTTGGTGGTCACCTCCGTGGAACCGGTCGCCTCGTCGGCGCCGTTGGTCGTGCCGTCCTCGGTGCGGCCGGCCTTCCTGCCGCTCTTCTTCGCGCTGTCGCCCGGGGTGCCGCCGTCCTCGGCACCCCGTGCGTCCGCCTCGGCCCGCGCCTCGGCCGCGTGGCCGGTGAGCGAGATGAACACGTCGTCCAGCGTGGGGCGGCGCAGACCGATGTCGTCGATCTCGATGCCCCGGTGGTCGAGGTCGCGGATGACCTCGGCCAGCAGCTTGGCGCCACCGGTCACCGGGACGGTGAGCCGGCGTGTGTGGTGGTCCACCGAGACGGTGCCCTTGCCCGTACTGCGCAGCACCTCCTCGGCGCCGGCGAGGTACTCGCGCTCGTGCACGACGAGTTCCACGCGTTCTCCGCCGGTGCGCTGCTTGAGCTGGTCGGAGGTGCCGCGGGCTATCACCCGGCCGTGGTCGACGACGGCGATGTCGTCGGCCAGCCTGTCGGCCTCCTCCAGGTACTGGGTGGTGAGCAGCAGCGTCGTGCCGCCGCTGACCAGTTCCTGGATGACCTCCCAGAGCGACTGCCGGTTGCGGGGGTCGAGCCCGGTGGTCGGCTCGTCCATGAACATCACCGGCGGGCTCACCACCAGGGCGGCGGCCAGGTCGAGACGTCGGCGCATACCGCCGGAGTAGGTCTTGGCGGCTCGGTCGGCGGCCTCGGTGAGATGGAACCGCTCCAGCAGCTCGCCCGCCCGGCGCTTCGCGTCCCGGGAGGACATCTGGTAGAGCTGCCCGACCATCTGGAGGTTCTCGCGGCCGGTCAGGTACTCGTCCACCGCGGCGAACTGGCCGGAGAGGCCGATGGAGCGGCGGACTTCGTTGGGGTGCTTGAGCACGTCGAGGCCGGCCACGACGGCTTGGCCGCTGTCCGGTTCCAGGAGCGTGGTGAGCACGCGGACGGCGGTCGTCTTGCCGGCCCCGTTGGGGCCGAGCAGTCCGAGCACGGTTCCTTCGGGGACGTCGAGATCGACGCCGTCCAGAGCCCTTACATCGCCGAAGGTCTTCACAAGACCTTCGGCGTAGATGGCGCCTGGCATGAGTGGTCTCCCGATGATGTGGGATGTTCAGGGAAATTCTGCAATGAATCGTATGTTCAACGGATACAACCGGCACCCGAGCCCGGGCACGCCTCGGCGGGAGCCCGGGGGACGGCGAGCGCCCGGTGCGGCGGGAACACCCTACGGTGACGCGATACATCGCGTCACCTGATTTTCCCCACCTCCCCGCGCGACCTCGGCACGCGAGCAGCCGGGCCGCGGCCGACTGCCGTCGGCACGGCCCCTCGTCCGGCCTCCCGGCCCGGCCGACGGAGCACCTCCCCGCGGGAGGCGTCCGCACCACGCGCTCAGCCCACCCTGCCGCCGACCGCTCCGGGGAACGGCTGCACGAGGTACCCCGCAGCCCGCAGGCCGTCGGCCACCTCGACGCAGTGCTCGGGCCCCTTCGTCTCCAGGTGCACCTCCACCTCCGCCTCCGTCAGCCCGAGCCGCGGATCGGTCCGTACGTGGCTGACGTCCAGGACGTTAGCGTCTGCCACCGACAACTCGCCCATGAGCGCCGCCAGGGCGCCCGGGCGGTCGGTCAGCCGGAGCCGCAGCGAGAGGTAGCGGCCGGCCGCCGCCATGCCGTGCCGCAGCGTCCGCTGCATCACCAGCGGATCGACGTTGCCGCCGGAGAGCACGGCCACCACCGGGCCCTCGAACGAGCCGGGGTCCGCCATCAGTGCCGCCACCGAGCTCGCCCCGGCCGGCTCCACCACGAGCTTCGCCCGTTCCAGGCAGAGCAGCAGCGCGCTGGAGAGCTGGTCCTCGGTGACCGTGCGCACCTCGTCCACCAGCTCGTCGACGATCCGGAACGGCACCTCCCCGGGGCACCCCACCTTGATCCCGTCCGCCATCGTCGACACCGAGTCCAGTGCCAGCGGACGTCCCGCGGCCAGCGAGGGCGGGTACGCGGCCGCGCCCTCGGCCTGCACGCCGACCACCCGGACGTCCGGCCGGAGCGCCTTCACCGCGAGGGCGATCCCGGCCACCAGCCCGCCCCCGCCCACGCCCACGACGACGGTGCGCACCTCCGGGCACTGCTCCAGGATCTCCAGGCCCACCGTGCCCTGGCCCGCGACGATGTCCGGATGGTCGAAGGGGTGGATGAAGACCGCACCGGTCTCCTGCGCGTACTCCACGGCCGCCCGCAGCGTCTCGTCCACCACCTGCCCGTGCAGCCGGACCTCCGCCCCGTACTCCCGGGTGGCCGCCAGTTTCGGCAGCGGGGCACCGACCGGCATGAAGACGGTGGACCGCACCCCCAGCAGCGAGGCCGCGAGCGCGACCCCCTGGGCGTGGTTCCCGGCGCTGGCCGCGACCACCCCGCGGGCCCGCTCCTCCGCGGACATCGCCGCGATGCGCACGTACGCCCCGCGGATCTTGAACGAACCGGTGCGCTGGAGGTTCTCGCACTTGAAATGGACCGGGGCGCCGACCAGCTCGGAGAGATGGCGGCTGCCCTCCATCGCCGTCACCCGCGCGACCCCGGCGAGCGCCTTGTGGGCGCCGGCGACGTCGTCGACCGTGAGGGCAGGGGCACTTTCAACCATGTCGCCAGTCTCGCAGCACGCCCCGGAACGCGCCGACCCGGCGCGTCCCCGGCCGCTCACCACGGGGTTTGCCGCCGCGGGCCGGAAGACCCGTCCGGCCGGGCCCGCGGCGTCGGGACAGCGACGGTACGGGACCGCGGCAAGCCGCGTACTCTGTCCTCCACCCTCACCCGCAGTACCCGGATCGCCGTCCCGCCCGTTCCCCGACCGGCCGCTCCGCGCGGCACCCAGGACCGCGTTCCGGACCAGACCCGACGTCGTACCTCCAACGAAGCGAGCACCCCGGCCATGCCCACGCAACCGGACATGACGACTGACATCCCACAGAACCGCCCCGACGCCCCTCTCCTCGACGCCCTGCAGCACCAGGTGGCCCTCTTCGCCCGCCGTGCCGAGCAGACCCGGCTCGGCGGCGTCGGCCAGGCCCGCAACTCCATGGACCGTGCCGCGTACCTCCTGCTCAACCGGCTCGACCAGGACGGCCCGACGGGTGTGAAGGCACTCGCCGCCGGCATGGGGATCGACTCCTCGACGGTGACCAGACAGGTCGCACCGCTCGTCGAGTCAGGCCTGGTGAGCAGGACTTCCCACCCGGAGGACGGCCGTGCGGTCGTCCTCCAACTGTCTGCCAGGGGCGCGAGCCGCCTGGCCCAGGTCCGCGGCTCCCGGCGCGAGTTGATGGCGCTGCTGACCTCCGACTGGTCGCCGGACGAGCGCGACACCTTCTGCGAGCTGCTCACCCGGTTCAACAGCGCGCTCTCCGAGCTGCACGCCCCCGCGCCGCCGCCGTAGCGGCGTCCGCGCGACCGCCCGCACTCCGCTCACGCGCCGCACGTGGGGACGGCGTCCGGTCGTCCGGCCGAGGGGAGCCGGGCCCGGAACGGCCGCGGCGCGGAGGCGGCCCGCCCAGGGCGGCGGCTGCCCACCGCCGGGCGGCGGGGCGCGGCCGGACCCGGCTCCCCGCCGCGCCGGCACTCAGCCCAAGGCCGCCGTGAGGTCCGCCAGCAGGTCGTCCGCGGACTCGATGCCGACCGACAGCCTGACCAGGTCCCCGGGCACCTCCAGGGCGGACCCGGCCACCGAGGCGTGCGTCATCCGGCCGGGGTGCTCGATGAGCGACTCCACACCGCCCAGGGACTCGCCCAGGATGAACAGCTCGGCCCGGTTGCAGACATCGACGGCCGCCTGCTCGCCGCCCGCCACCCGGAACGAGATCATCCCGCCGAAGGCACGCATCTGCTTCGCCGCCACCTCGTGGCCGGGGTGGGTGGAAAGACCCGGGTAGTAGACCTCGGTCACCCGGGGGTGGGCCGCCAGCGCCTCGGCGAGCCGCGTGGCGTTGGCACAGTGCCGGTCCATGCGTACCGCCAGCGTCTTGATGCCGCGCAGCACCAGCCAGGAGTCGAACGGCCCGGCCACGGCTCCCATCGCGTTCTGGTGGAAGGCCAGTTCCTCGCCCAGTGAGGCGTCCGCGGTCACCAGGGCGCCGCCTACCACGTCCGAGTGGCCGCCCATGTACTTGGTCGTCGAGTGCACCACCACGTCCGCGCCCAGTGCCAGCGGCTGCTGGAGGTAGGGGCTGGCGAAGGTGTTGTCGACGACGAGCCGCACCCCGGCCGTCCGCGCGACGTCGGCGAGCCGGGCGATGTCCGAGATGCCGAGCAGCGGATTGCTGGGCGTCTCCACCCAGATCGCCTTCGTCCGGTCCCGCAGCGCGGCGCGGACCGCGTCCGGGTCGGAGGTGTCGGCGACCGACCACTGCACGCCCCAGCGTTCGGCGACCTTGGCGAACAGCCGGAACGTCCCGCCGTACGCGTCGTTCGGGATCACCACGTGGTCGCCGGGGGTGAGCAGCGTGCGCAGCAGGCAGTCCTCCGCCGCGAGCCCCGAGGCGAACGCGATCCCGCGCCGGCCGTCCTCCAGCGCCGCGAGGTTCTCCTCCAGCGCCGTCCTGGTGGGGTTGCCGGAACGGCTGTACTCGTAGCCGCCGCGCAGGCCCCCGACGCCGTCCTGCTTGTAGGTGGAGACCTGGTGGATGGGCGGGACGACTGCGCCGGTGGCAGGGTCCGGCTCCTGCCCGGCGTGGATCGCGAGGGTTTCGAAGTGCTGGTGGCTCATGGGACGAGCCTAAGGGCTGCGCACGCGATCCCGAGTGGATGAGCACACGGCGTCGGATGCTCCGCCTCACGAGGCGGAGCGACGTCCGCACCCGAGTCGAACGGGGACGCTGCGACACCGCGGCGAGGTGCCCCGGCCGGCGCCGTGCGCCGCCGGGAACCGGCCGGACGGCCGGCCCCCGGGTGCCTGTGGACCACCGCCGCAGCGGTTGTCCACAGGGGGACGCAGCCGCCGTCGCCGCGCCGTACCGTGGACCCATGGAGTTCTTGCTGTCCCTCATTCTCGTCGGTGCCGTCCTCGGCTTCTTCGTGGTGCCGCTCGTGCGTCGGCGCAAGGCGATCAAGGACACCGGGTCCGCCATGGCCCGGGCGGACGAACCGCACACCTACGGCTTCGTTCCGGCCGCCGAGCTCGACGTCCGCCTCCCCGGCCCCGACGAGGAGCTGGTGGAGGCGCTCGACGAGACGCAGCGCACCCAGGACTGGCAGCCGGTCGCCCGGCTGCTCGCCCTGACCGGCGACGCCCCCGAGGCCGCCGAGCTGCGCTGGCAGCGGGTGCAGTCGCTGGCCGGTGCCGCCGCCGTCGAGCTGGCCGCCACCCGCAGCGCCGGGACACCGGAGGACACCGCCCCGGCCCGGGGGGACCGCCCGGGCGCCCCCGGGGGCGAGGCGGTCTCCTTCCGCAAGGAGACCGGCGAGCCCGGGAGCGCCGCCGTCCGCGACGCCCGCTGGCTCCGCGACTGGCGCAGCGCCCGCCCGCAGGACCACGGCGGCGCCCAGGTGTACGCCCAGTTCCTGGTCTGGCAGGCACTCGCCGAACCCGGTTCCGCCGACCACCGGATCATCCTGGAGGAGGCGCGGAACGTCGCCCGGGAGGCGGCGGCGCTCAACGAGTCCGACCCCGTCCCCTACATCACCGAACTCTTCATCGCTCGGGCCCTGGGCTACCGCAAGGCGGATTTCGAGGCGCTCTGGCAGGAGGTGACCCGCCGGGCCCGCTCGCACATGGGCGCCCACCTGGCGGCGCTGCCGTACTGGTCGGAGAAATGGCACGGCTCGCGCGCCGAGGCGTACGCCTTCGCCGAGCGGGCGGCGGCCGCCGCGCCGCCCGGCAGCCTGCTGCCGGCCCTCCCGCTCTTCGCGGTCTACGACCACCTGCCGGACGCCGAACTGGTGCGCGGGATGTACCGGAGCAAGGTCGTCGAGGACGCGATCGAGGCCGCCGAGTTCGCCGTCGACAGCGTCGCCGACGACCACCCGGTGCGGGCGCACGTCCTGCATCTGCTGGTCTGCTTCCTGGTGCGCGCCGAACGCTATCCGGAGGCCCTGGAAGCTTTGCAGGTCGTCGACGGTTACGTAGGAGCCGTCCCCTGGGTCGACAGCGGAGACCCGACAACCGAATACGCGGCGTACCGGGCACTCGCGGTGGCGGGCTACGAGAACCAGGGCGGCAACGCGGCGTCCACCGCCCCTCCGCAGTAGCCCGCGTCGGCCGGCGCCGTCGTGCCGCCCGGCGTGCCTCCCGGCGCGCCGGACGCGAGGATGCAGCAGGAGCGTAGTGCCCCGCACACGAACGACCGTCCCGAGGAGACCCGCATGCTGTTCAGCCACCACAAGAAGCAGATCCCCAGCCCCGAGGAAGCCCTCAGGGGACGCCCGGAGCCGCTGTTCGACCTGCCCGAGCGGCACACCGTGCTCGGCAACCCGCTCGCCGGCCCCTACCCCGACCACCTGGAGGCGGCCGACTTCGCGCTGGGCTGCTTCTGGGGCGCCGAGCGCACGTTCTGGGAGCAGGACGGCGTCTGGACCACCCTCGTCGGCTACCAGGGCGGCTACACCGAGAACCCCACCTACGAGGAGGTCTGCTCCGGCCGGACGGGGCACACCGAGGCCGTCCGCGTCGTCTTCGACCCGGAGAAGGTCGCCTACGGCCGTCTGCTGAAGCTCTTCTGGGAGTCCCACGATCCCACCCAGGGCTTCCGCCAGGGCAACGACGTCGGCACCCAGTACCGTTCAGCCGTCTACACCCACTCCCCCGCCCAGGCGAAGGAGGCCGAAACCTCCCGCGACGCCTACCAGCGGATGCTCGCCGCCTCCGGCTACGGGGACATCACCACCGAGATCCTCCCCGCCGAGGACAACCCCTTCCAGCCTGCCGAGGCCGACCACCAGCAGTACCTGGACAAGAACCCCGCGGGCTACTGCGGCATCGGCGGCACGGGCATCTCCTGCCCGGTCGGCGTGGTCCGCGCGGAGAGCTGAGGACGCGCCCGCGTCGGCGGTTCGCTCCGCGGGGGCGGGGCGGCCGCCGTCCGGGGCGAGGAGCGGCCAAGGTGCCCGGCGTCGGTCGGCGGCGCCGCCGACCGGATCCGGGCACCGCTCAGCTCTCGGCGAGGGCGAAGGCGTGGCCCTCGGGGTCGGCGAAGGTACGCAACTCCTGGGAGCCGTCGCCGCCTTCGATGTCGAGGGGCTGGCCGCCGAGGCTGACGATCTCCCGTTCCACCGCGTCCAGGTCCTCGGCGGGGACGTTGAGGCGCATCTCCGCCTGCTGGGCGAGTCCGGTCTGCGGCCAGACCGGGGGGACCATCCCCTCGTTCCGACGGATCATCAGAAGAACGCCGTGCGGACCGACGATGCTCAGGTGCGCGAGGTCCGGCTCCACCCGCGTCTCGCCGCCGAGGAGTTGGCCGTAGAAGTTCGCGAGCTTCTCCGGTTCGGCGGAGTCCAGCACCAGCACGAGCGCCCTGTCGTTGGCCATGTGTCTCTCTCACTTCCCTCACAGAGGGGCCGGCCGGCCCCTCTGTAGTGGTGTACCCGTGACCCCGCGGGACACACCGTGCCAACGGCACTGCCGGGCATGGACTTTGGAGCCCGCAGCGGCACCGGGGGACACCGCTGGGCTCCGCCGCCCCGTACGCGACCCGACACCCGGCAGCCTCCGTCGCGGCACGGTTGCACGGCGACGGGGCAGCGTGACGGTACGGACGCGCCGTCAGGCCCGCCGCGAACGACGGTGGTGGGGCGGCCCGAAGGGCCCGGCTGCCCGCCGTGCGTGCGGCGCGCCGGAGCGGGCGGACCGGCGTGCGCGCGGCGGCGCCGCAGCGAGCAGGCGCGGAGGGGAACCGGGCGAGGCCGGAGGCCCGATGCGTCCGGGCGGCGACCCGCGGGGCGGTTCTCCGCACCGGCCGCACGCCTCCTGGCCCGGACGGTTCAATATTGCAGGAATTCGCTTCCCCAGCGCCCGGTTGCGAGGCAACTGGATGTGCGTTGCACTGGGAAGGTAAGCGAAATCACACTTCCCAACGAGGGGATGGTGTCATGTCTGCTCTTGAGCCCGTGACCCGGGACCTGCGGTCCCTGGAAACCGATGTCGAGGCGGCACTGAATCCGACCGAGGCAGAGGGGACCTACCGCGACTCGCGTGAATGCGCGGCCCTTCTCCTGATCGGTGGCGCACTTCTGCTGTCGCCCCCGACGCCGCGACCGAAGAAGGGATAACGGGGCCCTAGAAATGGAGCAATTGTCGGGCGCAGTGTGCGACCTTGCTTCGGAGGTGGTCTCCGCCCTCACGGGCGGGGACCACCGCTCCGTTGCGACGGGAGCGGGACGGACCGATGGGCAGGACGCCGTGGGCGTCGCTGCCGTACGAGTGCTGGGAGCGGACGTGCTGCTGCCGAGCACCCTCCTGCGGCAGCGGCCGCAGGAGCCGGATCTCCGATTGTTCCGGGAGGCCGTGCGGGCCTTTCCGCCGGGCGAGGGCTCCTCCGTCGTGACGGTCTGGAGCCACTGGGCCATGGAACAGGCGCTGAGCCAGGTGGAACGGCTCGACCAGTCGGCCGGACCGGCCCGGACGGCGGGCGGCCGGGCAGCGGAGCCGGACGCCTCCTGGCTGGAGCGTACGGACTGGCAGGAGCTGACACACCAGCTCGCGGTGCTCGCGGCGCTCGCGGTGCCCACCACCCGGTCCGCGGTGGCCGAGACGGCCGCAGGGCGGCCCGTGGACCTGTCCCGCGGCTTCGTCCGCGCGGTCCGTCGCCGCGACTGGCTGCAGGCGGCCGGCGCGGGCCGCTGGCTGGCCCTCGGTGGTGGCGCGCCGCAGACGCTGGGACTCGACTCCGGGCTCGACTTCGTCGGGCACATGGGCGGCGGGGACCCGCGGGTGGCCCTGCACGTGCAGGCGGCGCGGTTTCTGAGATCACGGGCCCCGGCCCGTGCGGAGGCGGTGAAGTGACGGTGGAATTCCTCGACGCGATGTGCGTGCGTATTGCGGTCGATTCACTGGAATGGACGAGGGAACACCTTTCCCGATTCACCCTTCCCGCCGATGTGCTGGACCCGGGAACGGATCTGAACTGGACGATGAAACCGCTGGGGGAACTCGCGCAGTTGAGTGCGTCCATTCAGGAGAACACACCCGTGGACGATCCGCGCCACCGACTCTCGGCAGAGCTTCTCGAATTCGCCTGGATCCAGACGCGGGAAGGCGGGGTGCTGCTCGACCTCTTCCGGGGTGAGCCGCAGTCGACCTATCCACTGGAAATCTACGCCGCTTTCGCCGGGGCCGGACTCAGGAACGCCACGTTCGAACGGTTCGCGACGGCGCTCTCCCACACGCGCGGTTGGCAGTGGACCGAGCAGGAGCCCAACCGCCGGCTGGGCATCCTCAACGCCGAGCGGCGCTGCGGGATCACCCCGCACGCCGGTTTCGCGACGGCGCTCCACCGGACCTGGCTCGGCGGGATGCCGGAGCCATGGATGTTCGAGCGCACGGTGGGCTACCACCTCACCCACGCGGTCTTCCACGTGACCGACTGGGGCGGCGCGCCGCAGCGGATGCCCGCCGACCTGAGCGACTACCTGCACGCCTGGCTGCCGAGCTGGCTCGACACCTGCCTGGCCGACGAGCAGTGGGATCTGAGCTGCGAGCTGCTCGCGGTGGCGGCGAGCCTGCCGGTGCCGCTCTCAGGCGGGCACACGGGACCGGCGTGGCGGCGGATCGAGCGGGCCCGCGGCGCGGGCGGCTCGCTCTGCGAGGTGGGGGCGCCGCCCTCGGACGCCTCGGCCGACACGGTGTTCGCGGGGTGCTACCACTCCACCCTCGCCTCCGCGTTCGCCGCGACCCTGACGGCCCGCCGGTTGGAGGAGGCCCGCCCGGCCGGGGACGGCCCTCCGGAGACGGAACGGGAGCGGGCCCCCGGGTCCGGCCGGTCCCGGGCGCGCACGGGCGCGGCCCGTACCGAGGCGGGGACGGCGGCCCCCGAAGGCGGCCGTCGCTCCCGGACGGACGTGACGGCCGGAGCACGGACCGGAGGTGCGGTGTGACCGACGGGGACCTGGTGCGCGAGGTGCACGGCGTCGGGGTGCGGGCGGTGGAGTGGCTGCACGCGCGCCGGGAGGGGTTCAGGGCCCACCGGCCGGACGCGTCGGCCGCCCCGGGGGGCTCGCCCGGCGGTGTGCCGCCGACAGGCGGCCCCGGGTCCGTGGAGTGGGAGACCAAGGACCGGCTGAAGCCCATCGGGGAGCTCGCGCTGATCGGCAAGGTGCTGTTCCGCGAAGGCGTGGCGGGTTCGCAGCAGGCCGCGCTGGCCCGCAAGCTGATGGACCACGCCTGGCGGGAGCTGCTGGACGGCGGCCGGATGCTGGCGTGGATGCAGGAGCGCGAGCCGCTGTCGGCGATCCCGTTCGAGATCTACGTGCCGTTCCACGAGCTCGGCTACTCGGCCCCCGACGTGGAGCGGGCGGCGCGGCTGACCCACCGGTTGGGCAGTTGGTCGGCGCTGGAGGCGCTGCCGGTACGGCGGTTGGGGATCTCCGCGTTCGAGCGCCGCTTCGGGCTACCGCCCAGTGTCCCGGTCGAGGAGGCCGCGCGAGCCACCTGGCTCGGCAGGCTCCCGGAGCCGTGGACGGTGGAGCTGAACCTCGGGTACAGCATCACCCACACCGTCTTCCATCTGACGGACTGGGGCGAACGCCCGGAGGGTCTGCCCGCGGACATCGCGGAGTACCTCGCCGCCTGGCTGCCCGCCTGGACCGCGGACTGGCTGGAGATCGGCCACTGGGACCTGCTGGGCGAACTGCTGGTGGTCGACGCGTGCCTGCCGCGGCCCGCTCTGGACGAGCGGACCTGGCGGGCCTTCGCCGCCGCCCAGGCCCCGGACGGTTCCATGCCCGCCGCCTCGCCCGGCACCCGCGGCCCGGACGGGCGGGAGCCGGACGGGGGCGGGCTCGTGGACACCGACGAGGTCTTCGACGAGCGCTACCACCCGACGCTGGTTGCCGCCTTCGCCTCGGTACTGGCCACCTCGCGGGCGATGGGCGAGCTGACCGAGGCCCCGGCGTGAGCCCCTTCGCCGGCAGCGCCCGCCGTGCACCCGTCCGGACGCCTCCCGGCACGCGGGCGGCTGCCGGACGCTCCCGACCGCGCGCCGGTGGCGGTGGTGGTGGTGCGCCGGTCCACTCCGGTGACGCCCCTCGGCGCGAGCGGGAGCAGTTGGAGCGCGCCGTGTGCGCGGTGGACGCACCGGACGTGGTGTTCGGGGTGTCCCACGCGGGGCGCCGGGCGGTGTGCTCGGGCGGCTCGGCTCCGGAGCCGGCGGTGCCGAGGGAGCGCCTGCGCTTCGAGATCGGCTCGGCCACCAAGACGTTCACCGGATTGCTGCTGGCGGAGCTGGTGGCGAGCGGCCGGGTCCGGGCGGGCGATCCGGCCGCCCGGCTGCTGCTGGGCGGCCCGGCCGGGGGCCCGTCGGCGCGGACGACGCTGTTCCACCTGGCCACCCACACCGGTGGGCTCCCGCGGTTGCCCCCGGGTTTCTACCGGCAGGCGCTGCCGGCCTGGCGGACGAACCCGTACGCGGACCACCCGGCGCGGCGGGTGGTCGAGGCGTTCCTGGCGGCGGAGCCGCGGTGGGAGCCGGGCGCCCGCTGGCACTACTCGAACTTCGGGGCGGCCGTGCTCGGGCACGCGCTCGCGGCGGCCGAAGGCGTCCCGTGGGAGGAGGCGGTGCGCGCCCGGGTGCTGGAACCGTTGGACTCGGTGGACGTCCGACTCGCGCCGCAGGGCCCGGCGACGGATGCCGTCGGCCACCGGCGGGACGGGGTGACGCCGGTACCGCCGCTGCTGACGGCAGGTTTCGCCCCCGCGGGTGCCGTTCGGGCGGGGGTGCACGGGCTGCTGGGGTACCTGGAGGCCCATCTGCCGCCCGAGCGGACGGCTGGGGACGCGGTGGCACCGGCCACGGACTCGCTGGCGGCAGCGTTGCGGGAAGTACGACGGCCGGTGCTGCGGCGCGGGCGCGGAGGGTGCGAGGCGCACACCCTGACGTGGTTCCGGCACGACGGCGCCCAGGGACCGATGCTCTTCCACGCGGGCGCCACCTGCGGCCAGCAGGCGTTTCTGGGCTTCTGTCCGGAGGCCGGAACGGCGGTCGTCGCGCTGTCCTCCCGGCGGTTCCGGAGGGGGGACGGTCTGGCGGACGCGGCGTGCGCACTGCTCGGCGCCCTCCGCTGACCGGCGGCCGCGCGCACTGAGCCGGTGCCCGTCGGCTGTTCCGGGCCCGGCTCAGTGCACTGCAACGGCTCTGCGAACTGCGGTGGTTGGTTCGGCGCGGTGGAGTGGAGGCGTTCTGTCGGGGCGAGTGATGGTCCAGTGCTACCCACCTGGGCCGCACCTGCACCTCTGCCCGGTGCCGTTCACCCGAAGGGAGGAACGGCACCGGGCAGAGGTACCGCGCAGGAACCGCACCGGGCAGAGGCTCCGCACCGGACGGAGGCCGGAGCCCGCCCCGGATCGGGCGGCCCCGCCCCGGGCGGTCAGCAGACCGGAGGCGCGAGCTGCTCGGGCCGGTCGGAGCCGGGCCCCTGCGGGGACTCGGCACCGGCCGCCGGCCCCTCGTTCGGGTCCCGGTCCTGGCCGGTGGCCGGCACGTCGGCGACGCCCTCCTCGGCGGCCTCCCGGGCGAGACGCTCCTGGCCGCTGGTCGTCTTGAGCGGCTTCTCCTGGATGAAGAGCACCGTGAGCAGTGCCAGCGCCGCGAAGGGGACCGCGTAGAGGAAGAGGTCGGCGGTGGCGGCTCCGTACGGGTGCTCCACCAGTTCCCGGACCGGCCCGGGCAGACTGGTGACGTCCGGAACGGCGCCCCCGCCCCCGGACTCCGGCGCCGCACCGGCGGTGCCGAGGCCGTCCGCCAGTTCCGAGGTGACCCGGTTGGCCAGGATCGCGCCGAGCACGCTGACGCCGATCGTGCCGCCCATGCTGCGGAAGAAGGACAGCACCGAGGTCGCCGCGCCCAGCTCGGCGGCGGGCACGTCGTTCTGCGCGGCGAGAACCAGGTTCTGCATCAGCATGCCGACCCCGACTCCGAGCACGGCCATGTAGAAGCTGAGCAGGCCGAAGCCGGTGCCGGAGTCGAGGGTGGACAGCAGACCGAGGCCGATCGTCATGAGCAGCGCCCCGGCGACGAGGTACCGCTTCCACCTGCCGGTGGCACTGACGATCTGCCCGGCCACAGTGGAGGAGACGAGCAGCCCGAAGATCATCGGAAGGCTCATCAGCCCGGCGACGGTCGGCGACTTGCCCAGCACGAGCTGGAAGTACTGGGCGAGGAAGACCGTGCCGCCGAACATGGCGGCTCCGACCAGCAGGCTGGCCACAGTGGTCAGCGTGACGGTGCGGTTGCGGAAGATCGTGAGCGGGATGATCGGTTCCGGCACTCAGGTCTCCACGAACACCGCGGCAGCCAGCAGCACGGTGCCGCCGCCGGTCAGCGCGGCGGTCTGCCAGGAGGCCCAGTCGAACTCGTTGCCGGCCAGCGAGGTCCAGATCAGCAGGGCGGAGACGCCGGTGACGATCAGCAGCGCGCCGAGGAAGTCGATCCGCACCCCGCGCCGGACGGTGGGCAGGTGCAGGGTGCGCTGGAGCACCACGATCGCGGCCAGCGCGAACGGGACGCCGATGAAGAAGCACCAGCGCCAGCCGAGCCGGGAGGTGTCCACCAGCACGCCGCCGATCAGCGGCCCGGCGACGGTTCCGACGGCGAACACGGCACGGAAGATGCCCGCGTACTTGTCCAGGCGCCGCGGTGGGATCACCGCGGCCATCACGACCTGGACGAGCACGGTCAGTCCGCCGGCGCCGATGCCCTGCACCGCACGGCTGAAGATGAGCAGTTCGACGCCCTGGGAGAAGCCGGCCAGCAGGGAACCGATCACGAACATGCCCAGCGCCAGTTGGAGCAGCAGCTTCTTGTGGTAGAGGTCGGAGAGCTTCCCCCACAGCGGCACGGTGGCGGTCATCGCCAGCAGTTCGGAGGTGACGACCCAGGTGTAGGAGGACTGGCTGGCCTGGAGGTCCGCGACGATACGGGGCAGCGCGTTGGCCACGACCGTGCCGGTCAGGATGGCGACGGACATGCCTGCCATCAGCCCCGACATGGCCTGGAGTGTCTGCCGGCTGGTCATGGGTGCGGACGAGGGCGTCGGCGCCTCTTCGGGCGCCCGAGTCGTCGTCAAGGGGTCCGTCTTCGGGGCTTCGGACGTGCGGGGCTGGGACCGCGGGGGCCGGGTCGGGTCAGCGGGTGCCGGGGTCGGATCGGCGGCCGGTCGAGGGCGGTAGAAGCCCTGCGGCCAGGTGGTCGAAGGTGCGGTGGAAGATCTCCTGGAAGGGGGCCGCGTCCGGCTGGGCGCTCCAGTGCTCGATGGAGACCCGTACGGCTGTGCCCGCGACCGCGGACAGCAGCCGCGTGTAGAGGCCGGGCGCCGGACAGGGGGCGCCCTCCGTTCCGCTGCCGGTGCAGCCGGTGGAGCCGTCACCGGACGCGCCGGCCCCGCCGGGGTCGTGCGCGGCGAGGGCTTCGGGCGGCTCGGAGGCGCCGGAGGGGTCCGCCGCGGCGGACGGACCGGGGGGTGTGGAGTCGATCCGCTCGGCAAGCGCGGCGGCCAGGTCCAGTTCCTCAGCCATGTGCGCGCCCAGACCGCGGACGAGCAGGTGCGGCGACCGGCGAAGCACTTCGGCGCGCAGACTCCACACCTCGTGCCGTTCCTCGACGTCGGCCAGTTCGCCGGCCATCGCCTCCCGCAGCGCTTCCAGCGGCGGCAAGTGGACGGGGACTTCCCGCAGGGCCTGGCGGATCCGGGCGCCGACCCCGGCGTCGATCATCACGAAGGCGTCGTCGCGGCTGTCGAAGTAGTTGAAGAAGGTGCGCGCGGAGACCCCCGCGGCCTCGCTGATCGCCTCGACCGTGACGTGCTCCGCTCCGTCCCGCGCTGCCAGCCGGACCGCGGCCTCGGCCAGCGCCGTCCGGGTGGCCCGCTTCTTCCGCTCACGGAGCCCGGCGGGGTCGGCAGCCCTTCTCGTCATTCTTGCAGCTTATGAAGAAATGCAGATCATGCACAATTCACCGCGGTACGGCCGTGGAGCGTCCGAGGACCGGCCCCGGACGGAAAGGAGGGAGTGCGGCGGCATACGTCCTCGTTTGCGGGGAACCGGTGCACAGTCCCTGCCACCACAGCAGAAGGGAAGTGAGGGACGTGCGGATTGCCTTTCTCGTCGCCCACGAAGGCGTGGAGCAGATTGAACTGACCGATCCATGGGACGCGGTCAGGAACGCCGGGGGGACGCCGCACCTGCTGTCCACCACGGACCAGGAGGTGCAGGCGTTCGACCACCTGGACAAGGCGGACGTCTTCCCGGTGGACCGCAAGGTGTCCGAGGCCCGGATCGAGGACTACGACGGCCTGGTCCTGCCGGGCGGCGTCGCCAACCCGGACGCGCTGCGGCTGGACCGCGACGCGGTGTCCTTCGTCCGCGAGTTCTTCAAGGCGGGCAAGCCGGTGGCCGCGATCTGCCATGCGCCGTGGACGCTGATCGAGGCCGACATGCTGCACGGCCGGACGCTGACCTCCTGGCCGAGCCTGGAGACCGACATCCGCAACGCGGGCGGTATCTGGGTGGACCAGCAGGTGATGGTCTGCGACGCCGGACCCAACGTGCTGATCACGAGCCGGAAGCCGGACGACCTGAAGGCCTTCGACGAGGCGCTGCTGACGGAGTTCCGCACGGTGGCCGCCTGAGCGGACCGGAGCGGACCCCGCGACGGCGGCCGGTGACGGTCGCACGCAAGGGGCCCCGGCGGGATCACTTCGCGTCGATCCCGCCGGGGCCCTTCGCGGCTGCCCCCGGCCGTCCGGTCCGGACGGCCCCGGCGTCCGTCAGACCGCCGAACCGCCCTTCCAGTCGGCCCAGGACATGTTCCAGCCGTTCAGGCCGTTGTCCGGGTCGATGGAGCGGTCCGGGGAGTTCTTCACCACGACGAGGTCGCCGACCATCGAGTTGTCGAAGAACCAGGCGCCGTCCGTGGAGTTGTCGTCGGCCCCCTTGACGTCCTTGAGCCCGACGCAGCCGTGGCTGGTGTTGCCGGAGCCGAAGGGCGCGCCCCAGTAGTTGCCGTGGATGAAGGTGCCGGAGGTCGACAGGCGCATGGCGTGCGGCACGTCGGGGATGTCGTACTCGCCCTCGCCGTCGTCGTCGGTGAAGCCGACGGTGGCGCCGTTCATCCGGGTCTCCTCGTGCTTCTCGGAGATCACCATCTCACCGTTGTAGGTGGGGTTCTCCTCGCTGCCCGCGGAGATCGGGAAGGTCTTGATCTTCTCGCCGTCGCGCACGACGGTCATGGTGTGCGCCTTGGTGTCCACCGTGCTGACCTGCGAGCGGCCCACGGTGAAGCTGAAGCTCTTCTCCTGGACGCCGGTGACGCCCTCGGCTGCCTCGACGCCGTCCAGCGCCATGTTGACGTCGACCTCGGAGCCGGCCTTCCAGTACTCCTGCGGACGGAAGTCCAGCCGCTTGTCGTCGAACCAGTGCCCGACGATCTCCTGGCCGCTGGAGCTGTCGACCTCGATGGCCTGTTGCACGTCGGCCTTGTTCGAGACCGGCTTGTCGAAGTTGATCGAGACCGGCATCCCGACGCCGACCTCGGAACCGTCCTCCGGGGTGAAGTACCCGATGAAGCTGCTGTCCGGGGAGACGGTGGTGAAGGTGGAGTTCTGGGTGGTCTCCCGGCCGTCGCCGTCCGTCGCAACCGCCTCGACGCGGTACTCGGTAGCCCGCTCCAGCTGGATGCCGGGCTTCCAGGAGGTGCCGTCCTGTGCGAGCTCGCCCTCCACCGCCGCGCCGGACTCGACGGCGGTCATGACGACCTCGTCGAGTTCGCCGTCCTCGACCGAGACCTGCACGTCGGAGTTGATGCCCGCGTTGTCCGCGCCGTTCTTCGGCGTGATGGTTATTCGGGCCTCCGAGGACTGCGCGGCCGCCTTGTCGGCCCCGGAGGACTTCTCCCCCTTCTTCGTCCCCTCGGAGCTCTCCTCACCTCCGCCGCTGCAGGCGGTGAGCACGAGGGCGCCCCCCAGCAGGGCAGCCGTCACCGCAAGTGCCCTGCGATGGGTGCTGACCTTCTTCACTCGCTTGTCCATACGCGTTCCGAGCCCCTGACTCCCGATGGCCACCGCTGCCCGAAATCGGGCATGCCACGTCACAGTTCTACGTATGAGAACGCCGTTGGGCCCTCAGCCGTTCCACCCGGGAGGCAACTGTGTGACATCACACGTGGCGCGCGGGAAGCGGGCGCCGGGGGCGTGTGCCCCGGGGCGTCGGACCCGCCGGGGCACACGCAGGAGCGCTCAGCGCGGGTCGTCGGCGAGGTCGTCCAGCTGCCACGCGCCGGCGTCGGGGTCGTACTCGGCGGACCCGCTGCTCCAGGAGGCCTGGGCGAGCTCGACCCCCGGCACCCCGCGCACCAGGTCGATCGGGTCGACGAGGTAGGCGACCGCCTCGGCCGGGTCCCCGCCGACCGCGGCGGTGGCCTGCTCGCGCTCCCCGTCGGGCATCAACTCGTCGTCCCGGATGCGGGTGAGGGCCGCCCGACTCAGACCGGAGGGGTCGGCCACCTCCAGGACCAGCTCAACGTGGAGCCGTACGTGTCCGGAGGGGCGGGGGGTGTCTTCTGCGCTCATCCCACGGAGAGTAGGCCGCATCCGGGCCCGCACTTCCCCGCGACCCGCCGCCGTGGCTAACATCGGCCCCCGTACCGAGGTTTCGCCGCACGGAAACGACAGGGAGAGCCCGCGGATTCCGCAGCGACCCGTACGCGATCCGCAGAACCCAGGAAACCGCCGAACCGGGAAACCGGGAAACCGGGAAACCAGGAAAGGGGCCCCCGTGGCCGCACACCGCCGCCCGCTGGTGACCTCCGCTGTCGCGGGAGGACTGCTCTGCGCGTTGTGGTTCGTGCCGTCCGCCAACGCCACCGGCGAGGACGAGGCAGTGGCGGCCCCGCCGCCCGCCGCCGCCCGCGCGGAAGCCGCCCGCACCGGCACCCGGCTCGCCGACACCGGCGGCTTCGACACCACGCCCTACCTCGCGGGCGGAGTGGCCTTCCTCGCGGTGGGCGCCGGACTGGTGGCCCACTCCACCCGCCGCCCCCGCCCCGTCGACGTCTGACCCGGCCACCGGAGCGGGCGGCGGTCGCGGACGCACCGACGGGCCCCGGACACCGCCCCTCCCGGGGGCCAGGCGCCCCATTGCGGGGCCACAGAAAAGGTAACGGGGGAGGGCGTCAGCTCAGCGGGCTGGTGGCCGACCCGGCGGCGGCCAGGTCGGGGGCCAGGAACCGGTCCTCGCCCGCACCGCCGACCCCGGCCTCCCGGACGGCGGCGAGCACGGCACGCGAGGCGGCGGCCGGTTGCGAGCCGGGCCGGGCCCGCAGTTCCAGCGCGCGGGACGCGGCGAACAGCTCCACGGCGATCACCCGGCTCAGGTTGGCCACCGGGGTGCGGAGCTTGCGGGCCGCCGACCAGCCCATCGAGACGTGGTCCTCCTGCATCGCCGAGGACGGGATGGAGTCGACGGAGGCCGGTGCGGCCAGCCGTTTCAGCTCGGCGACCAGCGCGGCCTGGGTGTACTGCGCGATCATCAGGCCCGAGTCCACCCCCGGATCGTCGGCCAGGAACGGCGGTAGCCCGTGCGAGCGGTTCCTGTCCAGCAGCCGGTCGGTACGGCGCTCGGCGATGGAGGCGAGGTCCGCGGCCGCGATGGCGAGGAAGTCCAGCACGTAGGCGACGGGGGCGCCGTGGAAGTTGCCGTTGGACTCCACCCGGCCGTCGGGCAGCACCACCGGGTTGTCCACCGAGGCGGCGAGTTCGCGCCCGGCGACCAGCATGGCGTGGGCGCGGGTGTCCCGGCCGGCTCCGGCCACCTGCGGGGCGCAGCGCACCGAGTAGGCGTCCTGGACCCGCGGCGCGTCGTTGCTGTGGTGGCCGGTCAGCCCGGAGCCTTCGAGCACCCTGAGCATGTTGGCGGCACTGGCGGCCTGCCCCGGATGCGGTCGGACGGCCTGAAGCTCGGGCGCGAGCACCCGCTCGGTGCCCAGCAGCGCCTCCAGGGACAGTGCCGCGGTGATGTCGGCCGAGGTGAGGAGTCGGGCCAGGTCGGCCCCGGCCAGGACCAGCATGCCGAGCATGCCGTCGGTGCCGTTGAGGAGGGCCAGTCCTTCCTTCTCCCGCAGCGCGACCGGGGCGATGCCGTGCGCGGCGAGCAGTTCACCGGCCGGGCGGACGACGCCGTCCGGGCCCTCGGCGTCGCCCTCGCCCATCAGAGCGAGGGCGCAGTGCGAGAGCGGCGCGAGGTCGCCGGAGCAGCCCAGGGAGCCGTACTCGTGGACCACCGGGGTGATGCCCGCGTTGAGCACCTCGGCCATGGTGCGGAGCACCTCGGTCCGGACGCCGGTGCGGCCCGAGGCGACCGTCTTCAGGCGCAGGAACATGAGCGCGCGCACCACCTCGCGCTCAACGTGCGGCCCCATGCCCGCGGTGTGCGAGCGGACGATGTTGCGCTGCAGCCGGGCCCGCAGGTCGGGGCTGATGTGCCGCACCGCGAGCGCGCCGAAGCCGGTGGAGACGCCGTAGACGGGGTCCGGCTTCGCGGCCAGCTCGTCGATGTGCCGCCGCGCCGACCTCGGCCATCGCCTCGTCGGAGAGTTCCACCCGGGCCGCATGCCGGGCAAGCCGCCGCGACAACTCCCGCACGTCCTCCGCCGCCAGCAGGGGCGTCACCACCGTGAGAAACGCCGCCGCCGCGCCGGCCGATGCTGGACCCCACCCGAACCGGCCACCATGCGCCCCGCGCTCGCCGCGCTCCTCCAACAGAACCCGGGCACACCAGGCAGGCACATCCGGCAGACGCCCCAGAACCCTCGGCAGCCCCAGCCGCAACAAGATCACACACGCGCGAAACGCCGCGAACCACTCACCCGCCGCCACCTCCACGCCCCCAGCCCCGGGCGCACCCGCCCGTACGCGACGTCCAGCCACCGCCGTTGCGCCTCGACCGTCCCGCCATCCGCCCGGCTCACACGAACTGCGGGCAGCCACTGCGAGCACGGCCTCCCGCGAACGGAGTTCGCACAGCAGGTCGGCGGCCTGACCCACTGCGCCGGCACGACCCGAGGCCGCTCCCCACCCCACCGCAGCACCCAGCCGCACGAAGGACAACGATCCAGCAGCGCCACTCGGTGCTCGGGGCACACCGACGCACACGACAGCTTCCACCACAGCTGCCACACCCCACCCGACACCAGCAGACAGCACGGACATGCCCGGCTTCCATGCACCGCCGCCCACTCCTGCCCCGCAGACGGCCGCCGCGCCCGTCCCGCCTCGAGCACCGCCGACACACTCAACGGACCCCCCTCGAAGACGGACAGATGCATCGCGTCCACCCGCTCATCGGACACACCCGTCGCCGCGAACACCGTCCGCCGGACCACCTCGTCGGACCGCACCCCGAACAAGGGAGGCCGCACATCCGCGGAAGCCCCCCGCAGGCCAAGCCCCATCATGGTCGCGACCTCGGCCGGCGGGCACCGGTTCACGCGGGCCATCCGGTCCACCCACGACTCGAACGCCTCACCCGTCCCCGGAGCCGTGACCAGCGCTAATCGCCGTGGCGACACGTGAGCACCTCCCGATGCGACCCCATCGCTCTCATCTAGGGATTCACGCTAGCAAGTGCACTACCAGGTTGGGGTCCACACTCTCATTTCGAGCTTCGGCTCTCAGCGGTCACACCGGAGGGGCCCACCACGACCAAGCTCTGCATATCCATATTCACGAACCCTAGGCACTGAATCGTGATCTGTCACGAGGGGGACGGTGCCCCGCCTCTTGCCTCCGAGCGGCGCGGGCGGCAGCGCGTCAGCGGCCCCGGAAGATCCGGCGGTCTCCCGTCGGCGGCGGGGTCTCGTCCGCGAGGTGCACGATCTCCCGGCCGGCCACCACCGGCTTCACCGCCCCCGCCGCCTTCGCGCGGTACTGGGCGGCGTCGGCGAGCCGGAGCAGCCGACGGGCGGAGCGGACCGGGCCGATCGGGTCACCGGTGGACGCGACCCCGCAGGCGACCCCGTCGCCGAGTTCGGCGGCCCGGGCGCACAGGTCCTCGGCGACCCGGACCGCCTCGTCCGCGCCAGGGCCGACCGCCAGCAGGCAGAACTCGTCCCCGCCCAGGCGGGCGGCGAGGGCGCCGGGCAGTATCGCGCCGCACCGGGAGAGCAGCGAGCCGAAACGCTCCAGCAGCCGGTCGCCCGCGGCGTGGCCGTGCACGTCGTTGACCTTCTTCAAGCCGTTCACGTCGCACACCAGCAGGCTGACCACGCTGCCGTCGGCCCGGTGCGCCTCCAGCGCCTCGTCGAGGCGCATGTCCACCGCCCGCCGGTTGCCGAGACCGGTGAGCGGATCGGTGAACGCCAGTCGGCGGACCTCCTCCAGCCGCTCGGTCTGCGCCACCCCGGAGGCGAGCACCGCGGCCAGCACCGTCGCGAACTGCGCGTCCGCCGGACCGAAAGCGGCCCTGCCGGCGTCCCGGGCCAGGTACAACTCGCCCCAGGCGCGGCCGTGCAGCACGACCGGCGCGACCACGCAGCTCCCCCGGCCCCGCCGGCGCAGCGCCGCCATGCGCTGGTGGCAGTAGGCCGCCGCCCCGGCCGACCGCCCCTCCGCGCTCTCGGTCCACGCCCGCGGGACTCCCCCGCCGCCGGCCCAGCGCTCGTGCAGGAACTCGGTGATCTCCGGGAAGTCGTGCACCGGGTAGGACTCGTCCGGCGGCTCGGCCTCCTCGCCCGGGGCGAGCCGGCCGTCGTTGACGAGCACGCGCAGCCGACCGCGGTCCCGCTCCCACACCGAGACGGCCGCGAAGTCGCCCCCGACGGCTGCTCGCGCCCGCTCGGCCGCCGCTCGGACCACTTCCCGGGTGCCGGAGGCGGCGGCCATCGCCTGGGCCAGTCCCACCACCGCCTGCAACCGCGCGTCGTCTGCCATGCGAACCAGGTTATGAGCCTTTGTCGCACTCTGCGCTGTCGCGTGCGCCGAGGGCGCTCGGCGAACCGGATGCGCCCTCCGGGGGCGTCGTCCACGACGGCGCACGCCGTGGGAACGGCCGTCCGCGCCTCCACGGGCCGACTCGCCCTGCTCTCCCTACTCCCCCGGCCACTGCGGGGGGCGCTTCTCGTTGAACGCGGCCACCCCCTCCGCCCGGTCGCCGGAGAAGGCGACGGAACGCCAGGCCGCGTCCTCGATCTCCAGCCCGGCGGCGAGGTCCGTTCCCCAACCGGTGCGCAGCGCCCGCTTCGCGGCGCGCAGGCCGACCGGGGAGTGGGCCGCCATCCGGCGGGCCAGCTCCAGCGCCTCGGAGGTGTCCGCGCCCGCATCGGTGAGCACGTCGACCAGGCCGAGCTCCCGGGCCTCCTCGGCCGGGACACGCCGTGCGGTGAAGATCAGCTCGGCGGCCCGGGCGGCTCCGACCCTCCGCGGCAGCAACTGGGTCCCGCCGCCCCCGGGGATCACGCCGACCGAGACCTCCGGCAGTCCCAGTACCGCGGTGCGGTCGGCGACGATCACGTCGCAGGAGAGGGCGAGCTCGAAACCGCCGCCGAGCGCGAACCCGTGCACCGCCGCGATGGTGGGCATCGGCAGCCCGAGTACACCGCCGTACGCGGCCCTGGCCCTCGGTCGCTGCCGGCTCAGCTCGGCGTCGCCGAAGGTGTTGCGCTCCTTCAGGTCGGCGCCGACGCAGAAGGCCCGTTCGTGGGTGGACGTCAGCACCACCGCGCGGACCGAGGCGTCCTGCGCCAGCTCCGCACAGGCCCGGGCGATGCCCTCGGCCATCGCGGTGGAGACCGCGTTCATCGCCTTCGGACGGTCGAGCACCAGCTCGGCCACCCGCGTCTCGGGGTCCGTGCGGACCTCGACCCACTCGCCGTAACGCACCATCGCGACCTCCCGGGTTAACGATCGCTCACACTGTAGTGCGCGCCCGGAACCCGCGGAACCCGAAGAGGACCCGCGGGGAGGCAGGCGGCGGGAGGGCCGGGGCCGCGCCTCAGAGCCGGCGGTCCAGGAGCCAGGGCTCGACGACCCCCAGGCCGCGCACCGGCCGCTGGTGCAGGGGGCGCAGGGCGAACCGGTAGGCGCTGTCGGTGTCGCCGGAGTTCTGCGAGTCCTTCTCCGACTCCGGCGCGTCACCCATCGCGATCAGCTCGTCCCGCACCGAACTGTCGACCAGGACCTGGTCCTTCGGCGCTATCGAGGTGAGCCTGCTGGAGAGGTTGACCGTGTTGCCGAAGACGTCGCCCATCCTGGTGGTGACGGTGCCGAACGCGAGCCCCACCCGCAGCTCCGGCATCGTCTGGTCGTTGGAGAGGGTCTCGATCAGCCGCAGCCCGATCTCGCAGGCGGTACCGGCGTCGTCGGCCACGTAGAGCACCTCGTCACCCAGGGTCTTGACCAGCCGGCCGCCGTTGGCGACCACCAGATCGGCCGCCGTCGTCTCGAACGCCTCGACGAGTTCGCCGAGTTCGTCCTCCTCCAGCCGCCGGGTGAGCCGGGTGAACCCCACCAGGTCGGCGAAGCCGACCGCGAGTCTGCGGTCGACCATCTCCTCGTCGTCCTGCGCCTGCACCACGCGGCCGGTGGCCGCGGCCAACTGCCGGCGCCAGACGTACACCAGGAACTCCTGGAGCTCCGGCAGCAGCAGCTCCACCAACGGGTAGGTGACCTCCATCCGGCTCATGCCGGGCTCCGGGGAGACGGTCAGTCCGGCGAGGAAGGAGTCGATCTGCCACTCGGCGAGCCGCGCGGTGGTCTGCCCGGTGGAGCGGGCCACCTGAATGGAGGTCGCCTCGTCCAGCAGGCCGGCCTCGACCAGCCCGGCCAGCCGCCGCAGGGCCAGTACGTCCGACTCGGTGAGCGCCTTGGCCTGGCCGATGTCGGCGAAGCCCATGGCGCGCCAGAAGCGGGAGGCCAGCTCCATCGGGACACCGGCCTGACGGGCCGCCTGAAACGGGGTGTACTTGCGTTCGGAGCCGAGGATGAGCTGCTCGACCTTGAGCGCCATCGGATCGTCCTCGGCGCCCTCGGCGTCCTCGCGCGGCGGTTCCTCCGGATCGTTCGCGGTCACGTCCCGCCCCTTGCCAGATCCCTGCGCACTGCCCTTCCGATCACTTCCACCGCGCCTGCCGCGCACGCCACGGCCCCCACCATACGGCAGATGTGCCGTAGCTCACTTCCCCGGCGACACCCGGCGGACTCCCCGCGCGGGCACCCCGCCGGGCCGGGCGCGGGCCGCGGGGCGTCAACCCGACGCCCGACCCTCACCCTTCGTACGGTCACCCGCATCCCGGCACGCCCGCTGCCCGGAGTCCGGATCCGCCCCGCGGGTCCGGACCGCCCGGACCTGCCGGACCCGCGGGGACGTACGACGGGAGCCGCATCGGCGTTCAGCCGGCGGGCGAGGGCCGCAGATGGACCACGTCACCGGCCGCGACGGGCTGCTGGACCCCGTCCGCGGTGGCGAGCACCAGCCGTCCGTCTCCGTCGACCGCGACCGCCTCGCCTTCGAGGCCCTCCCCGCCGGGCAGCTCGGCGCGCACCGAGCGGCCGAGCGTGGCGCAGCCCGCGGCGTACGTCTCCTGGAGCCCGCAGGCCCCGGCGTCGCCCCCGGCGTCCCGCCACCTGCCGTACCAGTCGGCCACCGCGCGGAGCACCGCGCGCAGCAGCGGGTCCCGATCGGTGCCGGCGGCCCCCGCCAGCAGCAGCGAGCCCGCGCCGGGCACCGGGAGCTCGTCCGCGCGCAGCGAGATGTTCAGGCCGATCCCCACGACGACGGCGCCGTCCTCGGGGTCCCCGGTCAGTTCGGCGAGGATGCCGCCGATCTTGCGCTCCTCGCCCGCCACCTCGGCCAGGAGGTCGTTCGGCCACTTCAGCCCGGTGTCCACACCGGCCGTCCGGGCCAGGGCGGTGGCAGTGGCCACCCCCACGAGCAGCGGGAGCCAGCCCCACCGGGCCACCGGGACGTCCGGGCCGGGGCGGAGCACGAAGGAGAGGAAGAGTCCGCTGCGCGAGGGGGCCGACCAGGCACGGTCCAGTCTGCCCCGGCCGGTGCTCTGACGTTCCGCGACGAGCACGGTACCCTCGGCGACCGGTGCGCCGCGCAGCCGGGCGACCAGGTCGGAGTTGGTGGAACCGGTCTCGGCGACCACCTCCAGCGAGGACCACAGGGCGTCCGGACGCACCAGCGCCCGGCGCAGTGCGTGCGCGTTGAGCGGCGGGCGGTCCAGGTCGGACCAGCGGCCGCCCGCGCCCTCGGACCGCGGACCGTCAGGAGCCTCGTCGGACGTCATGCACCCAGGTTAGGGGGCCGACCGGTCCGCGCGAGCGCGGGCCGGGTCCGCTGACCTGCGCGCCGCGCCCCCGGTGCGGGCGCCGGCGGGCCCGCACCGGGGGCGCGGGTGTGGCCAACGCCGCACCACCGATCCGTACGCGCGCCGATACGCTACGAGTCGGTAGGTCCCGCCCCTGCCGGCCCTCCCGCCCGCCCGTTCGCGACGCCCCGCGCGACCGGGGCCCGCCGGAGGTCCGTCGTCGCGTGGCCGGCCGGGAAGGTCCGAGAACGCAGCGCAGTGGCGTGCCCGGCCCCCCGGACCCGCCCCCGCGGGCCCCGGGCAGCCGGACGCCTGAGGACGAGTAGGAGCCGCTCCCCGTGTCCGAGCAGGAAAAGCCCGACATCCACACCACCGCCGGCAAGATCGACGACTTCCGGCAGCGCACCACCGAGGCCGTCCACGCGGGTTCCGCCCGGGCGGTCGGGAAGCAGCACGCGAAGGGCAAGCTGACCGCCAGAGAGCGGGTGGAACTGCTGCTCGACGAGGGCTCCTTCACCGAGCTGGACGAGTTCGCCCGGCACCGGTCGACCGCGTTCGGGCTGGAGAGCAACCGCCCGTACGGTGACGGCGTGGTGACCGGCTACGGGACGGTCGACGGACGTCCGGTCTGCGTGTACTCGCAGGACTTCACCATCTTCGGCGGTTCGCTGGGCGAGGTCTACGGCGAGAAGATCGTCAAGGTGATGGACTTCGCGCTGAAGACGGGCTGCCCGGTGATCGGCATCAACGACGGCGGCGGCGCCCGCATCCAGGAGGGTGTGGTCGCGCTCGGGCTGTTCGCCGAGATCTTCCGGCGCAACGTGCACGCCTCCGGTGTGGTGCCGCAGATCTCACTGGTCATGGGACCGTGCGCGGGCGGCGCGGTCTACTCCCCGGCGATCACCGACTTCACCGTGATGGTGGACAAGACCTCGCACATGTTCATCACCGGTCCCGACGTGATCAAGACGGTGACGGGCGAGGACGTGGGCTTCGAGGAGCTGGGCGGCGCCCGCACCCACAACTCCACCTCCGGCGTCGCCCACCACATGGCGGGGGACGAGAAAGACGCCGTCGAGTACGTCAAGGCCCTGCTGTCCTACCTCCCGTCGAACAACCTCTCCGAGGCGCCGCTCTTCCCCGAGGAGGCGGACCTGGAGACCTCGGACCGCGACCGCGAGCTGGACGTCCTGATCCCGGACTCGGCGAACCAGCCGTACGACATGCACGCGGTCGTCGAACACGTCTTGGACGACGGCGAGTTTCTGGAGACGCAGGCCCTGTTCGCACCCAACGTCCTGACCGGGTTCGGCCGGGTGGAGGGGCAGTCGGTCGGTGTGGTGGCCAACCAGCCGATGCAGTTCGCCGGCTGCCTGGACATCGACGCGAGCGAGAAGGCCGCCCGCTTCGTGCGGACCTGCGACGCCTTCAACGTCCCGGTGCTGACCTTCGTCGACGTCCCCGGCTTCCTCCCGGGCACCGAGCAGGAGTTCCAGGGCATCATCCGGCGCGGCGCGAAGCTGATCTACGCCTACGCGGAGGCGACGGTGCCGCTGATCACGGTGATCACCCGCAAGGCCTTCGGCGGCGCCTACGACGTGATGGGCTCCAAGCACCTGGGTGCCGACCTCAACTTCGCCTGGCCGACGGCGCAGATCGCGGTGATGGGCGCGCAGGGCGCGGTCAACATCCTGCACCGCCGGGCGCTGGCGGGGGTCGCGGACCCGGAGGAGCGGGAGGAGCTGCGGGCCCGGTTGACCGGCGAGTACGAGGACGCGCTGCTCAACCCCTACGCGGCGGCCGAGCGCGGGTACGTGGACGCGGTGGTGATGCCCTCCGAGACGCGGCGGCACATCGTCCGCGGCCTGCGCACCCTGCGCTCCAAGCGGGAGCAGCTCCCGCCGAAGAAGCACGGCAACATCCCGCTCTGACCAGTCCGCCCGGCAACCGGAGGTTCGACATGATCAAGGTGGTGCGGGGCAACCCGACGCCCGAGGAGCTGGCCGCGGCACTGGCGGTGGTGCAGGCGAGGGCCGCCGCGGCCGCCGCGCACACCGCGGCCGGACCGGGGGGCGTCTCCGAGTGGTCCGACCCGGCCCGGCTGGTGCCGCAACGGCTGCCGCACCCGGGACCGAAGGCCTGGCGCACCACCTTCTGGCCTGTCTGACCCGGCCCCGCCCCGTCCCGGCAGCCCGGTTGGCGCCGCGTGCCGGGCGGACGGGTCGCGGGAGCGGGCCGGGGGCGGGGGCGGGGCGCGGCACCTCCCTCCGGTCGCGCCTGAGTACAGGTACTCAGGCGCGACCGGAGGGTTCGGCCGCACGCTGGGTCCATGCTGTGGTCCGACCCCGACGACCGTCCGCCCGAGTGGCTCCGCGCCGCGCAGTCACACTTGCGGCAGGCGGGCTGGGTCCTGGCGGTCGCGGTCTTCCTGCTCACCCTGGTGATCGCCGGGAAGTGAGCGCCGACGCATGCCCCGTCGGCGGGGCATGCGCCCCGTTCCGCGCCCCCGGCCCCACGGCCCTGCGCCGTGGAGCCTCGTCCACGGCGGGTGCCCGGGGTCGCAGAGCCCGGCCTACGATGGCCCGATGACCGAGCGACACGCCCCCGCACGCCGTCTGGTGCTCGCCTCCCGCTCCCCCGCCAGGCTCGGCCTGCTGCGGCAGGCGGGCATGGCTCCGGAGGTGATCGTCAGCGGAGTGGACGAGGACGCGCTCAGTGCCCCCACCCCCGGCGAACTCGCCCTGGTGCTGGCCCGCGCGAAGGCCGCCGCGGTCGCCTCCCGCCCGGAAGCGGCCGGTGCCCTCGTGGTCGGGTGCGACTCGGTGCTGGACATGGACGGGGAGGCGCTGGGCAAGCCCGCTGACGCCGAGGACGCGGTGTCCCGGTGGAAGCGGATGCGCGGCCGCTCCGGCGTGCTGCGCACCGGCCACTGCCTGGTGGACACCGCGGACGGGCGCCAGGTCGGCGCCACCGCCTCCACCACCGTCCGCTTCGGCACGCCCACCGACGCGGAGGTCGCCGCCTACGTCGCATCCGGTGAGCCGCTGCACGTGGCGGGCGCCTTCACCCTGGACGGCCGTTCGGCGCCCTTCGTGGACGGCGTCGACGGGGACCACGGCAACGTGATCGGGTTGTCGCTGCCGCTGCTGCGCCGCCTGCTGGGCGAACTCGGCGTCTCCGTCGCCGACCTGTGGACGGACTGACCGCAGCCGCTACCGCCCCGCCGGTGCGGTGGCGGGGTGCCGGCCCGCGCCCGTCGGGGGCGCCCGCCGGAGCCGTGCGTTCCCGACGGGCCGCTCCCCGGGCCGCGCCCGTGCCGGGAGCCCCTTCACCGGCCGTCCACCGAAATCGGCCGCCCGCAAAGAATCGCGCCACTCCTGGTGGGAATCCCACAAAGAACCCGGCGGCGCACGCGGCCGGCGAGCGGGAGACCCCGACCACACCAGGACACCCCGTTTCGCCCCGCAGAACCCGGCGTACCGTGGGAGAACAGGGAATCGAGGGGCACCGGGCACGCCCCGCTACAGTGCGTGTGGGCAAGCTCACCCCTCAGAACGGCTCGGCGCGGGGTGTGGCCGGTACCTAAACTCAGCTTGTTTCGAGGAGGGAGTCATCGTGCGCAAGGTGCTCATCGCCAACCGCGGCGAAATCGCCGTCCGCGTAGCCCGGGCCTGCCGGGACGCGGGCATCGCGAGCGTTGCCGTCTACGCCGAGCCGGACCGGGACGCACTGCACGTCCGGGCAGCCGACGAGGCATTCGCACTGGGTGGTGAGACGCCGGCCGCGAGCTACCTGGACGTGGCCAAGGTCCTGAAGGCCGCCGCCGACTCCGGTGCGGACGCGATCCACCCGGGTTACGGCTTTCTCTCCGAGAACGCCGAGTTCGCCCAGGCCGTCATGGACGCCGGGCTGACGTGGATCGGGCCGCCGCCGCAGGCCATCCGCGACCTCGGCGACAAGGTCGCCGCCCGGCACATCGCCCAGCGCGCCGGTGCGCCCCTGGTCGCGGGGACCAAGGACCCGGTGTCCGGGGCGGACGAGGTGGTCGCGTTCGCCGAGAAGCACGGCCTGCCGATCGCGATCAAGGCCGCCTTCGGCGGCGGCGGGCGCGGCCTGAAGGTCGCCCGCACCCTGGAGGAGGTCCCGGAGCTGTACGACTCCGCGGTGCGCGAGGCGGTCGCCGCCTTCGGCCGCGGCGAGTGCTTCGTCGAGCGCTATCTGGACCGCCCGCGGCACGTGGAGACCCAGTGCCTGGCCGACACCCACGGCAACGTGGTCGTCGTCTCCAGCCGGGACTGCTCGCTCCAGCGACGGCACCAGAAGCTCGTCGAGGAGGCTCCGGCGCCGTTCCTGACGCCGGAGCAGAACACCGAGCTGTACCGCGCGTCCAAGGCCATCCTGAAGGAGGCCGGCTACGTCGGTGCGGGAACCTGCGAGTTCCTCGTCGGCCAGGACGGCACGATCTCCTTCCTGGAGGTCAACACCCGCCTCCAGGTGGAGCACCCGGTCACCGAGGAGATCTCCGGAATCGACCTGGTCCGGGAGATGTTCCGGATCGCCGACGGCGAGGAGCTGGGCTACGACGACCCGCAGCTGCGCGGCCACTCCATCGAGTTCCGGATCAACGGCGAGGACCCGGGCCGCAACTTCCTGCCCGCGCCCGGCACCGTCACCGCCTTCGCGGCCCCGGCGGGCCCGGGCGTCCGGCTGGACGCCGGGGTCGAGGCCGGCTCGGTCATCGGCCCGGCCTGGGACTCGCTGCTGGCCAAGCTGATCGTCACCGGCGCCACCCGCAAGCAGGCGCTCCAGCGCGCGGGGCGCGCGCTGGCCGAGTTCCGGGTCGAGGGCATGGCGACTGCGATCCCGTTCCACCGCACAGTGGTCTCCGACCCGGCGTACGCACCGGAGGTGCACGGCCGCGAGGGTGAGCCGTTCACCGTCCACACCCGGTGGATCGAGACCGAGTTCGCCAACGAGATTCCCCCCTTCGCCGGGGCCGGGACGGACGAGGACGAGGAGGGCGGCAGCCGGGAGACGGTCGTCGTCGAGGTCGGCGGCAAGCGGCTGGAGGTGTCGCTGCCCGCCTCGCTGGGCATGCCGCTGGCCCGCGCGGCGGTCGCCGGCGGAGCCAAGCCGGCCCGGCGCAAGAACTCCCGCAAGTCCGCCTCGGCGGCCTCCGGCGACGCGCTGGCCTCCCCGATGCAGGGCACCGTGGTCAAGGTCGCGGTGGAGGAGGGGCAGCAGGTCGCCGAGGGCGAGCTGATCGTCGTCCTGGAGGCGATGAAGATGGAGCAGCCACTCAACGCGCACCGGGCCGGCACGGTCAAGGGGCTCACCATCGAGGTGGGCGGCTCGCTCTCCTCGGGCTCGGTGATCTGCGAGATCAAGGACTGACCCGCCGGAACGGGCGACGGCCCCGGACCCCGACCGCACGGTGCGAAGGGTCCGGGGCCGTCGCCCGTTCCGGGACCGGACGGGACGGCCGGTCAGCCCCGGCGCCGCGGCGCCAGGTCCGCCACCGGCGTCCCGGCGGCCCGCAGTTGCTGCGGCGGCCCGCCACCGGGGGCGTGGTTCCGGCGCTGGGAGGGGAGCGGCAGCTCGTGCCGGGCGGTTCCGGCGATCGGCGCCTCCGGCGCCGCCCCGCTGCCCGCGACGGTGATCTGCACCCCCTGGTCGGCGAGGGCCTGGAGCTCGGACGACGCGCGCTCGTCGGGCACCAGTGGCTCGTCCGTCACCAGACGGGTGATGATCTCGGTGGGCACCGTCTGGAACATGGTGTCGGTGCCCAGCTTGGTGTGGTCGGCGAGCACCACCACCTCCGACGCGGCCTGCACCAGCGCCCGGTCCACGCTCGCAGCCAGCATGTTGGAGGTGGACAGGCCACGTTCGGCGGTCAGCCCGCTGCCGGAGAGGAACGCCCGCGACACCCGCAGGCCCTGGAGGGACTGCTCGGCACCGCTGCCCACCAGCGCGTAGTTGGAACCGCGCAGGGTGCCACCGGTCATCACCACCTCCACCCGGTTGGCGTGCGCCAGCGCCTGGGCGACCAGCAGCGAGTTGGTGACGACGGTGAGCCCGGGGATGCGGGCGAGCCGGCGGGCCAGCTCCTGGGTGGTGGTGCCGGCACCGACCACCACCGCCTCGCCCTCCTGGACCAGGCCCGCGGCGAGGTCGGCGATGGCCGTCTTCTCCGCGGTGGCCAGGTGGGACTTGTGCGGGAACCCGGATTCCCGGGTGAACCCCCCGGGCAGCACGGCACCTCCGTGCCGGCGGTCGAGGAGTCCCTCTGACTCCAGAGCGCGCACGTCGCGGCGTACGGTCACTTCGGAGGTCTGGACGACGCGGGCGAGCTCACGGAGCGACACGGCCCCGTTGGCGCGCACCATTTCAAGGATCAGTTGGCGACGTTCTGCAGCGAACACGGAACTGACAGTAATGCCAATGACCGTCTGCTTTCAGCACTATGCGGGGGTTATTCGAAGTTGTTCACACGCACGTCACCCACGTGGTATGTGCGTGCGAACCGCTCCGGGAGCGGCCGGCCGCCTGCGAGGTCCGGCGGGGCCGCCGCCCGGCCGGACAACCGCCCCGCCGGGGGCCGTTCAGCCCTCCGCGGTCTTGCGGGTGTGCAACTGCCGCGCCACCTCGGCGATCGATCCGGAGAGCGACGGGTAGACGGTGAAGGTGTTGGCGATCTGCTCCACCGTCAAATTGTTGTCGACGGCGATCGCGATCGGGTGGATCAGCTCGCTGGCCCGCGGGGCGACCACCACCCCGCCGACCACGATGCCCGTCCCCGGGCGGCAGAAGAGCTTGACGAAGCCGTCCCTGATCCCCTGCATCTTGGCGCGCGGATTGCGCAGCAGCGGGAGCTTCACCGCGCGGGCGTCGATCCGACCCTCGTCCACGTCGGCCTGTGAGTAGCCCACCGTGGCGATCTCCGGGTCGGTGAAGATGTTCGCCGAGACGGTCTTGAGGTCCAGCGGCTGCACCGTCTCGCCGAGGTAGTGGTACATCGCGATCCGGCCCTGCATGGCGGCCACCGAGGCGAGCGCGAAGATCCCGGTGCAGTCACCCGCGGCGTACACCGAGGGTGCGGTGGTCCGGGAGACCTTGTCCGTCCAGATGTGACCCGATCCGGTGAGTTTCACCCCGGCTTTCTCCAGGCCCATGCTCGCGCTGTTCGGCACCGCGCCGACCGCCATCAGGCAGTGCGAGCCGGTGATCACCCGTCCGTCGGAGAGGGTGACCTCCACGTGGTCGCCGACCCGCTCCGCCGCCTGCGCCCGGGTCCGGGAGACCACGTTCATGCCGCGGCGCCGGAAGACGTCCTCCAGCACGGCAGCGGCGTCCGGGTCCTCGCCGGGCAGCACCCGCTCACGCGAGGAGACCAGCGTGACCCGCGAGCCCAGACCCAGGTAGGCGCCGGCGAACTCGGCGCCGGTGACGCCGGAGCCGACCACGATCAGGTCCTCCGGCAGCTCGTCCAACTCGTAGACCTGGGTCCAGTTCAGGATTCGCTCGCCGTCCGGCCGCGCCTCCGGGATCTCCCGGGGGTGCCCGCCGGTGGCGATCAGCACCACGTCCGCGGTGAGCGACTCCTCGGCGCCGTCCGCGGTCCGGACCACGACCAGGCGGGAGCCGTCCGCGCCCTGCTCGGGCTCCAGGCGGCCGCGGCCGCGCAGCACCCGGACACCCGCCCGGGTGACCGCGGCGGTGATGTCGTGCGACTGCGCGAGGGCGAGCCGCTTCACCCGGCGGTTGATCCTGCCGAGGTCGACGCCGATCCCGCTCTCCGTGCCCTGCTCACCGACGGTGATGCCCAGTTCCCGGTAGGAGGAGTCGAAGTTGGTCTTCACCTCCGCGGTCGCGATCAGCGTCTTGGAGGGCACGCAGTCGGTGAGCACCGACGCGCCGCCCAGTCCGTCGCTGTCGACGACCGTCACCTCACCACCGAGTTGCGCGGCCACCAGGGCCGCCTCGTATCCGCCGGGTCCGCCACCGATAATCACGATCCGAGTCACCCGTCCAGTGTCCCGCACCGCGCGCCCGGCCACCCGGCCGCCCCCGGTGAGTCGCCGCACGTCGCCGGTTCGGCCGTCCCGGCGCTCCCCGATCCCGTGGACGGCTCCCGTAGTCTCTACTCCATGTCGCTCTACGCCGCATACGCCGGAAACCTCGACGCCCGGCTGATGTCCCGCCGCGCACCGCACTCGCCGCTGCGCGGCACCGGTTGGATCACCGGATGGCGGCTGACGTTCGGTGGTGAGCACATGGGCTGGGAAGGTGCTCTGGCCACCCTCGTCGAGGCACCCCGCTCGGAGGTCTTCGTCGCGCTGTACGACATCGCCCCGATGGACGAGGAGTCGATGGACCGCTGGGAGGGGGTCGGCCTCGACATCTACCGCCGGATGCGGATCAAGGTCCACACCCTGGACGGCGAGGAGGCCGCCTGGGTGTACGTGCTGAACGGCTACGAGGGCGGGCTGCCCTCCGCACGCTACCTGGGCGAGCTGGCGGACGCGGCGGAGTCCGGCGGTGCCCCGCACGACTACGTGATGGAGCTGCGCAAGCGCCCCTGCTGAGCGGCGGTCCCCTCCCTCGCACCGGCGCGCCCGAACCCCGCGGTCCCGCCGTGCGGGGCCCTCCCGTGCAGGTCTCCCGCACGGGAGGGCGTGCCGCACGTCTACGCGCGTAGCCGAGAAACCGTTACCCTCATCGCGTGAACGCTTCCGATATCACCACTGACCCCTACGGCACCGCCGACGCCGCGGCCGCCCGGCTGCGCGAGCTGACGGGCGCGGAGAGCCACGACGTCGCCCTGGTGATGGGTTCGGGCTGGGTCCCCGCCGCCGAGGCCCTCGGCCGACCCGAGCACGAGTACCCGGTCACCGAGCTGCCCGGCTTCCCGCCGCCCGCGGTCGCCGGCCATGCCGGCAAAATCCGCTCGTACCGGCTCGGCGAGAAGCGGGCGCTGGTCTTCCTGGGCCGCACCCACTACTACGAGGGCCACGGCGTGGCCGCGGTCGCGCACGGCGTCCGCACCGCCGTGGCGGCGGGCTGCAAGACCATCGTGCTCACCAACGGGTGCGGCGGACTGCGCGCGGGCATGCGTCCGGGCCAGCCGGTCCTGATCAGCGACCACCTCAACCTCACGGCGACCTCGCCGATCGCGGGGGCGAACTTCGTCGACCTGACGGACCTGTACTCGCCGCGGCTGCGCAACCTGTGCCGCCGCGTCGACCCCTCCCTGGAGGAGGGCGTCTACGCCCAGTTGCCCGGCCCGCACTACGAGACGCCCGCCGAGATCGGCATGCTGCGCACCCTGGGCGGCGACCTGGTCGGGATGTCCACCGTGCTGGAGGCGATCGCCGCCCGCGAGGCCGGCGCCGAGGTGCTCGGCATCTCCCTGGTCACCAACCTGGCCGCGGGCATGACGGGCGAGCCGCTCAACCACGAGGAGGTGCTCCAGGCCGGCCGTGACTCCGCGTCCCGGATGGGCACCCTGCTGGCCCAGGTGCTCGACCGGCTCTGATCGACCGCGGCGCCCGGCGGGAACCGACGGAGCGCCGCCGCTGCCGGCCGGGCGCCGGCTCACGGGGACCCACTGGCGAGAGGCGAGGGACGCGATGGAGCAGCACGACAGCAGGAGCACACCGCACGGCGGCGCGGCGGACGGGCCGGACGCGCACCTCCTCGGGCAGGCGCGCGCCTGGCTCGCCGAGGACCCCGACCCGGGCACCCGGGAGGAACTCGCCGCACTGCTGGACGAGGCCGGCCGGCCGGAGTCCCCCGGCGCCGAGGCGGCCCTGGCCGAGCTGCGCGACCGGTTCGCCGGGACGCTGGAGTTCGGCACCGCGGGGCTGCGGGGCGAACTCGGCGCCGGGCCGATGCGGATGAACCGCGCCGTGGTGATCCGGGCGGCGGCCGGGCTCGCCGCGCACCTGCTGGCCGACGGCGTGCCGGAGGGACCGGTCGTCATCGGCTGGGACGCCCGGCACCGCAGCGAGGACTTCGCCCGCGACACCGCCGCGGTGATGACCGGCGCCGGGCTGCGCGCCGTGCTGCTGCCGCGTCCGCTGCCCACCCCGGTGCTCGCCTTCGCCGTCCGGCACCTGGGCGCCGCGGCCGGGGTCATGGTCACCGCCAGCCACAACCCGCCGCGCGACAACGGCTACAAGGTCTACCTGGGCGAGGGCACGCAGATCGTGCCGCCCGCCGACCGCGAGATCGCCGCGCGGATCGCCGCGGTCGGCCCGCTGACCGGAGTGCCGCGCCCGGACGCCGGGCCGGCGGCGCTGGGCGAGGAGATCGTCGACGCCTACCTGGCACGGGCGGTCGGGGTGGTCGACGCCGCCTCCCCCCGCGACGTCACGGTGGTGCACACCGCGCTGCACGGGGTCGGCGGCGACACGGTCGCGGCGGCGTTCACCCGGGCCGGCTTCCCCGAGCCGGTGGCGGTCGCGGAGCAGGCCGCACCGGACCCGGACTTCCCCACCGTCGCCTTTCCCAACCCGGAGGAGCCCGGGGCGATGGACCTGGCGTACGCCGCGGCCCGGCGCGTCTCCCCCGACCTGGTGATCGCCAACGACCCGGACGCCGACCGGTGCGCGGTGGCGGTGCCCGACGCGGACGCCCCGGCGGGCTGGCGGATGCTGCACGGCGACGAGGTCGGCGCCCTGCTCGCCGCCCACCTGGTCGGCAGGGGCGCCTCCGGCACGTTCGCGGAGTCGATCGTCTCCTCCAGCCTGCTGGGCCGGATCGCGGCGGCGGCCGGCCTGCGCCACGAGGAGACGCTGACCGGCTTCAAGTGGATCGCCCGGGTGCCGGAGCTGGCCTACGGCTACGAGGAGGCACTGGGCTACTGCGTGGATCCGGGCGGGGTGCGCGACAAGGACGGCGTCACCGCCGCACTGCTGATCGCGGAGCTGGCCGCCGTGCAGAAGGCGGCCGGGAGGTCGCTGACCGACGTGCTGGACGAGCTGGCGGTGCGGCACGGGCTGCACGCCACCGGCCAGTTGTCCGTAAGGGTGCGGGACCTGTCGCTGATCACCGCGGCGATGGCCCGGCTGCGGGCGCAGCCGCCGTCCGGGCTGGCCGGGCTGCAGGTGGTTCGAGCCGAGGACCTCTCGCACGGTTCGCCCTCGCTGCCCCCCACCGACGGACTGCGCTACCGGCTCGGCGGTGAACTGGACGCGCGGGTGATCGTCCGCCCGAGCGGGACCGAACCGAAACTGAAGTGCTACCTGGAGGTCGTCGTCCCGGTGGCGGACGCCGCGGGTCTGCCGGCCGCGCGGCGCCGGGCGGACGAGGTGCTGGAGCGGCTGCGGAAGGACTTCGCCGCCGCGGCGGGCATCTGAGGCCCGCCCGGGTCCGCCGGTACCGCCCGCGCCCTCAGCGGTACCGGCGGGGCCGGGCGGGTTCTGCCGGGCTCACCGGCTGACCCGGCGGCGGGCGCCCGGGGCCCCGGGCGCCCGCCGCCGGGTCAGCCGGTGAGGAGCAGCACCGCGAGGGCGGCCGCGCCGAGGACGGCGGGCACGAGGATCTCCCAGGCCCAGCGCACCTCGACAGGGCCGGTGTGGTCCGACCACCGCTCCGCGCACGCGCGCAGCTCCTTCAGCGTCCGGTCCGAGGTCGCCTGCCGCTCCACGTCGGAGGGCTCCGCCTGGGCCATGGCGCGCAGGCCGCGCGGTGCCCGGCCGGAGGCGAGGCGCTCGTTGTGGCGGGTGGCCTTCTTCCGCTCCCGCAGCGAGACGGGCACCGCCCAGAGCTGGTACGTGCGGCCCTCGGCGACGACCTCGCTGGAGAAGGTCGCCCGGAAGCTCTCGACCGCACCCCAGGGCAGCGACAGGGTGCGGAACGGGTTGCGCGCCCGTAGCCCCCGCTCGCCCGCGAACACCACCGGGCGCAGGGTGAAGGCGGTGATCAGCGGCACCGCGCACAGCAGGGCCGCGGCGGCGACGAGCGGGGTACGTCCGTCGCCGCGGAGCAGCGCGTCCCCGCCCAGCCAGCCGGCCAGGGCCAGCAGCAGGGCGCCGCCGGCCAGCGCCGCCCCGGAACGGTACGTGCGGTCGGCGTAGCCCGCCGGGCCGCCGGCCCCGTCCGCTCCACTCGGCACGCCCGGCTCGCTGGATTCGCTCGGCTCACTGCTCATGCCACCGATTCTGCCCGACGTCTCGGAGGGAGCCGCCCGGGGCCCGGAGGTGCGGAGCGGGCGGGTTTGCCGGAGCACGGGGGATGACAGGCCGCTACGCGCGTAGATATGCTCCCCTGGTGACCATGTCCCCAGACACCCCCGTGTCCCCCGTGTCCCCGGAGCCCGCCGCACGCGGCAGCGCCGCGGGTGCGGCGCTCGCACCGACCGACGTCACCGCGTCCGATGCCTCGCTGCGCAGGTTCCTGCACGGCCTGCCCGGCGTCGACGCGGTCGGTCTCGAAGCCCGCGCCGGCATGCTGGGCACCCGCTCGATCAAGACCACGGCCAAGGCGCACGCCATCGACCTGGCCATCTCAATGATCGACCTGACCACGCTGGAGGGCGCCGACACCCCCGGCAAGGTGCGCTCGCTGTGCGCCAAGGGAATGCGTCCCGACCCCGGCGACCGGGAGGCTCCGGCGGTCGCCGCGATCTGCGTCTACCCGGACATGGCCGCGACCGCCCGGGAGGCGCTCGCCGGCTCCGGCGTCCGGGTCGCCTCGGTGGCCACGGCCTTCCCGGCGGGACGCGCGGCGCTGCCGGTCAAGCTCGCCGACACGCGGGACGCGGTGGCGGCCGGCGCCGATGAGATCGACATGGTGATCGACCGCGGCGCCTTCCTCTCCGGCCGCTACCTCCAGGTCTTCGAGGAGATCCGCGCCGTCCGGGAGGCCTGCGCCGGGCCCGGCGGCGACTCCGCCCGGTTGAAGGTGATCTTCGAGAACGGCGAGCTGGCCACCTACGACAACATCCGCAGGGCCTCCTGGCTGGCGATGCTCGCGGGAGCCGACTTCATCAAGACCTCCACCGGCAAGGTCGCCGTCAACGCGACACCGCCGAACACCCTGCTGATGATGGAGGCGGTCCGTGACTTCCGCGCCGCCACCGGGGTCCAGGTCGGGGTGAAGCCCGCGGGCGGCATCCGGACCAGCAAGGACGCCATCAAGTACCTGGTGATGGTCAACGAGACGCTCGGCGACGACTGGCTGACGAACGGCTGGTTCCGCTTCGGCGCCTCCAGCCTGCTCAACGATCTGCTGATGCAGCGGCAGAAGCTGCGCACCGGGCGCTACTCCGGTCCCGACTACGTGACGGTGGACTGAGGCACACGATGGCTTTCGCATACGCACCCGCCCCCGAGTCCCGCGCGGTCGTCGACATCGCGCCCTCGTACGGGCTGTTCATCGACGGCGAGTTCCGTCCGGCCGCGAACGGCGGGGTCTTCAAGACCGTCTCGCCGTCCAGCGAGGAGGTGCTCTCCGAGGTCGCCGCGGCCGAGGCGGAGGACGTGGACGCGGCGGTGGCCGCGGCCCGCCGGGCCTTCGAGGACTGGTCCGCGCTGCCCGGCGCGGAGCGCGGCAAGTACCTGTACCGGATCGCCCGCATCGTGCAGGAGCGCGCCCGCGAGCTGGCGGTACTGGAGACGCTGGACAACGGCAAGCCGATCCGGGAGACCCGGGACAGCGACCTGCCGCTGGTGGCCGCGCACTTCTTCTACTACGCCGGCTGGGCCGACAAGCTGGCGCACGCGGGTCTCGGCCCGGACCCGCGCCCGCTGGGCGTGGCCGGCCAGGTCGTCCCGTGGAACTTCCCACTGCTGATGCTGGCGTGGAAGATCGCCCCCGCCCTGGCCGCCGGCAACACCGTCGTCCTCAAGCCGGCGGAGACGACTCCGCTGTCGGCGCTGTTCTTCGCGGACATCTGCCGACAGGCCGGACTGCCGAAGGGCGTCGTCAACATCGTCACCGGTGCCGGCGCCACCGGAGCGGCGCTGGTCGCCCACCCGGACGTCGACAAGGTCGCCTTCACCGGCTCCACCGCGGTGGGCAAGGAGATCGCCCGGGCTGTCGCCGGCACGGAGAAGCGGCTCACCCTGGAACTCGGCGGCAAGGGAGCGAACATCGTCTTCGACGACGCCCCCGTCGACCAGGCCGTGGAGGGGATCGTCAACGGCATCTTCTTCAACGGCGGCCAGGTCTGCTGCGCGGGGTCGCGGCTGCTGGTGCAGGAGTCGGTCCACGAGGAGGTGCTGGACGCGCTCAAGCGGCGGATCGGCACCCTGCGGCTGGGCGACCCGCTGGACAAGAACACCGACATCGGCGCGATCAACTCCGCCGAGCAGCTGGCCCGGATCACCGCGCTCGCCGACCTCGGCGAGGCGGAGGGCGCCGAGCGCTGGTCCCCGGCCTGCGCGCTGCCGTCCGCAGGCTACTGGTTCACGCCGACGCTGTTCACCGGCGTCAGCCAGGCGCACACCCTCGCGCGGGACGAGGTCTTCGGCCCGGTGCTCTCGGTCCTGACCTTCCGCACCCCCCAGGAGGCGGTGGCCAAGGCGAACAACTCGCCCTACGGCCTGTCCGCCGGTGTCTGGACGGAGAAGGGTTCGCGCATCCTCGCGATGGCGGACCGGCTCAGGGCCGGCGTGGTGTGGGCCAACACGTTCAACAAGTTCGACCCGACCTCGCCGTTCGGCGGCTACCGGGAGTCGGGCTTCGGCCGCGAGGGCGGCCGCCACGGTCTGGAGGCGTACCTCGGTGTCTGAGTCCTCGAAGAAGTCCGGCACGCAGGCGGGGCGGAAGCACGGCGGGGCCGGCAAGCAGGTCCGCGAGCAGACCGCCGCCGGACCCGGCGGGCAGCCCGCGGGGCCGGCCCGGCTGAGCGTGTGGAAGACCTACAAACTCTTCATCGGGGGCAAGTTCCCCCGGTCCGAGAGCGGGCGGGTGTACGAGGTGACCGACTCCACCGGCGCGCGGCCGGTCAACGTGCCATCGGCCTCGCGCAAGGACGCCAGGGACGCGGTGTCCGCGGCACGCAAGGCGTTCGGCGGCTGGTCCGGTGCCACCGCCTACAACCGCGGGCAGATCCTCTACCGGATCGCGGAGATGCTGGAGGACCGCCGCGAGCAGTTCGCCACCGAGGTGACGGCCGGTTCCGGGCTGTCGCGGACGGCCGCCGCCGAGCAGGTGGACGCGGCGATCGACCGGTGGGTCTGGTACGCGGGCTGGTCGGACAAGGTCACCCAGGTCGCGGGCGGTGCCAACCCCGTCGCGGGCCCCTTCCTCAACCTCTCGACCCCCGAGCCCACCGGTGTGGTGGCGGTACTGGCACCGCAGGCGGACACCGGGGAGAAGGGGGCGGACGCGGGACGGGCCGCGCTGCTCGGCCTGGTCTCGGTGATCGCCCCGGTGCTCGTCACCGGCAACACGGTCGTCGTGGTGGCGGCCGAGGACGCGCCGCTGCCCGCCCTGTCGCTGGCGGAGGTGCTGGCCACCTCGGACCTGCCCGGCGGGGTGGTCAACATCCTGTCCGGGAGGACGACCGAGCTCGGCCCGCCGCTCGCCGCGCACAGCGACGTGAACGCGATCGACCTGGCGGGGGCCCCCGACCCGGACGCGGCCCGGGAGTTGGAGGTCGCCGCCGCCGACAACCTCAAGCGGGTGCTGCGGCCGCGGCGGGTGGACTGGTCGGCCGACCCCGGGCTCGACCGGATGCTGGCGTTCCTGGAGACCAAGACGGTCTGGCACCCGACGGGCAGCCTGGGCGCGGGGGGTTCGTCCTACTGACGCGCCCCGCGGAAGGCCGACGGCCCCGCTCCCCCGCCGTCCGGGGAGCGGGGCCGTCGTACCGCCGGGGCGCCGGTCACTCGACGACGAGGCTGACGTCGATGTTGCCGCGGGTGGCCTTGGAGTACGGGCAGAGCTGGTGTGCCTTCTCGGCCAGCTCCCGGCCGGTGTCACCGGCCAGTTCCTCGGGCAGCTCCACCCGGATGACGACCGCCAGGCCGAAGCCGGTGCCGTCCTTGCCGATGCCCACCTCGGCGGTCACGGAGACGTCCTTGGTGTCGGCCTTCGCCTGCCGGCCGGCCATGCTCAGGGCGCTGGCGAAGCAGGCGGCGTAGCCGAGCGCGAAGAGCTGCTCGGGGTTGGTGCCCTCACCGTTGCCGCCCAGCTCTTTCGGAGGTGCCAGCGGGAGGTCGATCCGGCTGTCCGAGCTCACCGCCCGCCCCTCGCGTCCGTTCGCGGTACCGACGGCGGTGTAGAGCGCGTCCATGGAAACCATCCCTCTCCGGTCCTTCCGGTCCACGGGCTGCGAACCGACGCCAGAAGTGCATCACACAATTTAATTGCACACAACCAAGAGGTACACTTTCCTCCATGGAGAGCTCCACCACGCCCAGCGTCCCGGCCACCGAGCAGGAACTCCTCCGGCTCGACCTGCAGATCTGCTTCGCCCTGCACGCCGCGTCCCGGGCCTTCGGCTCCGTGTACCGCGGACTGCTCGGTGAACTGGGCCTCACCTACCCGCAGTACCTGGTGATGCTGGTCCTCTGGGAGGAGGGTGACATCCCCGTCAAGAAGCTCGGGGAGCGGCTCCGCCTCGACTCGGGGACGCTCTCCCCGCTGCTCAAGCGCCTGGAGGCCGCCGAGCTGGTGCAGCGGGAGCGCAGTACCCGGGACGAGCGCTCGGTCGTCGTCCACCTCACCTCCGCGGGCCGGGAACTACGCACCCGGGCGCTCGACGTCCCGCGGCAGGTCGGGGCGGCCACCGGCCTGGCGGTCCCCGACATGGCCGATCTCCGTAACCGGCTCACCGCACTGACCCGCACCCTGGACGCCTCCGCCGCACCGGGCGGCGACAGCCGCCCCTGACCGCGCACGTCCGCCCCCGGAACGGGCACTCCCGGGGGCGGACGTGCACGGGCGGACGATCAACCGCCCGGGAGCAGGCCGGTCACCTCGCCGGTCACCGGCAGCGAACCGAGCGTGCCGCCCTGGGTCACCGGGTCGGTCAGCGGGGCGGTACTGACGGGCGGGAAGTCCGCCACCTGGGTGCCGATCACGTTGTCCAGCGGGTCGACCCCGGTACCGGCCAACGGGTAGAGCTTGAGATCGGTGACGGGGGCGACGGCATAGCCGAGTGTCTCCACCGGACTGCCGGTGCTCACCACCTCGGCGGCCTGCGCGGAGCCCGCCCCGGCCAGCAGCGCGGCACCGGCGACGGAGAGCGAGAGACCGGCTCGCAGCACCCGGGGGTCGCGGGGGCGGGCGTGGCGGGCCTGTCGGGCGTGGCGGGACTGAGCGGCCATGAGGCACCTCTTCGTGGTTCGCTGCTCGGTGTGCTCGGGCGACCCCGCAGCGTAGTACCCCGCACCCGTTCGGGTCACGCGTCCGCCCGGGGGGTCACCCGGACAGCCGAATGCGCGAGAATGGCTTCCCGTGAACGACACCGCCCGCGTGATCCTGCTGACCGGCCCCTCCGGATCGGGAAAGTCCTCGCTAGCCGCCCGCGCCGGCCTCCCTGTGCTGCGGCTGGACGACTTCTACAAGGAGCGCGGCGACCCGACCCTCCCACTCGTCGCGGACGGCTCCGCCACCGACTGGGACGCCCCGCTGTCCTGGGACGCCGACGCCGCCGTCGCCGTGGTCCGCGCACTGTGCGCCACCGGACACGCGTCCGTCCCCGTGTACGACATCGCGAGCAGTTCCGTGACGGGCCGGACCTCCGTGGAACTGGGCGGCGCCGGCCTCTTCGTCGCCGAGGGCATCTTCGCCGCGGACATCGCCGGGCGCTGCGCACGGCTGGGGCTGCTCGCGGACGCCCTGTGCCTGCGGGGCCGGCCGTCCACCACCTTCCGCCGCCGCCTGCTGCGCGACGTGCGCGAGGGCCGCAAGTCCCTGTCCGTACTGGTGCGGCGCGGCTGGCGGCTGATGCGCACCGAACCGGCCATCGTCCGGCGTCACACGGAACTGGGCGCGCACCCCTGCCGCAAGCGTGAGGCGCTGGCCCGGATCGGGGCCGCCGCCGGCACGCCCCTCGGCACCCGCGAGGACGGCCGTCGGCGCGTCCGGCGCTGATTCCGCGCCTGCGGCCCGACGGCCGTACGCACGGACGGGCGGGTGCGGACCGACCCCCGGCCGTCCGCACCCGCCCGTGCCCCCCGTTTCCCCTGCTCCCCCTCGGACGGCCCCCGCTCCCCCCGCGCGGTGCCGCCGCTTCCCCCCGACTCCGGGTGGTGCCCTCAGGCGACCAGTTCCCCGAAGCACTCCTGCTGGTCACGGCCGAAGGCCAGGACCTCGTCGTCGCGCAGCCGCCGGAGCGACCGCCAGATGCTGCTCTTGACCGTGCCGACGCTGATGTCCAGCAGCTCGGCGATCTCCGGGTCGGTGCGGCCCTCGTAGTACCGCAGCACCAGCATGGTGCGCTGGGTCTCGGGCAGCCGCGCGAGCGCCTGCCAGAGCACGGTCCGCAGCTCGGTGCCGCGCATGGCGTCCTGGTCGTCGCCGGTGGGTGACTCCGGGAGCTCCTCGGTCGGGTACTCGTTGAGCTTCCGCCGGCGCCAGGCGCTGATGTGCAGGTTCGTCATGGTGCGGCGCAGGTAGCCGCCGACGGCCGCCTTGTCGCTGATCCGGTCCCAGGCCCGGTACGTCGAGAACAGCGCGCTCTGGAGCAGGTCCTCGGCGGCGAAGCGGTCACCCGTCAGGTGGTAGGCGGTGGCGTACAGGGCGGATCGGCGCTCCCGCACGTAGGCGGTGAACTCCGCCTCCGAGGAGAGAGCGGCCTCGGGCCGGGCACCGGCCGGGGTCGCGGCCCCGGCCGGCCCCGGAGGGGCGGCACCCGCCGCGGCCGTCGGGTCCCCCGCCCGCTCCGCGCGGTCGTCCCCGGGCAGCACCGCCGCGATGTGCGACAGGCGCGGCCGACCGGTGCCGCGAGTGCGGCTCCGCCCGCCCACCGCACCGGTCTTCTCCGCGTTCCGGGTCCCGGGAACCGAAACAGGGTGCGGACGCGTGTGAAGTACTGCGCTGGTGTGAGTTCCGTGCAGTGTGGTCATCTCGCGCCTCCCTCTGGAGCCAGCCCGTCGCTTGCCTTGTGCACACCACCCTGCCGGGCCAGTTTCATCAACCGGTCCCCTGACTGTCACAGCGGTGTCACAGCATGCACGGGCGTTCCGGTATGCCCGGCAGCCGTCCGAGCGTGCCACGAAGTGCCCGGAAGGAGCCCGGAGATGCCCGTACCGGGACACCGGTCGAAGTCCGGGGCCCCGATGGGCCAGAATGGCGCGGTGGCTTTCCTGTTGCTGATCGAGGACGACGACGCTGTCCGTACCGCCCTGGAGATGGGTCTCACCCGCCAGGGGCACCGCGTGGTGAGCGCCGCCTCCGGCGAGGACGGCCTCAGACTGCTGCGCGAGCAGCGCCCCGACCTGATCGTGCTGGACGTGATGCTGCCGGGCATCGACGGATTCGAGGTGTGCCGGCGCATCCGCCGCAACGACCAGCTCCCGATCATCCTGCTCACCGCGCGCAGCGACGACATCGACGTCGTGGTGGGGTTGGAGTCCGGCGCCGACGACTACGTGGTGAAGCCGGTGCAGGGCCGGGTGCTGGACGCCCGGATCCGGGCGGTGATGCGGCGCGGCGAGCGGGAGGCCAGCGACTCGGCCGCGTTCGGCAGCCTGGTCATCGACCGCTCGGCGATGACCGTCACCAAGAACGGCGAGGACCTCCAGCTCACCCCGACCGAACTGCGGCTGCTGCTGGAGCTGAGCCGCAGACCGGGCCAGGCGCTGTCCCGGCAGCAGTTGCTGCGGCTGGTGTGGGAGCACGACTACCTCGGCGACTCACGCCTGGTGGACGCCTGCGTACAGCGGCTGCGGGCAAAGGTCGAGAACGTGCCCTCGTCCCCGACCCTGATCCGCACCGTCCGCGGAGTGGGCTACCGCCTGGACACCCCCGCGTGAGCGGGACGGCCGTCGACGGGACGCAGCGGTGATCCGGCGGTTCCGCCGGGTGCGGAGCAAAATCGCCGAGGTGCTGCCCAGCCTGCGGCTGCGGCTGGTGGTCGTCTTCGCGCTGGTGGCGCTGACGGCGGCGGTCGCCGCCTCCGGCATCGCCTACTGGCTGAACCGGGACGCGGTCCTCACCCGGGCACAGAACGCCGCGCTGCACGACTTCCACCGCACGCTCGGGGACAACTCGGGCGGTCTGGCCCCGAACCCCACGTGCGACCAGTTGCAGGAGGCCGGCGACTCGATGGCCACCACTGCCCAGAACTACCAGGTGGTGCTGCTGGACCGGCAGGAGGACGGGCAGCGCTGCGCCGTCACCTCCGGGGGAGGCTTCTCGCTGGACGACGTGCCTGGCAAGCTCCAGGACGCGGTGAACGAGCGCCGCGAGGGGGAGGCCGGGAACGGCGCTCCGTACCACCTGTACTGGCAGCGGGTCATCAAGGGGGACACCCCTTACCTGGTGGCCGGGGCGACCGTGGTCGGCGGCGGACCCACCGGCTACATGCTCAAGTCGCTGGAGCCGGAGCGGGACGACCTGAACTCGCTCGCCTGGTCGCTGGCGATCGCCACCGGCCTGGCGCTGATCGGCTCCGTGCTGCTGGCACAGGCCGCCGCCTCCACCGTGCTGCGGCCGGTGCAGCGACTGGGCGACGCCGCCCGCCGGCTCGGCGAGGGAAAGCTGGACACCCGCCTCCAGGTCACCGGTGGAGACGAGCTGGCCGAACTGTCCCGGACGTTCAACGGCGCCGCAGCCTCGCTGGAGGAGCGGGTCGCGGAGCTCAGCGCCCGCGAGCAGGCCAGCCGCCGCTTCGTCGCCGACATGTCGCACGAGCTACGGACCCCACTGACCGCGATCTCCGCGGTGAGCGAGGTGCTGGAGGACGAGCAGGACAACCTCGACCCGATGATCGCCCCGGCGGTGCACCTGGTCGTGAGCGAAACCCGGCGGCTGAACGACCTGGTGGAGAACCTGATGGAGGTCACCCGCTTCGACGCGGGAACCGCCAGGCTCGTGCTCGACCACGTGGACGTCGCCGACCAGGTGACCGCCTGCATCGACGCACGGGCCTGGCTGGACGCGGTGCACCTGGACGCCGACCGCGGCATCATGGCGCGGCTCGACCCGCGCCGGTTGGACGTGATCCTGGCCAACCTGATCGGCAACGCGCTCAAGCACGGCGGCTCGCCGGTGCGGGTGTCGGTGCGCACCGGGGGCGAGGAGCTGACCATCGAGGTCGCCGACCGCGGACCCGGCATCCCCGGGGAGGTGCTGCCGCACGTGTTCGACCGGTTCTACAAGGCCAGCGCCTCCCGCCCGCGTTCCGAGGGCAGCGGCCTGGGGCTGTCGATCGCGCTGGAGAACGCCCACATCCACGGCGGCGAGATCACCGCGCGCAACGCCGCGGAGGGCGGGGCGGAGTTCACGCTCCGCCTCCCCCGGGACAGCGGCCCGCCGCACGACGGGGAGGACGCCGAGGAGGGCGGGCACGGCGACGGCACGGACCGGGCCGCCGCCCGCGAGGGGGAGAACCGGTGAACCGACGCGGAGGCAACCGCCGTGCACGGGCCGCGGCGCTCGGTCCGACCGCCCTCGTCCTGGCTCTGGCCGGTTGCGGCATCAGAGCCACCGAGATCCCCGTCGACGACGGCCCCGCTCCGACCCGGGTCGCCTGCGCGGTGCCCGGCGGGGCCGGCGAACCGGCCGACGACCGCACCCGCATCCGGGTGTCCCTGGTGTGCAGCTCCCGGGTGGCCGACGTGCGCCGGCCGCTGGCACTGCCGCGCGGCGACTCCGCCGCGGACCGGCTGGCCGTCGCGCGCGCCCTGCTGGACGAGCTGCGGCGCGACCCCGACCCGGCGGAGAAGCAGGCCGGGTTCAGCACGGCCGTCCCGCCGGAGCTGCGGATATCCGGCCCGCTGGAGCACGACGACCCGCGTACGCTCCGGCTGAACCGGCGGATCGACCAGCTCCCCTCGTTCGCCCTGGGCCAGTTGGTGTGCACCCTCGCGGATTCCACGGTGGCCGACTCCCGGGGGCGGGTCCAGCTGGGTGGGCCCGCCGACGACCCCGCCCGCCCTGTCCTGCGGTACGACTGCAACACCGCGCTGCGGACGGCCGTCCAGGCCGCCGAGAGCGCGGGCGAGCCGGCCAGCGCCACCTCCGCCCCCTGACCCCCGGCGCCGTCGGGCCGTCGCGGCTCCGGGGGCGTTCCGTCCCGGTGGCGCAGTCCCGGCCTCCCCGCGGGGTGGCGCGGTTCCGGGGCGGACGGTGGCGAAGATTGGCGGATTGCCGGGAACCGGTCTCCCGCGGTGCGGCGTCCTCCTCTGCGTGCAGCGTCATCGTCTCGGCGGTAGTGCCGCCACCCGGGTCCGTGCGGCAGGGCTGGTGGCGCTGTCGGGCTACCTGCTGTTCATCGGCTGGCTGACGCTGCGACCGCTGACGGTCCCCTGGGTGGACGCTGCCAGCGTCGAACTCTTCGCCACCATCGAACGCGAACTGGCCCGCGGCCCGCGTGCCGCGCTGCACAGTCTGGGCGGTGAACTGCTGCTCCTCGCGCCGCTGGGCGCGCTGCTGCCGCTGGCCTCGGGGAGGTGTGGCTCCCGTCTGGGCTCCTTCGTCCGCACCGCGCTGACCACGGCGCTCCTGGCCATCGGCCTGGAGGCGCTGCGCTCGGCCGTGCCGGGCCAGATGGTGAACGTCGACACCGTGCTGCTCAACGTCGTCGGGGCGGCCGCGGCCCACCTGCTGCTGTACCCGACGGTGCGGCTCCTGCTCCGCCGCCGGTTCGCGACCCCCGCAGCCGGAGGCGGGGACGCGCCGGGGGGCGGTGAATCCGCTGCGCCGGGGGGCGTACGCGTCCCGCCGCCCGGACCGGCGTCGCCGATCGGGCCGCCGGCTCCCGGGCGACCGCCGGCCCTGGCAACGGGTGGTCCGGCCGCCCCGGCGCCGGGGCACGCCTGCCCGGCCCCCGGTGCGGGAACGGTGGCGCCGGTCCGCACCCTTCGGGGTCGGACCCGGAGACCCTACGGGGTCGATGTCGCTCCTCGGGCCGACGCCTCGGGAAGTCGTTCGCCCTACGTTTGACGCACGGGGACGGCCGATCGGTACGGCCCCTTGCGGATTGCGAGATCCGGGCGGGGGAACCCGCTTCGGCGTCCGCACCCCGTCAGACAAGGAGTATTCCCATGGCCGCACTATCCCGCTCCCGCGAGGACCGGATGATCGCAGGTGTGTGCGCCGGGCTGGCCCGCCGTTTCGGGACCTCGGCGACCACGGTGCGGATCATTTTCCTGGCGTCCTGCCTGCTTCCGGGCCCGCAGTTCCTGCTCTACCTCGCCCTGTGGGTGCTGCTGCCCCAGGACAGCACGCGCAGCGCCTGGTGACCGTGCTCGACCGGGCCCGCCACCGCCGGCGGCCGGTGTCCGGGCAGGTGGGCCCGGACACCGGCCGCGGTGCTCTGCTCAGAGCGGAAGACCGCCAATGGGCAGACCGCCCTGCGTGAGGCCGTCGGTCGGGAGCCCGCCCTGCGTGAGCGGGTCGGTGGGGAGGTTCACGCTGCTCAGCGCGCCGCCCGCGACGGGGACCCCGCCGAGCAGCTCGGCCACCGGGCCGCTGGGGCCAGTGGCGTCGGCCTCCTCCAGCGAGCCGCGGGTGGCGGCGGCGGCGAACGCGGCGTTCCCCGGGAGGTCGAGCACCGAGTCCTCGACGCTCATGGTCTCGGTGTTCGCCGCCACCTGCTGGAAGGCGTCGGCCGGCCCGGCTGCGGCGGCGCTGCCGGCGGCAGCGACGGCGACGACCGCACCGAAGGCGGTGACCCCGAGGGCCCTGGTGGTTCCCTGCTTCATTTCGGCTACGTCCTCACGTGGTGGCTCGGAAAGCTCACCGAACGTAGCCGCCCCCGGCGGCCCGCCGCAAACACCCGAGGGCTTTCCCACCGCATCGGGCCACGGCCCTCCGCTTTCCCCGGACGGTGTCTCGAATGTCCGCCGCTCCCCCGGACCTCAGTTCCGGTAAAGGGAGGAGTCGCCGGTCGAGGCGCGTTCGGCGGCGGTGTGCCGGAACAGCCACTGCGCTTTCAGTTCCGCGTATCCGGGCTTGATCACGTCGTTGATCATTGCCAGGCGCTCATCAAAAGGAATGAAAGCGGATTTCATCGCATTGACGGTGAACCACTGCATGTCGTCGAGGGTGTAGTGGAAGGTCCGCACCAGGTGCTCGAACTCCGTGCTCATGCTGGTCCCGCTCATCAGCCGGTTGTCGGTGTTCACCGTCGCCCGGAAGCGCAGCCTGCGGAGCAACCCGATCGGGTGGTCGGCGTAGGAGGCCGCGGCACCGGTCTGGAGGTTGGAACTGGGGCACAGCTCCAGCGGGATCCGCTTGTCCCGGACGTAGGCGGCCAGCCGGCCCAGCTCCACCGAGCCGTCCTCGGCCACTTTGATGTCGTCGATGATCCGGACGCCGTGCCCGAGCCGGTCCGCACCGCACCACTGGAGGGCCTGCCAGATCGACGGCAGCCCGAACGCCTCGCCCGCGTGGATGGTGAAGTGGTTGTTCTCGCGCTTGAGGTACTCGAAGGCGTCCAGGTGGCGGGTGGGAGGGAAGCCCGCCTCGGCGCCGGCGATGTCGAAGCCGACGACGCCGCGGTCCCGGAAGCGGTTGGCCAGCTCCGCGATCTCCAGGGCCCTGGCCGCGTGCCGCATCGCGGTGAGCAGCGCGCCGACCCTGATCCGGCGGCCCTTCCCGGCCGCCCGGCGCTCCCCCTCGCGGAAGCCCTCGTTGACGGCGTGCACCACCTCTTCGAGGGTGAGTCCGCCCTCCAGGTGTTGCTCGGGGGCGTAGCGGACCTCCGCGTACACCACGCCGTCGGCGGCGAGGTCCTCCGCGCACTCCGCGGCGACCCGGACCAGCGCGTCGCGGGTCTGCATCACGGCGCAGGTGTGCGCGAAGGTTTCGAGGTAGCGCTCCAGCGAGCCGGAGTCCGCGGCCGCGCGGAACCAGGTGCCCAGGGCCTCGGCGTCCGACTCGGGCAGTGCGGTGTAGCCGCCCTCCGCAGCCAGCTCGACGACGGTGGCCGGCCGGAGGCCGCCGTCCAGGTGGTCGTGCAGCAGCACCTTGGGCGCGCTGCGGATGTGCTCCGGTGAAGGCTGATGCCTGAGGGTCTCGCTCGTCATCTCCTTACTCTAATACTACGCGCGTAGACGCACCACCCCGACACCCTCCGTGATCCGGGCCCCGGGCCCCTTCCACCGGCGCACCCGGGCCTTCGATACCGAAAGGTGACGCCCGGCACCTGCCGTGCACCGCCGCTTCTGCCATCGTTCTCCCGTGACTCAGCATGCGCCGGCCGGGCGGGACGCCCGGCTCGGACGGCCGATCGGCACGTCCGCCACCGAAGACGGAACGGTCCACGGGGTCGTCCTGCTGCTGCCCGGCGGGGTGCCCGACTCGCTCCGGCGCAGTTCCCCGCTGACCGCGGCGGCGCTCCGGCCGCTGGCCCGCACCCTGGTGCGGGCCGCACCGGACGCGCCGCTGGTGGCGCACGTGGTGCACTACCGCTACCGCGGCTGGAACGGCGAGGCCGCCCACCCGGTCGCCGACACCGCCTGGGCACTGGACGAGATCGGGCGGCGCTACGGGGAGGTCCCGGTGTGCCTGGTCGGGACGGACCTGGGGGCCCGTGCGGCACTGCGCGCCGCGAGCCATCCGGCGGTCCACGCGGTGCTGGCGCTGGGTCCGTGGCTGCCGGAGACCGGCGAGGAGCCCGTCCGGCAGCTGATCGGCCGCCAGGTCCTCCTCGTGCACGGCACCGACGACCGCCGGACCGCGCCGGAGCTCTCCTACCGGCTCGCGGAACGCGCCAAGAAGGCCGACGCACGGGTGTGCCGCTTCGAGGTGCACAGCGACCGGCACGGGTTGCGGCAGCGGCGGGAGGACGTCGCCGCGCTGGCGGCGGACTTCGTCCGGGGCACGCTCTGCGGGCAGGACTTCACCCGCCCACTGCGGGACGCCCTGGCCGCTCCCCCGCCGCTGGGCCTGCGGATGCCGCTGGCCACCGGGTTCGGCCGCCCACCGCGCTGACCGCCCGACGGCGCCCGGCACCCCCGTGCGGGGGCTCAGGCCAGCAGGTGGCCGCGGCGGCCGAGCAGGAACCGCTTGAACGCGGCCACCGGAGGTGTGTCGGGGTGCCCCTCCAGCCAGGCGAGCCCGATCTCCCGGACCGCACGGGGCGCCGAGACGGCGAGTTCGCGCACCCCCGGCCGGGAGACAGTGGGCGGAGGCAGCAGAGCTACCCCGAGACCTGCCGCGACGAGTCCCCGCAGGGTCTCCGCCTCCTCGCCCTCGAAGGCGATGCGCGGTTTGAACCCCGCCTCCGCGCACAGCGCGTCGAAGATCCGGCGCATGCCGTAGCCCGGCTCCAGGGTGATGAACTGCTCCTCCGCCGCCTCCGCCAGCCGGACCCGCCTGCGTCCGGCCAGCCGGTGGTCGTCCGGCACCACCAGCCGCAGCCGCTGCTCGTCCAGCCGGCGGACCACCAGGCCGGGCTCGTCGGGAACCGGCGAGGTCAGGCACAGGTCCAGGTCACCGCCGCGCAGCCGTTCCAGCATCGCCTCCCCGTAGCTCTGCACCAGGGAGAAACGCACCCGGGGGTGCTCGGCGCGGAAGGCGCGGATGAGCCCGGGGACCGTCTCGGGGCCGAGGGTGTGCAGGAAGCCGAAGGCGACCTTGCCGGTGGCCGGGTCGGCGTCCGCGCGCACCGCCTCGGCGGCCTGCTCCACCGAGGCGAGGGCCCGCTCGACCGAGGCGAGGAAAGCGCGCCCGGCCGGGGTGAGCGAGACCGTGCGGCCGTGCCGGGCGAGCAGCGCCACCCCGAGGTCGGCCTCCAGCCCGGCCATCGCCCGGCTCAGGGTGGACTGCGGGACGCCGAGCTCCCCGGCGGCCCTGGTGATGTGCTCGTGCCGGGCCACGGCGACGAACCGGGCCAGCCTCGGGGTCAGCAGGGCCGCCCAGGAGCCGGCGTCGATCTCGGCGCTGCGCGGTGTTGCCGGGATGTCATTCCTGTTGCCGGGCGATGACACAGTGACCTCTCACCTGTACTTATGCACGGGCGCATGAATACGTCGCATTTTGTGCATTGGACGCATGAGGCGGGGCACTTTACCTTCGAAACATGCCTTCCGTCGATACCGGGGCACCTGTCGGCACGGGTGCCTCCCTTCCGTCGTCCCCGCCCGGCGCTCCGGGCGGCAACCGCCGGATCAACCTCGCGCTGTTCGCCCTCGGCCTGGCCGCTTTCGCGCTGCTGTTCTCCACCCAGGCCCTGCTCCCGGCACTCTCCGCCGACTTCGGCGTGACCCCCGGCCGGGCGAGCTGGACGATCTCCGCCGCGACACTGGCGCTGGCCGTGTCCGTGCTGCCGCTGAGCATGCTCTCCGAGCGGTTCGGACGGCGGCGGCTGATGACCGTCTCGGTGACGGTGGCGGTCGGTGTCGCGCTGCTCCAGCCGCTGGCCCCCAACCTGGAGGTGCTGGTCGCCCTCCGCGCGGTGCAGGGGGCCGCGATCGCGGGCGTCCCCGCCTCGGCGATGGCCTACCTGTCCGAGGAGCTGCGTCCGAAGGCGCTGGTCGGCGCGATCGGGCTGTTCGTGGCCGGCAACAGCGTCGGCGGCATGAGCGGGCGCATCCTCACCGGATGGGTGGCCGAGGGCTGGGGATGGCGGACCGCGCTGCTGGCCGTGGCGGTGCTCGCCCTGCTCTGCGCCGCGGCCTTCCGGCTGCTCGCCCCGGCCGCCCGGAACTTCACCCCCGCGCCGCTGGCCCCCCGGGCGCTGGCCGCGACGGTCCGGGGCCACCTCGCCGAACCGCTGCTGCGGCGCCTGTACGCGATCGGCATGCTCTTCATGGTGGTCTTCGGCGCCGTCTACACCGTGATCGGCTACCGACTGGTCGCGGAGCCCTTCGGGCTCTCCCAGGGCCTGGTGGGCTCGATCTTCGTCATCTACCTGGTGGGCACCGGCAGCTCGGCGGCGGCCGGACGGCTGGTCGGCCGACTCGGCAGGCGCGGCACCCTCCACCTCGCGATCGGCACGACGGCGGGCGGGCTGCTGCTGAGCCTGGCCGACTCCGTCGCCGCGGTGGTCGCCGGGCTGGTGTTGATCACCGCGGGCTTCTTCGCCGGCCACGCCACCGCGTCCTCCTCCGTGAGCCGCACCGCCACCACCGGCAGGGCGCAGGCATCCGCGCTCTACCAGATGGCCTACTACCTGGGCAGCTCGGTCGGCGGCACGGCGGGCGCCCTCGCCTTCCACGCCGCCGGGTGGGGCGCGACGGTGGCGGTGGCGCTCGTCGCGCTCACTGCCGCCGGCGGCATCACGGTGCACGCCACCCGCCGGGCGACCGCCGCGCAGCGGCTCGCCGCCGCCGCGGGCTGAGCCCCGCCGTCAGGCGATGCGGTCCAGCACGATCGGGGCGGGGGTGTGCGCGCCGCCGATCCCCGCCGCACCCTCCAGCGCCTCCAGCGCGTACGCGAAGGCGTCCGGGGTGTCGGTGTGCAGGGTCATCAGCGGCTCGCCGGCGGCGACCTGCTCGCCGGGCTTGGCGTGCAGCTCCACACCGGCCCCGGCCTGCACCGGGTCCTCCTTGCGGGCCCGGCCGGCTCCCAGCCGCCAGGCGGCGACGCCGACGGCGTAGGCGTCCAGCCGGCTGAGCACGCCGGAGGCCGGCGCCGCCACCACGTGCCGCTCCCGGGCGACCGGCAGCTCGGCGTCCGGGTCGCCGCCCTGCGCTGTGATCATCCGCCGCCAGTGGTCCATCGCGGAGCCGTCGGCCAGCGCCTTCGCGGGGTCGGCGTCCGGGAGCCCGGCCGCGTCGAGCATCTCCCTGGCCAGCGCCAGGGTCAGTTCGACAACGTCCGCCGGTCCGCCGCCTGCCAGCACCTCGACCGACTCGCGGACCTCCAGGGCGTTGCCCGCGGTGCGCCCGAGCGGCGTGGACATGTCGGTGAGCAGCGCGACGGTCCGCACGGCGTGGTCGGTACCGAGCCCGACCATGGTGCGCGCCAGCTCACGGGCGTCGTCCAGGTTCTTCATGAACGCGCCGGAGCCCACCTTGACGTCGAGCACCAACGAGCCGGTGCCCTCGGCGATCTTCTTGGACATGATCGAGCTGGCGATGAGCGGGATCGCCTCGACCGTGCCCGTGACGTCGCGGAGCGCGTACAGCTTCCTGTCCGCTGGGGCGAGTCCGTCGCCGGCCGCGCAGACGACCGCGCCGACGTCGCGCAGGACGGCCATCATCTCCTCGTTGGCGAGCAGCGCCCGCCAGCCCGGGATGGATTCCAGCTTGTCCAGGGTGCCCCCGGTGTGGCCCAGGCCCCGGCCCGAGAGCTGCGGGACGGCGGCGCCGCAGGCGGCCACCAGCGGGGCCAGCGGCAGAGTGATCTTGTCGCCCACTCCGCCGGTGGAGTGCTTGTCGGCCGTCGGCCGCGGCAGCGCGGTGAAGTCCATCCGCTCGCCGCTGGCGATCATCGCGGCGGTCCAGCGGGCGATCTCGCCCCGATCCATCCCGTTCAGCAGGATGGCCATCGCCAGCGCGGACATCTGCTCGTCGGCCACCGCGCCCCGGGTGTAGGCGTCGATGACCCAGTCGATCTGCTCGGGGACGAGCGCCAGCCCGTCGCGCTTGGCGCGGATGACGGAGATCGCATCCATGGGACTCCTCGTGTCGGACGTGCGGTGGGGCGGGGCGTACAGGTGGGGCAGGACGTGCGGGGGTACGGGGAGGTGTGCGGACCGGGCGGGCGCCCCGGGTCAGCGTGCGAGGTCGGCGCTGCCGAAGGCGTCCGGCAGCAGCTCCGCCATCGGCCGGACACCGCTCGCGGTGTCCACCAGCAGCTTCGGGCCGCCGTGCTCCCACAGCAACTGGCGGCACCGGCCGCACGGCATCAGCACCTCGCCGTTGCGGTCGCAGCAGGTGAAGTGGGTCAGCAGGCCACCGCCGCCGGACACCAGCTCGGACACCAGCCCGCACTCGGCGCACAGTGCCACCCCGTAGGCGGCGTTCTCCACGTTGCAGCCGGTCACGGTGCGCCCGTCGTCGACCAGGGCCGCCGCACCCACCGGGAACCCGGAGTAGGGAGCGTAGGCCCGGGACATCGCGTCCCGGGCCCGCTCGCGGAGCGCCGTCCAGTCCGGGACGGTCACTTCCCCTCGCCCTTCCGGTACGGCTTGCCGTTGGCCTTGGGCATGCGCAACCGCTGCGCCGACAGGGCGAGCACCAGCAGGGTGGCGACGTACGGCGCCGCGCTGACGAACTGACTGGGCACGGCCTCGGCCGCCTGGTAGAAGGCGAAGAGCACCAGTGCGGTGCCACCGGCGGCGAACGCCGTCAGGTACTTCTTGCGGTAGATCTCCCAGGCGCAGGCCAGGGCGATGAGGAGGGCCAGCAGCAGGAGCAGCGCGTGCACGTTCTGGCCTCCGCCGCGGAGGTTGAGGCTGTCCGTGTAGCCGAAGAGTCCCGCGCCCAGTGCCATTCCGCCGGGCATCCAGTTACCGAAGATCATGGCGGCGAGGCCGATGTAGCCCCGGTTGCCCGTCTGGCCCTCCTGGTAGATGTTCGACGCCACCTCGGCCAGGAAGACACCGCCCAGCCCGGCGCATCCGCCCGAGATCATCACCGCCAGGTACTTGTACCGGTAGACGTTGACCCCGAGCGACTCGGCGGCGATCGGGTTCTCCCCGCAGGAGCGCAGCCGCAGGCCGAAGGCGGTGTGCCAGAGCACCCACCAGGTCAGCGGGATCAGCGACAGCGCCACGACGGTGAGCAGCGACAGGTTCGTGGTGACGCCGCCGACGAACCCGGCCAGGTCGGAGACGAAGAACCAGTGCTTCCCGTTCAGCGTCCGCATGGCGTCCGACAGCCAGGGGACAGTGATGCTGGCGATGTCCTCGATGGGGGGCGACTGCTTCACCGTTCCCCCCTCCATCTCGGCGAAGGTGAAGCTCGACAGGTAGCGCGTGGCACCCACCGCCAGGACGTTGATGGCGACGCCGGAGACGATGTGGTTGACGCCGAAGCCGACGGTGGCGATCGCGTGCACGAGGCCGCCCAGCGCGCCACCTACCACGCCGAGGACCACACCGGCCCAGGGACCCCACTGCACACCGGCCCAGGCGCCGAACCAGCTGCCGAGGATCATCATGCCTTCGAGGCCGATGTTGATGACGCCCGCGCGCTCCGCCCACACGCCGCCGAGGCCGGCGAGGCCGATCGGTACGGCGAGGCGCAGCGCAGTGGACACCTGGCCGACGGAGGAGATGCCGTGGGCGCCGGTGATCACCCGGACGGCGGCGAAGAGGAAGAGACCGGCGGCGAGGACGAGCATCCACTCCGCGAGGGTGAGCTTACGGCGACCGGCCGGTCGGGCTGCGGTTGCGGCCGGCTTGGTGAGAGCGGTGCTCATGCCGAGGCCTCCTTGCGGGCTTGCTGACCGTTGTGGGCGGCTGCGGCCAGCTCTTCGCCGACCTTCTGCTGCTGCCGGCGGACCCCGTACCGGCGGACGGACTCGTAGGAGATGACCACGGCGATCACGATCAGGCCCTGCATGATCGTCGCGATCTCCTTCTCGTAGCCGTTGTAGTCGAGGGTCGCCGAGGCCTTGTCCAGGAAGGCGATCAGCAGGGCTCCGAAGGCGATGCCGATCGGGTGGTTCCGGCCGAGCAGCGCGATGGTGATGCCGGTGAACCCGACCCCGGCGGGGAAGTCGAGGCTGTAGGTGTGCGAGTCGCCCAGCAGGACGGGCATCCCGGCGAGGCCGGCGACGGCCCCGGAGAGCGCCATGCTGTTGAACACCATCCGCTTGGCGTCGACGCCGCTGGCGGCGGCGGCGCTCTGGCTGGCCCCGGTGGCGCGGAGGTCGAAGCCGAAGCGGGTGCGGCCCAGCACCAGCCAGTAGACGAAGCCGCAGAGGGCGGCGACGAGGATGAACCCGTGGATCTCCCCGGCGTCGCCGAGGTCGAAGCCGGGGAACCAGCCGGACTCGTCGATGATCCCGGTGTTGAGGTTGTTGCCGACCTGCTGGCCGAACTGGGCGGGCAGGATCAGCCAGGCGATCAGGCTGGTGGCGATCGCGTTGAGCATGATCGTCGCGACGACCTCGCTGACCCCCCGGGTCGTCTTCAGCAGACCGGCGATCCCGGCCCAGAAGGCGCCGACCAGCATGGCGACCAGCAGGATCAGCGCGATGTGGAGCGGGCCGGGGAGCGTCACGGACGCGCCGACCAGGGCCGCCGTCATGGCGGCCAGCCGGTACTGGCCGTCCACACCGATGTTGAAGAGGTTCATCCGGAAGCCGATGGCAACCGAGAGCGCCGCGAGGTAGTAGGTCGTGGCCTGGTTGACGATCAGCACCTGGATGTCGGCGTTCGCCGTGTACTCCACCATCAGCACGTACGGCTCGACCGGGTTGCGCCCGGAGAGCAGCAGGACGGCCGAGGTGAGCAGCACCGCCACGCCGATGGCCAGTACCGGGCCGCCGACCGCCAGGAGCAGCCGGTCCTTGTCGAACTTCTTCATCGTTCCTCTCCCCCAGCGTCCCGCGGACCGTCGGTGGCTTCGTCCGCGGACGTGTGCTCCAGGTGGCCGCCGGCCGCGCCGGTCATGGCCGAGCCCAGTTCCTCCGGCGTCACGGTGGCCGGGTCCGCGTCCGCGACCAGCCGGCCGCGGTACATGACGCGGAGGGTGTCCGAGAGTCCGATCAGCTCGTCCAGGTCGGCGGAGATCAGCAGCACCGCCAGCCCTTCCCGGCGGGCCTCCCGGATCTGGTCCCAGATCTGCGCCTGGGCGCCGACGTCCACACCCCGGGTGGGGTGGGCGGCGATCAGGAACCGCGGGTGGTGACTCATCTCCCGGCCGACGATCAGCTTCTGCTGGTTGCCCCCGGAGAGCGAGCCCGCGGTGACCTCGATACCGGGGGTGCGCACGTCGTACTCCTCGACGATGCGCCCGGTGTCGGCTTTGGCGGCCTTGAGGTCGAGCCAGAAGCCCTTGCTGTTGGGCTTCTCGCCGACGTGGCCGAGGATACGGTTCTCCCAGAGCGGCGCGTCCAGCAGCAGACCGTGCCGGTGGCGGTCCTCGGGGATGTAGCCGATCCCGCCCTCGCGGCGGCGGCGGGTGGCCCAGCCGGTGATGTCCTGCTCGCCGAGCACGAGGGTCCCGCTGTCCGGGTGCCGGGTGCCGATCAGGGTCTCGATCAGCTCGGTCTGCCCGTTGCCCTCCACCCCGGCCAGGCCCAGCACCTCGCCGGCGTGGAGCGTGAAGGTGATGCCGTCGAGTACGGTCCGGGTCCCGTGGTCGGCGTCCCGCTGGTTGAGCGTGAGGCCGTCCACCCGGAGCATCGGCGTCTCGGTGACGGTCGACTCCCGGGTCTCCGGGGTGGGGAGCTCGCTTCCCACCATCAGCTCGGCGAGCTGCTTGGCCGTGACGTCGGCCGGCGCGACGGACGACACGGTGGTCCCGCGGCGGATCACCGTGATCTCGTCGGCGACCGCCAGAACCTCGCCGAGTTTGTGGGAGATGAAGAGGACGGTGAGGCCCTCCGCCTTGAGTTCCCTGAGGTTGGCGAAGAGCGCCTCCACCTCCTGCGGCACCAGGACCGCGGTGGGCTCGTCGAGGATCAGAGTGCGGGCGCCGCGGAAGAGCACCTTGAGGATCTCCACGCGCTGCCGGTCCGCGACCCCCAGGTCCTCCACCAGCGCGTCGGGGCGGACGCCGAGGCCGTAGGCCTCGGAGATCTCCTCGATGCGACGCCTGGCGCGGCCGCCGATCCCGTACAGCGACTCGCTGCCCAGGACGGTGTTCTCCAGCACGGTGAGGTTGTCGGCCAGCATGAAGTGCTGGTGGACCATCCCGATGCCCCGGGCGATGGCGTCACCGGGGTCGGCGAAGGTGACGGGCTCCCCCTCGACGGTGATCGTCCCCTCGTCCGGCTTCTGCATGCCGTAGAGGATCTTCATCAGGGTGGACTTGCCCGCGCCGTTCTCACCGACGACGGCGTGCACGGTCCCGGTGCGTACGGACAGATGGACGTCGTGGTTGGCCACGACGCCGGGGAAGCGTTTGGTGATCCCTGCCAGGGCGACGGCCGGCGGGCTGCTTGACGCGTTGATGGTGACTCTCCTCGGGGCTAAGGAGTCGCTCGGAAGTACCTGCCGGGGCTGCGGGGGGGGGAGCCGCCGGGGACCCGGGTGGGCGAGGGTGACGCTACCGTGCCCGACAGGCACTACGCGCGTAGAGCGGTGGGCCGTGGACGGGCCCGTTCCGTACAGCGGGTTCCTCCGCTCACGGAACGGGCCGCGTCACCGGACGGCCGCGGGGGTCACGGGGCGCTCTTGACCTCGATCTCGCCCGCCACGATCGCGTCCTTGGCTTCCTTGACCGCGTCCTGGACCTCGGTCATGTCGGTGAAGGCCGGGTTGGAGTCGGCCAGGCCGACACCGTTCTCCTCCAGGTCGTAGCGCACGACACCGGACTGCGGGTCCTCGTCCTGCACCGACTTGATGAGCTGGAAGACCGCGTCCGAGACGTCCTTGGTCATCGAGGTGAGGATGTTGTCCTTGAAGTCCGCCAGCGTCTTCTGCTCGTACTGGTCGGAGTCGACACCGATGACCCACGTGTCGCGGGCCGAAGCGGCCTCGATCACGCCCTGTCCGGCGAGGCCGGCGGCGTGGTAGAGCACGTCGGCGTCGGCGTCCAGCTGGCCCTGCGCGGCAGCCTTGCCCAGGTCCGGCTTGGCGAAGCCGCCCATGTCCGGCGGCTGGGTGAGGTACTGGCGCTTGATCTCGATCGCGTCGTCGGTGTCCTTGACGCCCTGGACGAAGCCGGCCTCGAACTTGCCGATGAGCGGCACCTCGACACCGCCCACGAAGCCGACGGTCTTGGTCTCGGTGACCTTGGCCGCCGCGACTCCGGCGAGGTAGGAGCCCTGCTCCTCACTGAAGACCATGTTGACGATGTTGTCGCCCTGCACGGTCTCGTCGTCGATCAGGCCGAAGGTGACGTCCGGGTTCTTCTCGGCCGCCTCCTCGATCGCCTTGGCGTAGGCGAAGCCGACCCCGATCACCGGGTTGTAGCCCTGCCGGGCCAGCTCGTTGAGCCGGCTCGCCTTGTCGGCGTCGGTCTCGCCGTCGGAGGGCTCGACGTCCTGGCCCTCGAAGTCGAACTCTTCCTCGGCCTCGGCGAGCCCGGCGTAGGCGGCGTCGTTGAACGACTGGTCGCCGCGCCCTCCGACGTCGTAGGCGAGGGCGGCGCCCTTGGTCTCCCCGGAGTCGGAACCGGAGTCGGTGGATGTGCCGCCGCAGGCGGCGGTGGTGAACGCGAGGGCCGCGGTGGCGGTGACCGCGGCGGCAAGCTTGGGGACGCGACGCAAGAGGAGGTCTCCTTCGACTCTCGAAAAGCGCCTCTTCCGGCGCTGGCTTTCCGGCTCAGAGTAACGCGCGTAGATGTCAGGTAAAGGGCTGACTGGGCTCCGTTATCGATTCGGTGTGAACATCGAGTTTCAGCCACTCCTCCGCGCTGTGCACGACACCCGTCGGCACGGCCGCGCACCACCGCCGCACGAGTGCGCCGAACGGCGGAACGCGTGGTTCCGGCCGCCCCCGCAGAGCCTCGTGCGGGCCGCTCTCGGGCAGGGACCGGGACTCGCCCGGCCGACCCCTGCCCGAAGGCGTCAGTCGCGGACAGCGTCAGTCGCGGACGGCGTCGAGGAGGACAGCCGCGGTGAACAGCTCCACGCCGACGGTGAGGGCGTACTCGTCGGCGTCGAAGTCGCCCTGGTGGATGTCGCGGGGGACGGTGTCACCGGGCGGGCGGACGCCGAGCCGGGCCATCGCGCCCGGGACGTGCTCCAGGTACCAGGAGAAGTCCTCTCCGCCGAGGCTCTGCTCGGTGGACTCCACCGCGTCCGCACCGAGGCGGAGGGTCATCGCGTCCCGCAGCAGCTCGGTGGTGGTCTCCTCGTTGACGACCGGCGGGACACCCCGGATGTAGTTGATCTCCGACTTGGCACCGTGCAGCGCCGCGACCTCGTCCACCGCGGCGTGCACCAGGTCGGGTGCGGCCCGCCAGCCCTCCAGGTCCAGGCAGCGCACCGTGCCGGACAGCTCGGCCTGCTGGGGGATGACGTTGCAGGCGTGACCGGAGGCCACCCGGCCCCAGGTCAGCGCCAGCCCGGACCGGGCGTCCACCCGGCGGCCGAGCAGCGCGGGCACCTCGGTGGCCACCTTCGCGGTCGCCGTCACCAGGTCGGTGGTGAGGTGCGGGCGCGCGGTGTGGCCGCCCGCACCGCCCAGGGCCAGCTCCAGCCGGTCGCAGGCGGAGGTGATCGGACCGGTCCGCAGGCCGATGCGCCCGGCGTCCACCCGCGGGTCGCAGTGGACGGCGATGATCCGGCCGACGCCGTCCAGCGCGCCGGACTCGATGGCGTCCGTGGCGCCGCCCGGCAGCACCTCCTCGGCGGGCTGGAAGATCAGCCGTACCGAGTGCGGGAGCCGGCCCTCCCGGGCCAGCTCGGCGAGGACGAGCCCGGCGCCGAGGACGGTGGTGGTGTGCACGTCGTGGCCGCAGGCGTGCGCTCGGTCCGGCACCGTGGAGCGGTAGGCCACGGCCTTGGTGTCCGGGATGGGCAGCGCGTCGATGTCCGCCCGCAGCGCCAGCATCGGCCGTACGCCGTCCCAGGCGTCCGCGGCGTCCGGGTGGATGTCGCAGATCACGCCCGTGCCGCAGCGCATGACCCGGGGGCGCAGCCCGGCCCGCTCCAGGCGGGTCTTGACCGCCGCGGTCGTCCGGAACTCCTGGTGACCCAGCTCGGGGTGCATGTGCAGGTCGCGCCGGAACCCGACGAGCTCGGCCCGGAGCGCCTCCGGGAGGGCGCCGGGCAGCGGCGTCTCATCATCGGTCCGAGTGCCGGACTGGAGTGACAGCAGTTGGTTCACCCCACCGAGCGTATGCCCTGAAGACGGCCGGTCGGCCACCGATCAAGAAAAGTTGAGCCACCCAGGGGGGAAATTCACCAAGGACCCGTGCATACGAGCATACTCGATTGGGTATGTCGTCAGGTTCTCCCTGCTGCGATATCGGCGGGTTCCGGCAGGTTCGGCGCCGTTCAGGGGGTCGCGGGCACCGAGGCGAGCCGGTGGACGTCGCGAGCCGTCCCGGTGACCCCGTCCAGGAAGCTCTGGGCCCGCGGCGAGGCGTGGTCGGTCAGCCATGCGGGGTCCACATCGCAGACCGCGACCTTGGCCTCGGTGCCGACCAGTGCCAGGGGCAGTGTGTGCACCACGGTGGACGGGAAGCTGAGGATCATCCGCCCGATCGGCCCGCGCCGGGCGACCAGCTCCAGCGGCAGGTCGGGGCGGACCACTTCGAGACCGGCTTCGACAGCGACCCGGTGCAGTTTCTCCGGGCTCTCCCTGCGGTGCGCGAAGTAGCGGGTGACGTCGTGCCGGCGGGCCAGGGCCGCGACGGCCGTCAGATAGCGGTCGGCGTCCACCACCCCGGTCTCCACCAGCGAGGTCCCGACCAGGTCGGTACTGCGGGTCAGCCGCGGCGGGCCGAACCGCTCCCGGGTCCAGGTGAAGGCGTTGGTGGTGATCCGCACGTGGCCCGGTGCCTCGACCGGCATGGCGCTGAACACCTCGACCGGACGGTGTCCGGCCGGGGTGAGCCGACGGCGCGCGGCAGCCGAGACCGGGGCGAACGCCAGGGACCGCAACCCCCCGGCGCCCTTGCGGTGCCAGCGCACGAAGCGCTTGTCGCCACCGGCCAGCTGGGCGACGAACTCCATGGTGGCGGTGCCGTCGTCCACGACGGTGAGGGCCGCCTCGCTCCCGGCAGCGGTCAGCAGCAGCTGCACGTAGCGCGAGAACGGATCGCCCACCACGATCCGGCGCGCCCTGCGCATCGGCCGCACCAGGGAGCCGATCGTGCGGAACGGTGCGAACGCGCCCTCCCTGGCCTGGGCCCACTGCACCACGTGGCCCTCCTCGCGGGCCAGCTTCGCCATCCGGCGCAACTGGCCGCGGCTCATCGGGTCGCCCGGCGACAGCACCACCACGGTGAGGCCGCCCGGGGCACCCGGCCCCTCCGGGTCGCCGGGCGCGGTGTGCGCCCACTCCAGGACGTTGAGCAGCTGGACCGGGCTCTCCACGAAGGCAAGGGTGCCCCCGGCACGGGCACCGGAGCCGGTGCCCGTGCCGGGGGCCTCCTCGGACCGACTCATCTCAGACGGCCGCGGGCTCACGGCCGGACTCGGCCGACTCGACCACCACGCCCTTGACCCGGCGGAGCTTCTTCATCGGGGCCAGCTCGCTGTCGTAGACCTTCTTCACGCCGTCGCCGAGCGAGGCCTCGATGGTGCGGATGTCGCGCACCAGCCGCTGCAACCCGCCGGGCTCCACCGAAGCGGCCTGGTCGGAACCCCACATCGCACGGTCCAGGGTGATGTGCCGCTCGACGAACGCGGCGCCGAGCGCGACCGCCGCGAGCGTGGTCTGGAGGCCGGTCTCGTGGCCCGAGTAGCCGATCGGCACGTTGGGGAACTCGTTCTGCAGGGTGTGGATCATCCGCAGGTTGAGCTCCTCGGCCCTCGCCGGGTAGGTGGAGGTGGCGTGGCACAGCAGGATGTTGTCGCTGCCGAGCACCTCGACCGCGTGCCGGATCTGCTTCGGGGTGGACATGCCCGTCGAGAGGATGACGGTGCGGCCGGTCGCGCGCAGGGCGCACAGCAGCTCGTCGTCGGTCAGCGAGGCGGAGGCCACCTTGTGGGCCGGGACGTCGAACTTCTCCAGGAAGGCGACGGCCTCGGTGTCCCACGGGGAGGCGAACCAGTCGATGCCCCGCTCGCGGCAGTGCTCGTCGATGGCACGGTAGCCGTCCTCGTCGAACTCGACCCGGTGCCGGTAGTCGATGTAGGTCATCCGGCCCCAGGGGGTGTCCCGTTCGATGTCCCACTGGTCGCGCGGGGTGCAGATCTCGGGGGTGCGCTTCTGGAACTTGACCGCGTCGCAGCCGGCCTCGGCGGCGGCGTCGATCAGGGCGAAGGCGTTGCCGAGGTCGCCGTTGTGGTTGATGCCGATCTCACCGGTGACATAGACCGGACGGCCGGGACCTGCGGTCTTGGCACCGAGAGTACGCAGCCGGTTGGCGGAGTCGTGTGCAGTCATGATGGCTGGGGTTCCTTACTTCTCAAGAGTGGGGCCGAGAATCCACGAGGCGATCTCGCGGATCGCGCCTCCGCCCCCGGGGGCGGAGGTGACTGCGCGGGCTGCGCCGCGTACGACGTCGTGAGCACCGGCCACCGCGACCGGCCAGCCGACCAGGCCGAAACACGGCAGGTCGTTGACGTCGTTTCCGACATAGAGCACGCGCTCCGGCGCGATGCCCTGCTCCTCGCACCACTGCTTCAGCGCGAGGTCCTTCCGGTCGATGCCGTGCAGTACGGGGATCCGCAACTTGCGGGCCCGCGCGGCGACGACCGGGTTCTGCTCCGTGGAAAGGATCAGCATCTTCAGCTCCGCGCGGCGGAGCGCGGCGATGCCGAAACCGTCGCCGCGATGCACGGCGACCGTCTCCCTTCCCTCGGAGTCGACGTACACCCGGTCATCGGTCTGGGTGCCGTCGAAGTCCAGTACCACCGCGTCGACGTCCGCCCGGGACGGCAACGCGTCCGCGCGGTGGGTGTCGAGCAGGGGCGCCAGTGCGCGGGCCCGGGCGAGGTCGTGCGGATCGTCGACCTCCAGCACCCGCGCGGGGTCGGTCGGCACCGGCTCGGTGCGACCGAAGAAGCGGTGGCCGGCGGCTCGGAAGCCATCGGCGCGCATGGCGTAGGCGGCACCCGTCTCCAGCAGGTCCTGGGGCCGGTCCTGGCGACGCGGCCGGAACGCCTTGTCGTGGTTGACGCCGAACCCGCCGGCCTCGGCGGCCGGGCCCTTCGAGGAGGCACCGGCGGCTTCGGCGCAGGCGCCGGCGGCGCGCCAGAGGAAGCCGTGGAAGGGTGCCACGGCCAGGGCGCTGTCGGCACCGTCCACCAGGACGGCCTCCGCCACCGCGGAGACGTCCTGCCGGGTCAGGAACGGGCTGGTGCACTGCACCAGCAGCACCGCCTCGACGGAGGCGCCGGTCCGCTCCTCGTGGGCGTCCATCGCGTGCAGGACGGCCGCCTCGCTGGTGGCCGTGTCGCCCGCGATCGCGGCGGGCCGCTCGACCACCCCGGCGCCCGCGCCGCGTGCCGCGGCGGCGACGGCCGGGTCGTCGGTGGAGACCACCACATCGGTGACGTGCCGGGCGGCCAGGCACTCCCGCACCGCGCGGGCGACCAGCGGCACGCCCCCGACGGGCGCGAGGTTCTTCGCGGGCACGCCCTTGGAGCCGCCCCTGGCGGGAATCACGGCGAGGACGGTGGGAGGCACTGCGGCTCCTTGCTTCGGGGCCCGGTGCTCGCAGGGCGCGGGCGGGGGCGGGGGCGGGGAGGTCGCCGGGGGCCCGTTCGCGGGCGGCGGGGGCGGGGGCGTCACAGCTGCCCCATCCGGCGGATGACCGGCGCCACCCGCTGCACCCCGTGCCGGTAGGCGCCGCGGGCAGCCTTGCGGAGGGCGTCCCGTGCGGCCCGGCGCACCGCGGAGACCTGCTGCGGCGCGGCACCCGCACGCAGCGAGCCGTCCGGGGCCAGGCCGTGCCGGGCGAGCACACCGGGCAGGTAGCCGGACGCGGTCACGGAGGTGTAGTACGGCGACACCGGGGGCAGCTCCTCGCGTCCGAGCAGTGCGCTGGCGCGCTTACGGGCGGCGTCGTACGCGGCCTCGTACGGGCCGTCGGAGGTGACGCCCTGGTACCTCGTCCACTCCGGGTCGGCCTCCGGCAGCAGGCCCGCGTCCAGTTGGTCCCAGGAGGCGAGGCAGCCGGAGCCGAGGAAGTGGTGGTTGCCGAGGGCCTCGCGGATGCCGAGGTCGGTGAGAACGGCGGTGGGGATGTGCCGGTGCAGCGACTCCAGCGCGGCGGTCGAGCTGACCGTGACCAGGAGGTCCGTGCGTTCCAGCACCTCGCCCATGTGCCCGTAGACCAGGCGGCAGTTGACGGGCATGCCGCCCGGCAGCCGGTCGGCCAGCTTCTGGTAGGGCTGCTCCTCGATGTGCGTGGTGTGCTCGCCCGGCCGGCTGCGGAGCTTGATCAGTACCTCGCGGTCGGGATGCTTCCGGGCGTGCCTCGCGGCTCGGCACAGCAGGTGCAGCCGGTCGGCGCGGCTCGCCGGCACCGAGGGCTGCACGGCGAAGGTGACGGTGAACGGCCGCTCCCCGGGCGCCGCCGGGGCGTAGCGGGCGCCGCCGAGGAAGGGCAGGGCGCACTCCACCACGGCCTCCGTCCCGGCGCCGACCCCCGCGTACACCTGGCGGAAGCGCTCGGCGTCGAAGGCGGAGTTGGCAAGGAGGAGGTCGGCTCCGTGCCGCAGCAGGAGACCGTCGGCGAGCTTCTCGTAGACGACGCCCACGTAGCCGGTGACCAGTACCGGGCGGCGGCCGGCGGGAGCTGCGGCCCGGTACCGGTGTCCGAGGCCGTGCAGCATGGCCTGCACGGTGCCGCCGACGCAGGCGAGCACCACCAGGTCGTAACCGGGCGCTCCCCCGGTGGCGTCGCCGCTCGGAGCGGCGGTCGGGCCGGCGACGTCGAGGAACTCGGCCGCGGTGACCTCCCGAATCGAGGCGGCGCGGACCCCGACCTCGTCCAGCTGCCGGGCGGTCGGGGTGGCCCGGCCGTTCAGCAGCAGGCCGTCGATCACCGCGTCCGGGGCGAGGCGGTGCGCGGTGAGCGCACCCCACTTCCAGCGGGTGTCGGAGTCGGCGAGCACCGCGACGCGCAGCGGGCGTCCGTCGGTGCCGGGTGAGTTGCTTGAGGGCACGTCCAAGACGCTAGAAAGCATTGGGACCGGTCGGCCCAACGGAAACACAACAGACGGTTAACAGCGTCTCGACACATGGCCAACCGGGCCGGCGGAGAGCGCAGTTCACCACGGTTCCACGTGCAGTTCACCCGGCGGACGCCGGTCGTCAATTCCGGCTGCCGAATGGCCGTCTAATGTCCCCTGCGTGGTTAAGCTCTCGGTCATCGTGCCGTTCTACAACGTGCGCTCCTTCGCTCCCGACGTGCTGCGCAGCCTGCGGGCCAACGCCGATCCGGCACACGAGTTCCTGCTGGTCGACGACCGCTCGACGGACGGCACGCGGGAACTGTTGGAAAAGGCGGCGGAAAGCCTTCCCGGCGCGGTATTCGTCCCGCGCGAGCGGAACGGCGGCATCGCCGCGGCCCGGAACAGCGGGCTGGACGCGGCCCGCGGTGAGTTCCTCACCTTTCTGGACGGCGACGACTGGCTTGCCCCCGGCCACTGCGCACAACTCCTCGGCGCGATCGAGGAGCTCGGCTGCGAATTCGTGCGCACCGACCACGTCCGGTGCACCGGTGCGCGGCGCACCGTGGCGCGGGTGCCGCACGGCCGCCGCGGTACGGTCCTCGACCCGCGGACGGCGATTCTGCCGGCCGGGCGCACCACCTGCGTCGACTACTCCTACGCCTGGGCGGGGGCCTACCGGCGGTCGCTGCTGGACCGCGGCCTGCTGCACTTCCACCCCGAACTGCGCACCGCGGAGGAGCGCCCCTGGATCTGGCGGCTGCATCGGGAGGCGGCGTCCTTCGCCGTGGTCGGGCTGCTCGGCACCTTCTACCGCCGCGGTGTCGCCTCCTCGCTGACCCAGATCGGCGACGACCGGCAACTCGACTTCGTCCGTGCGTTCGACCTGCTGATCGCGGAAACGGCGGAGGACCCGGAGGCGGCGGCCCTGCTGCCGAAGGCGGTCCGCACCTACTGCGCGGTGATCCACCACCACCTCGTCAACGCGCGCTACCAGCCGCAGGTCGCCCGCCGGGCCCGGGCGCTGGGTGCGGACGCCCTGCGCAGGCTGCCCGCCGACCTGGTCGACGAGGCGCTCGACTCCATGGACGCCCCGCGCGCCGTCCGGCTGCGCCGGCTGCGCCGCCGTCCCGCGGGAGCCGACCGTACGGAGGTGGCGGCATGAGCGGCACAGGCCCGGCAACCGCCGCGGCGGGGCGGCCGTCCGGCGGGCGGCCCGTACGGACGACCCGGTTGTTCGTCGCCCGCTCGCTGCGGGAGGCGGCCCTCCACATCGCCGCGCTGCGCGACGGGCACCTGGCCGACGACGGCGTCCGGGTGCTGGTCGTCGGCGGGACGGCGGGGGTGCCCGGGACCTCCCCCGGGCCGTCCGCGTGGCCCGGGGCCGTACGGGACCGCTTCGACCGGGTGCTCTCCCTCGACGCGGCGATCCGTCCGCTGCACCCGGCGTCCTGGCAGCCGCGGGAGGACGACGCCCCTCTGTGGGAGCGGCAGTTGCGCTCCCTGTGGGAGCTGGGCGACGGCCCCGTGGAACTGGTGACGCACTCGCCGCTGCACCCGATGGCCCGGATCTTCGCGGACGCACCCGTGGTGGTCCTGGCGGGGCCCGAGGCGTACGCCCCGGCTGCCGCGAGGCCGGACACCGCCACCGGCACCCGGGTGCGCCTGCTGCTCCACCCGGACCTGCTGCCCGGCGTACCGCCGCTGCTGCTGGACGAGTTCGCCGTCCCCTGTGCGGCGGTGGCGGCGGAGCAGGTGCGCGCGGCCCTCGCCGACTGCGGCGCGGACGCCGGTGCGGCGGGGGCGGTGGTGGTGCCGCAGCCGGACGGCGGGGGCCCGGAGGCCGCGCTCGCACAGCTCCGGCGGGTCCGGGAGGCGGCGCCGACCGGGCCGTCCGCCGGTTCCGGTGGCGCGGCGGGGCCCACGGCGCTGTTCGTGCCCGCCTCGCCGGCCGAGGCGCTGCGACTGCGGCCCGCACTGGAGCGGGAGGCCGCGGCTCTCGGGGTGACCCTGCGGACGACCGACGGACTGCTGCCGGCGGAAGCCCTCTTCGGCGCTCGGCCGACTGCCGTGCTGGGCGAGGACTCGACCGCGCTGCTCGTCGCCCACACTCTGTACGGACTCCCCGTCGTCCGGACCGGACCCGGTCGGCGGGGCTCCCGGACGGGGCGCGCCGCCGACCCCGCGGCCGCGGTCGTCGCAGCGGCCCTGGACGCGCTCCTCCCCCGGGGACGCCCCTCCGGACCGCCCAGGGCCGAACCGCCGCCCGGCACCGGTACGGCGGCGGCGCTGCTGCGGGTCGTCGGCCACTGCAACCGGCCGGCGCTCGGTCCGCAGCAGCGTGCCGAGGTGCTGCGGACGCTGCCGGAGCTGCCGCCGGACCTCGTCCGCCGGCATGTCTCCCGGGCGCGGCTGGCGGCGCTCGGGCTCCCCGGCGGTCTGCCGGCCCCGATGACCGGCGCCGCCCGCAACCGCACGCTGCGCCGGGCCGCCCGCCGGGCACGCGCCCTCCGGGCCGCGCTGCGCTGACGCCGCCCGGTGCGGGGGCGGGGGCCCGGCGGACGGCCCGGAGGCAGGAGGCAGGAGGCAGGAGGCAGGCGGAGCCCGGCGGGCGGGTCAGGTGCGGATGCGGATGTGGTGCCGGGTGCGCAGCCGGTGCAGTTCCCACAGCGCCGCCAGGGTGACCGTGGTGGGACCGCCGAAGACCAGCAGCAAGCGCAACCAGACCGGAGCTCCCTCCGGCCCGTCCGAGACGAGGGCCACCAGTTCCAGCAGCGCGATCTCCCAGACCACCGCCACGGTGAGCACCGCGGGCAGGGCCGGGTGGATCACCCCGATCCGGAAGGCGCTCCGGCCGCCGTAGAAGCAGGCATAGAGGAACAGGGCCACGAACCAGAGGAAGGCGAAGCCGAGGAGGACGTAGCGGATGGTGACGACTACGTCGTCCTGCTGCTCCGGCGTCGGCGCGGTGGCACCGGCGAGCCAGGCCGTGCCCATCATCACCAGGACGATGCCGAAGAACAGTGCCACCTGGATCAGCGGTCCGCGCAGCCGGCCGCGCAGTGCCGCCCGGCCCGCGGCCGGGGTCAGCCGGATGAAGACCGCAACGGCGATCGGCCCGGTGGCCAGTATGGCCAGCGGCACGAGGAACAGGCGGGTAGCGCCGTTCTGGACGACCTCGCCCGCCGCGTCCTCGGTGCCCGTCCAGGCGTACGACCACATCAACAGGGCGGCGGAGAGCACACCGACGAGCGCGCGCCAGCGCTGGACCGTCAGTACCGCCCTGTCGGTGATGCGGTCCGTGGGCCGGGCCCCGAACAGCTTGCGGGCCACCCGGTGCGAGGTGCCCAGCAGCGGCCACAGCGGCACGAAGAACCACAGCAGGCAGCAGGTGCGCCACTGGTTCCTCGGCGGGGGCTGCGGCCCCCGCTGCGGCGGAATCCCGTGCGGCCCGGGCACGTATCCCGGCGGACAGGACGCCGGCCCGTACGGGCCCTGCGGATACGGCCCGTACGGGCCCGGTGCGTACGGCCCCGGCGGGTAGGGGGCCGGTCCGTACGGGCCCTGGGGCGGTGGCCCGTGGGGCGGTGGCCCGTGGGGCGGTGGCCCGTACGGACCCGGTGGGTGGCCGCCACCCTGCGGACCCGGACCGTACGGGCCCGGGCCCCATCCCCCGCCGCCGCTCATACGCACTCCCTCTGGCACCCACCGGCACCGTCCCGTTACTGGCAGCAGCAACCTAGCGGGCGGGGAGGCCTACCGGCAGGCGGACGGACAGTCCGGTCCCGGTTCGCTGCCGAAAGGGGACCGCGGCGTCACGAAAGGCGGAACACTCCGCGCCACGGCGGGGTCGCCGACGCACCCGGAGGGCCCGGGGAGGCCGTTCACGACGCCGGGGGGGGTGGCGCCCGGGAGCGGGCGCGCCACGGCCCTCAGCCGCGGCCGCCGAGCTGCCGGGCGAGCTCCTCGGCGCGACGCTTGCCGAAGCCGTCGCTGATCTGCAACTGACCGCTGGTGAGGGGCCGCTCGACCTGGGCGGCGGTCAGCACCCGGCGGTTCTCCGGCTCACCGTGCAGCACCGCGATCCGGTCGGCCGGCGGCGCCTCCTCCGAAGCCGCGCCGCTGAGCTCGGCGAGGCGCCCGGCGTCCTTCTCGGCAAGGCGGAGCTGGACGGTCCAGCCCAGGCCCGCCGCGGTGTTGTCCACGGCATGGGCCGAGGCGAGCCGGTCGACGGTGAAGGCCGCGGGCTCCAGCGAGAAGCAGCTGTCCCCGGTGCGGTCCGGCACCGCGAGCGGCACCCCGGCACCGTCGGCCGCCGGTTCCTCCTCCGCCCCGGTGCCGGGCGCAGCCGACCCCTCCGGGCAGGCGCCGGCGGTGAAGGCGGCGACCCGGTGGAAGGTCAGCGGTTGCGCGAGAGCCGCGGCGGTGGTGCCGCGGCTCTTCTCGGAGCGGTCGGAGCTGTCCTGCTCTTGCGTGCCGCAACCCGTGGCGGCGAGCACGAGCAGCGCCGAACCGGCCACCAGGCTCCTGCGGGCACGGAAAATTGTGTCGATCATGACGCGGATTGTTGCAGTATGCCCCGTTCGGGCACGGTTTCTCCACGCGCGGACCGCCGGACGCGCCCCGAGCGGCGGAACGCGACCCACCAGTGCGGCGCCCCGACCGCCCGCACGGTCGGGGCCGGGCGGCTCAGGACGCGGAGGGCGGCGGCGCGGCGGCGACGGCCTCCTGCGCCCGGGCCGCGACCGTCTCGGAAGGGTCGACGACCGACACGGCCGCGCCGGCCTCGTCCTCCTGGAGGGGTTCCAGCAGGGCGAACTGGGAATCGAGCAGCGTCGGCGGCATGAAGTGGTCCTGCCGGCCGGCCAGCCGGTCCGCGATCAGCCGCCGGTCCCCGACAAGATGGACGAAGAAGAGCTCGGGGGCGGCAGCGCGGAGCCGGTCACGGTAAGCGCGGCGGAGGGCCGAGCAGCTCACCACGCCGCCCTGACCGGCCTGACCGGCCGCCCAGGCGCCGATCGCGTCGAGCCACGGCACCCGGTCCTCGTCCTTCAGCGGCTTCCCGGCGCTCATCCTGGCGATGTTGGCCTCCGAGTGGAAGTCGTCGGCCTCCGCGTAGGGGACACCGAGCCCCTCGGCGAGCCTGCGGCCGACCGTCGTCTTACCCGTCCCGGTCACACCCATGACGACCACGACACGCGATGCATCCATGTCCCGAACCTCGCACTTCCGCTGTACCCGTCGACCCGACTGCGGTCCCCACTCAACCCCATAGGTATGACGTATTCAAGCCGGAGCCAAAGAAAGTCATACTTATTTGCCCGAAAGCTCGTGTACGCGCTCCGCGCCTCCGCGCCCCACCTCCGCGCACCGTGGCCGGTCGCACCGTGCGGAGCCGCCCTTCCGCCGACCTGCCCGAACCGGGCCCCGCGCGGCACCCGGGCGGGTACCCACCGGGCCAGGCCCGGACTCCCCCGGGCACCCGCGGCGCGGCGCACGGCGTGTCGGCGCGTGGACCACAGCGGGCCGGGGAACCGATACCAGCGGGAGGGCGTCCACCCCGGACGAGCCGGGGCGGGGCACACCGCAGGGCGCCCGGGACCGGTCGATCGACCGGACGAGCGGGCAGGGGGCCTACGGCAATGGCGAGCAGAGCGGGAAGACACGGCAGGACGTGGGGGGCGATGGCCTCGGTCGGCGTGCTGGCGCTGGCGGTGGGGTGCGAGGCGAGGGCGACGGCCGATCCCCCGCTCGGCACCGGGGACCGGAGCAGCACCACGAGGGGACCGGACGCGTACGGGACCGAGGAGAAGCAGGGCCGCCCCGCGGCGGACACCGGCGCCCCGCCCGAGGACGGAGAGCCGCCCGCCGCCCGGCCGGACACGGCGGCGCCCGCGTCACCGGAGAGCCGACCACCGAGTCCGTCGGCCACCGCGGACCGGCCGAGCACTCCCCGGCCCCCGGCACCGCCGCCCCGACCGGCCGCCCCCGGCGGCCCTCTGCTGACACAGGGCTCCGAGGGCGAGGCGGTGCGGGAGGCCCAGGCACGGCTCCAGCAGGCCGACGTCTTCCCGCGCAACCCGACCGGCTACTACGGACCGGTGACGGCGACCGCGGCCACCGACTTCCAGCGGCGGGCAGGGCTGGCGCAGAACGGCACCGTGGACGACGCCACATGGCGGGCGCTGCGGGCCCGCACGCAGCAGCCGACCCGGGAGCAGCTCCACCCGCAGACGAGTCTGCCGCTCGGCACCCCGGACGAGCGCTGCCGCGCCGGCCGGGTGCTCTGCATCAGCAAGGAGAGCCGGACCCTGGCCTGGATGATCGACGGCCGCGTGGTCTCGGCGATGGACGTCCGGTTCGGCTCGCAGTACACCCCGACCCGCGAGGGCACCTTCAAGGTGGACTTCAAGAGCCGCGACCACCACTCGACGCTGTACGACACCCCGATGCCGTTCGCGCTGTTCTTCAGCGGCGGTCAAGCCGTCCACTACTCCGCGGACTTCGCCGCGACCGGGTACGACGGCGCCTCGCACGGCTGCGTCAACGTGCGGGAGAGGAAGAAGCTGGTCGAGGTCTTCGACGCGGTGCGCACGGGGGACAAGGTCGTCGTGCACGACTGACGCGGCCGGTCCGGCTGACGCAGCCGACCCGGCACCGCGAGGTGCGGACCGCCCCCGACCGGGGCCGCCGCAGCGCAGGTTGCTCCGTGGCGGCAGCTGCTCCGCCTTCGACGGAAGGAGAAAGGCGCGGGCGGAATCGGGGGAACGTATCCCGCCCGCGCCGTCGCGCGACCCGCAGGTACGGGGGGAACCCCGGGTGGCGCGCTCGCCGATGACCAGTCGGCTCATTCCTTACTGCGCCCTGGCCCGGGAAAGTGTCACACCGGGGTCGCGGAGGAGTCCGGCGACCCGGGCCCCGGGGCCGAGCCCGGCTCCGAGGGCTGTGGGCTCCCGGAAGGAGCGGGCGTGCCGTTCGCGTCCCCGTCGCCCGGGTCCCCGTCGTCGCCGAGGCCGTCCCTGCCACCCTCACCGGGCTCCGGCGAACCGCTGCCGCCCCCGGGGTCGTTGCCGCTGCCGGGGCTTCCCGAGCCGCCGTCGGAGCCACCGCCCGCACCGGGGCCCGAGGAGCCGTCCCCCTCGCCGGGACCGGCCGAACCGCCGTCGTCACCGCCGCCGACCTCGTCACCGCCCTCGACGTCGCCGTCACCGGACTCACCGTCACCGCCGCCGACCTCGTCACCGCCGCCGACCTCGTCACCGCCCTCGACCTCGTCACCGCCCTCGCCGGGGCCCTCACCCCGGGGGCCGTCCTGCTCCGTGCAGAAACGTGTCACCTCGGCGGCGCCGCCCGCCTGCGTCTCCAGCCTGGTCCGTTCGGGAGCGGGCATCATGCCGTCCAGGTAGCCGGCGCAGAGCGCACCGACGGAGTCACCGGAGGGCTTTCCCGGACCGCCTGGTATCCCGGGGGTCAACGGCAGGTAGCCCTCGGGGTCGGCCTCGGCGCCGTCCCGGGTGCGCTCTCCGGCGCCGCGCTCCTCGGCCCCCCGGCTGCCGGCCGGTACGTCACCCGAGGGGCCCGCGTCCGTCCGGTGGTACGGCGAGTCGCCGGTCGCACCGTCGGGCACGGCGGAGGAGCCGGACGTCCCGGAACCGGCGGGGCCGACTCCGGTCGCACCGGTGGGACCGGCCCCGGGCACCGGGCCCGCACTCGTGCCACCGCCGCCGAAGGGAGTGGAGAGCACTCCGTTGGTCGTTGCCATTGCGACGCCGCCCAGGGTGAAACCGGCCAGGGCGACGGCGAACCCGGCCCGCAGCGGGCGTCCCGTCAGGCGCAGCGCCCGGCGCCCGGCACTGCTGCGCGACTCCAGGCCGCCGCTGTGCAGGAGCTGCCCGCGGGCCTCCAGGAACGCGGCGGTGGCAGCGTCCTCACCAGCGGATTCGTCCGATGGGCGGCACTCCGCGCGAAGTGAGTGCAGGGCCGAGGCGAGGGGCGCGGAGTCCGATCCGGACGCGGAGTCGGCAGGCTCACCGCGCAGCAGACGCTCCGCAGCCTCTTCGTCCAGCCAGCTGTACCGGTCGTCGGCCATCACGTTTCCTTCAGCGTCCGCGCCACCTTTTCCGTCACACCCCGCACCTGGTCCTGCGGCCGAACTGGAATGGTGTCGTCCGCTGGTTCGGGGTCCCCTGGACCGTCCAGCAGTTCCGCGAGTCGTTTCAGCCCCCGGTGCGCGGCGGTCCGCACCGCACCCGCTCTTTTGCCCAGGACCTGGGCCGCGCTCTTGGCGTCCAGACCCATCACGACGCGCAGGACGACGGCCTCCGCCTGGTCGTTCGGCAGCTGTGCGATCAGAGCCATCGTACGGCCGGTACCCAGGGACTCCAGCGCCTGGTCCGCGGTGTCCCCGGCGGCCGGCAGCACCACGAGCTCACTCTCGTCGCCGCTGGAGACCGGGCGCCTGCCCCGGGCCCGGATGTGGTCGAGCGCACGGTTGCGGGCGATGCGCGCCGTCCATCCCCGGAAGCGGTCGGCGTCCCCGTGGAACCGCCCGAGGTCCCTGGCTATCTGCAACCAGGCCTCGGAGGCCACGTCCTCGGCGTCCGCCTCCGGCACCAGCGTGCGCACGTACCCCAGCAACCGGGGCTGGACGGCACGGTAGACGGCGCGGAAGGCCGTCTCGTCACCCTCCTGCGCCGCACGCACCGCGGCGGTCAGTTCCGCCTCGTCCCCCTGCACGCTTCGTCCTGCCCTACTTCGCGAAGTGGTCATGAGCCGCACCCCTGGCCGGGCCGACCATTCAATCGAGTCTGTTCAACTTTCGACTACCCGTCGATATGTGAAGCACGCTACGGCCTCCCGCGCACCCGCGTCCATGGTCAGCCGGAGACGTTATGTACTTGCATCTGTACTTGCATAAGAACGTGCAGATGGCGGCCGGATACCGGGGTCCGGCCGCCGAGTAACAGATTTCGGGGGCCCGGCGCTGAAGGGAGTACGGATCTGCCTGCGCAGTCCGTACTCGACGACGGCCGGGGTCTCTCCTGTGGGGGGTGGCGACCTCGGCCGTCTTCGCTGTGTCCATCACCCTGACCAGGCAATATCCGGTGCACGGGGTGCCCTCGTGACCAACCCCGTGACCAACGCGTTCGGCCCTTCAACCGATCCTCCCCAGGCCGATGCGCTGCGCCGTCCCCGACGCGAGCTTCAGGGCACCCTCCACTCGGCGCTGCCCGTACTGGGCCATGGTGCAACCCGGTGAGTGGTGGCGAACGTTGGCGGAGACCTCTACAGGGTTCTCCCCCCGCGTCCGGGTCGTTGGTGACCTTGTTGTGAACCGTTCCGGGTTCGGTGGAGTCTTCAGCTTGTGGCTGTGACCTGGGGTTTCGTGGCCGTGAAGTAGTAGTGGGTCTCGTGTTCGGCGGTGGGATGTGCCCTATTCCACCGTGGAGCCGGCGGCGGCAGTACCAGTCGACCCATTCCGCGGTGGCCAGCTCGACCGGGGAGAGCGTCCTCCGGGGTCGTCCCGGTTTGATCAGCTCGGCCTTGACCAGGCCGATCGTGGACTCCATGAGGGCGTTGTCGTAGGCGTCGCCGACGGAGCCGATCGAGGCCGCGATGGCGGCGGCGTCCAGGTGCTCGGCGAGTCGGAAACTCGTGTGTTGCGAACCGGCATCGGAGTGATGTGTCAACTCGCCCCGCTGATGTCTCTACCGAACCCGGAACGGTTCACTTGATCAAGCCCTGGGAGAGAACACGGAGGAGTACGCACTCCTCCGTGTTGCTCGGGTGGCGAGGGGACGGCGGAGCGGGGCGAAGGACTGCCCTGCAACCCCGGTGACGGGGCGCTCAGTCCACCCGGTCGGCCAGTGCCCGGAAGCCGGACCAGCTCAGCGGGGGCTCCCCCGGGTCCCAGAGCTTCTGCGCGACCGCCCGCAGCGGCATCCGGACGCCGTCCGCCACCTGCTCCGCCGTCTGCGCCCCGGCGAGGTCGCACCAGATCGCGAACCGGCCGCCCAGTATCCGGTCCGGCCCCGCCAGCCGCTCCGGCACCGCCCCGGTGCCGCGCAGCACGGCGGGCGTCCACTCCCGGTAGATCCGCTCGCCGGTGGGGTAGCGGAACTGCTGCGGTTCGCCGAGCACGTAGTAGAGGTACTCGTCATTGAGGTTGACCAGCCGCCACCCCTCGGACAGGTACGCGACGGGCGGCCGGGCGCCGGTCTCCCTGCCCGTCCAGTACGCCACCTCGCGCGGCTCACTCGGCGAGGCCGCGCCGCCGGTGTGCATCCCGTCGTTCCACACCTGGGGAATCCGGTTGCGCTCGCGCACCGTCGCGGCGCGGTCGTTGAGCCACCCGGTCACCAGGTCCCGCACCCCGGCCTCCGGGCCGTAACGTTTCTGCGCGGCCCGCAGCAGCCCGGGGTACCGGGCGGCCGGGTCGCGCGCCGCGAGCGCCGGGTACTCGTCCCCGCCCAGGTGCCAGTGCCGCGCGGGGAACAGCTCGGCGCACTCCTCCAACAGCCCGTCGACCAGCCGTGCCGCACGGGGGTCGGCGATGTCGATCGCGCCCGGCACCGCTCCGCCCTCCGCGTTCCGCAGTCGCAGCTGCGGGTGCGCGTCCAGCACCGCCCCCAGGTGGCCGGGCGAGTCGATCTCCGGGACGACCTCGATGTGCAGCGACTCCGCCAGGGCGACGATCCGGCGCACCTCCCCGGTGGTCAGGTGCGGGTCCGAGGCGATCTCCGGGTGGCTCTCGCTCGCGACCCGGAACGCCTGGTCGTCGGAGAGGTGGAGGTGCAGCTGGTTCAGCTTGAGGTCGGCCATCTCCCGGAGCCGGGCCTCGATCCAGGAGGCGTCGAAGTGCTTGCGGGCGATGTCGAGCATCAGACCGCGCTGCGGCCGGTCGGGACGATCGCTCACCGTGCCCTCCGGCAGCCTGCCCCGGTCCCGGAGGGTCTGGAGCAGCGTGCGCGTCCCGTAGAAGACCCCGGCGTCGGCACTCCCGCGCACGGTCACCGAACCCTCCCCGACCACCAGGGCGTACGCCTCGGAACCGCCCTCGACGCCCTCGTCCAGCAGCAGCTCCACGTCACCGGTGCGCGCCGGGCCCGCCGCGGTCCGCAGCTCCAGTTCCTCCGCCAGCAACCGCGCCTCGTCGGCCAGCGGGCCGTCCGGGTCGGCCACCACCCGCTGGCGGCCGGGGTCCGGCTCCCAGCCGGGGCCCCGCGCGGGCTCCCACTCGCGGACCGCCGGGATGGTCCGGGGCCGCGGCGACGGCCGGACCTCCTGCCGCGGCGGGGAGGTCGCCTGCGGCCCGTTCCCGGAGGCGCGGGGACGGCCGGACCGTTCGGCGTCCGCCGCGCTGCCCGAACCGTTCCCACCGTCCGAACCGCCCGCCAGCCCACGCAGCCCGACGGCGATCACCACCGCCAGCACGAGGAGCGCACTCAGTACGCCCGCCAGGAGCGGAAAGGAGGGCCGGTGAGCTGGGGACATGCCGCCACGGTAGGCCGGGGGCGGCCGCCGCGCGCGTCACCGGCCGGCGCTGACCGACTGCCGTCGGCCCGCCGTCGGCAGTCGGTCAGCGAGGCGGCACCGAACGTCACCGACGTCCCCCTCACCCGTCAGCCAAACATGGAATCAACCTCCCGTACAGGTGAAATTTCCCTCACTCCGTGGATCTTCGCGGTGCCCTCTCGCTACCGTGGGGCCGTTCGACGATGTCCCCTCCCGCAGCCCGACCCGCTGCGGACCCGCAGCCCCGGCCGCCCTGGGTGAACCCGCGCCCCGGGCTCCGTCCCCGCGCGCCGCCCCGCGGTCCGGTGCTCCCGCACCGCGCGGTCTCGCACCCGGGCCCCGCTCGGGGCCCGGGCAGCGCTCCGCGGCCCGGACGGCGGGACACACCCCCTTCCGAGGAGTCCATGGAACCGACGCGGCTGCCCGCCCGGAACAGCACACCGGCCCCGCTCGACCGGCTCAACCAGGCCGGCACCGAGGCGGCGGAGGCCGTGCTGCTGGCCTGCTGCGGCAGCCACCGGTGGGCGCGCCGGATGGCCGAGTGCCGCCCGTACCCGGACCCGGAGGCCCTGCTCGCCGCAGCCGAGGAGGCGGGGTACGACCTGACGCCCGCGGACCGAGCCGAGGCACTGGCCGCCGAGGCGACCCGGGAGGGCGACGCGGCGGAGCTGCCCGGCGCGGTCGCCGGCGGCCCCGTCGCGGTCGCGGCCCGGACCGCGCTGAGCGCGGCGCGGGCCGCCTATGAGAGCCGCTTCGGCCACGCCTTCGTGGTCTGCCTGGACGAGCTGCCGCCCTCGCAGCGGCTGGACGGCATGCTGGCGGCCCTCCGCGACCGGCTGGGCAACGACACGGACGAGGAACGGGCGGTGACGGCCGAGGAGCTGCGGCGGCTGGCCCGGGGGCGACTGCTGCGGCTGGTGGTACGGGACGTCACAGTCCGTAGCCCTTCCGTGCCTGATTGATCACATCGGCGCCCCCCGCGTACGTGCTCCGACCACACATCGCTACCATGGCGGCGGCCGGTGGACCGTACCCGGCCGGGCCGACCGACACTGAAGCCGGCAGGCCCCAGTCCCCGTTTCCGAAGGGTTTTCCGTGCCGGCTGGAACGCTGTACCGCGGCCGGGAAGGCATGTGGTCCTGGGTGGCTCATCGAGTCACCGGCGTCCTCATCTTCTTCTTCCTGTTCGTGCATGTACTGGACACCGCACTCGTCCGTGTCTCCCCCGAGGCGTACGACGACACCGTGGCCGTCTACAAGACCCCCCTCGTCGCCCTGATGGAGTACGGCCTGGTGGCTGCCGTGCTCTTCCACGCCCTGAACGGCCTCCGGGTCGTCGCGGTGGACTTCTGGTCGAAGGGCGCCAAGTACCACAAGCAGATGCTGTACACCGTGATGGGCATCTGGACCGTGCTGATGGCCGGCGCCTTCTGGCCGGTCCTGTCGCACGGCATCCACGAGCTGTTCGGGAGCTGATGACCCTATGTCCGTCGAATCTCCGCAGGGCGCGGCACCTTCCGTGGACAACCCGGCACCGGTGATCGAGGCGCCCCGCGCCCGTACGGCCCGGACGCCACGGTCCACCAGGACGAACTTCGAGCTCTACGGCTGGCTGTTCATGCGGCTGTCCGGCATCGTGCTCGTGGTCCTCGTCATCGGCCACCTGCTGATCCAGCTCGTGCTGGACGGCGGGGTGAGCAAGATCGGCTTCGCCTTCGTCGCCGGCCGCTGGGCCTCGCCGTTCTGGCAGGCCTGGGACCTGATCATGCTGTGGCTGGCGATGCTGCACGGCGCCAACGGGCTCCGGACCATCATCAACGACTACGCAGAGCGGGACAACACCCGGTTCTGGCTGAAGATGCTGCTGTACACCGCGACGGTGTTCACCGTCCTCCTGGGCACGCTGGTGATCTTCACCTTCGACCCGAACATCCGCTGAGGGCTGAGGTACCGAGCCAATGAAGATCCACAAGTACGACACCGTCATCGTCGGCGCCGGTGGCGCGGGCATGCGTGCCGCCATCGAGTCGACGAAGCGCAGCCGCACCGCGGTGCTCACCAAGCTGTATCCCACCCGTTCGCACACCGGCGCCGCCCAGGGAGGCATGGCCGCCGCACTGGCGAACGTGGAGGAGGACAACTGGGAGTGGCACACCTTCGACACCATCAAGGGCGGCGACTACCTGGTCGATCAGGACGCCGCCGAGATCCTGGCGAAGGAGGCCATCGAAGCCGTCCTCGACCTGGAGCGGATGGGCCTGCCCTTCAACCGGACACCGGACGGCACCATCGACCAGCGCCGGTTCGGGGGGCACTCCCGCAACCACGGGGAGGCCCCCGTCCGCCGGTCGTGCTACGCCGCGGACCGCACCGGCCACATGATCCTCCAGACGCTGTACCAGAACTGCGTCAAGGAGGGCGTGGAGTTCTACAACGAGTTCTACGTCCTCGACGTGCTGTTGAACGAGGTGGACGGGGTCCGCAAGACGGCCGGTGTGGTCGCCTACGACCTGGCCACCGGTGAGATCCATGTCTTCCAGGCGAAGGCGGTCATCTTCGCCTCCGGCGGCAACGGCAAGTTCTTCAAGGTCTCCTCGAACGCGCACACCCTGACCGGTGACGGCCAGGCCGCCGCCTGGCGGCGCGGGCTGCCCCTGGAGGACATGGAGTTCTTCCAGTTCCACCCGACCGGCATCTGGCGGATGGGCATCCTGCTCACCGAGGGCGCCCGCGGTGAGGGCGGCATCCTGCGGAACAAGGACGGCGAGCGCTTCATGGAGAAGTACGCGCCGGTGATGAAGGACCTCGCCTCCCGGGACGTCGTCTCCCGCTCGATCTACACCGAGATCCGCGAGGGCCGCGGCTGCGGTCCGGAGGGCGACCACGTCTTCCTGGATCTCACCCACCTGCCCCCGGAGCAGCTCGACGCCAAGCTGCCGGACATCACCGAGTTCGCCCGGACCTACCTCGGGATCGAGCCCTACACGGACCCGATCCCGATCCAGCCGACCGCGCACTACGCGATGGGCGGCATCCCGACGAACGTGCAGGGCGAGGTGCTGGCCGACAACACCACGGTCGTCCCCGGCCTGTACGCCGCCGGCGAGGTCGCCTGCGTCTCCGTGCACGGCGCGAACCGGCTGGGCACCAACTCGCTGCTGGACATCAACGTCTTCGGCCGCCGCGCGGGCATCGCCGCCGCCGACTACGCCGAGAAGGCCACGTTCGTCGAGCTGCCGGAGAACCCGGCGGCGCAGGTCGTCGAGCAGGTGGAGCGGCTGCGCGCCAACCCGGGCACCGAGCGGGCCACCGAGATCCGCAAGGCGCTCCAGTCGACCATGGACCGCAACGTCATGGTCTTCCGCACCGAGCAGACGCTGAAGGAGGCCGTCGAGGAGGTCGCCGCGCTGCGGAAGCGCTACCTCAACGTCGGTGTCCAGGACAAGGGCAAGCGCTTCAACACCGACCTGCTGGAGGCGATCGAGCTGGGCAACCTGCTCGACCTGGCCGAGGTGACGGCGGTGTCCGCGCTCGCCCGCAAGGAGTCGCGCGGCGGTCACTACCGCGAGGACTACCCCAACCGCGACGACGTCAACTTCATGCGCCACACCATGGCGTACCGCGAGGTCGGCGCCGACGGCACCGAGTCGATCCGGTTGGACTACAAGCCGGTCGTCACGACCCGCTACCAGCCGATGGAGCGTACGTACTGATGAGCACCCCCACTCTGGACAAGGCCGGGGACGCCCGGCCCGCCGACACCGGCGACTCGCCGTACATCACGGCCACCTTCCGGATCCGCCGGTTCAACCCGGAGGTCGCCGCGGAGGCGAGCTGGGAGGACTTCAAGGTCGAGATCGACCCCAAGGAGCGCGTCCTGGACGCCCTCCACAAGATCAAGTGGGAGATGGACGGCACCCTGACGTTCCGCCGCTCCTGCGCCCACGGGATCTGCGGCTCGGACGCGATGCGGATCAACGGCCGCAACCGGCTGGCCTGCAAGACGCTGATCAAGGACATCAACCCGGAGAAGCCGATCACCGTGGAGGCCATCAAGGGCCTCACCGTCCTCAAGGACCTGGTGGTCGACATGGAGCCGTTCTTCCAGGCGTACCGGGACGTGATGCCCTTCCTGGTCACCTCCGGCAACGAGCCGACCCGGGAGCGGTACCAGTCCGCCGAGGACCGCGAGAGGTTCGACGACACCACCAAGTGCATCCTGTGCGCCGCGTGCACCTCCTCGTGCCCGGTGTTCTGGAACGACGGCCAGTACTTCGGCCCGGCCGCGATCGTGGGCGCCCACCGGTTCATCTTCGACTCGCGCGACGAGGCCGGCGAGCAGCGGCTGGAGATCCTCAACGACCGCGACGGTGTCTGGCGCTGCCGGACGACGTTCAACTGCACGGACGCCTGCCCGCGCGGTATCGAGATCACCAAGGCGATCCAGGAGGTCAAGCGGGCGCTGATCACGCGTCGCTTCTGACACCCGTCGGGATGCCGGTCCCACGACCGTCGCCCCACCCCGCTCCCGGGAGGCCCCGGCGACCGTGGACGGTCGCCGAGGCCTCCCGCGCGTGTGCGGGGTGGGGCGGCGGACGGCTGCCCGGGTACGGCCCCCGGGGGCGACGGCGCGGGCACGGGCTCAGGAGGTGCGGGCGAGGGCGGGGCTCCGGAACGGGGCCGTGACCCGGCCGCGGGTGAAGGAGCACCTCGTACACCGGCTCCGTCACATCCGCCCGCAACGGCACCGCGCGGACGTACTACCAGGCCGTCCACCTGCTCGGCTGACCTCCCGGCCCGGTCGGCGGGGAGCGCGAGCACGGCGCGGGACGCGGTGCTCCCCGGAGGGGGAGAGTGCCCGGCGCACCGGTGCGCCCGCGCGTGCCCCCACGGCGCGGCGCCGCACTGCGGCCCCGGGCGAGCGCGCCTGGGGGGCACGGTGCGGCCCCTAGGATGGGTGCCGTCCGGATCACACACGCACGCCCGTTCCGCGGCGGGCACAGCAGTCGGGGGAACGTGCATGCCGCAGCCCACAGAGCCGGGAACCGCACCGGGGACGCCCCGTCCGGCGGAGGCCGCGGCGCCGCTCCCTCCGGCTCCTGCGCGCCGGAGCCGGAGGGAGCGGCACCGCGGCCGGGTGCTCGGCGCGACGGCGCTCCCGGCGCTGCTCGCGCTCACCGCGTGCAGCGGTTCGGGCAGCGCGGACGCGCGCGACCCGGGCACGCCCGCGCCGACGTCGCTGCCAGCGGAGCTGACCGGCCAGCAGCTCGACTGGGGTGACTGCTCCTCCCCCGGCCGGGGCGTCCCCGAACCCGGGGAGCGGTGGCGGTGCGCCACGCTCGTCGCTCCGCTGGACTGGTCGCAGCCGGAGGGCGAGACACTCGACCTGGCGCTGATCCGCGCCGAGGCCACGCATCCCGGCGACCGGATCGGCTCGCTGCTGTTCAACTTCGGCGGCCCCGGAGCATCCGGAGTGGCCGGACTGCCCCCGTTCGCCGACGCGTTCCGCATCCTGGGCGAGCGCTACGACCTGGTCAGCTTCGACCCCCGCGGAGTGGCGGGCAGTTCGGGCATCCGCTGCCGTAGCGACGAGGAACTGGACGCGGCGCAGGACGTCGACATGACCCCGGACACCGCATCCGAGGAGAAGGCGTACCTGGCGGACGCGGCGGACTTCGGCGCCGGCTGCGAGCGCCGGGCCGGGGAACTGCTGCCGCGGGTGAGCACCACGAGCGCGGCCCGGGACATGGACCTGATGCGCCGCGTCCTGGGCGACGGGAAGCTGTCGTACTTCGGCTTCTCCTACGGCACCCAGCTCGGCGGCACCTACGCCCACCTGTTCCCCGAACGGGTCGGCCGGCTGGTGCTGGACGCCGCCGTGGACCCCACGGCGGACGCGACCGGCCACGCCCTCAACCAGACCATCGGTTTCCAGCGTGCGCTGGAGAACTACCTGGAGAGCACCGGGGAGGACCCGAAGACCGGCAGCGAGCGCATCGCCGACCTGCTCGCGCGCATCGACCGCGAACCGCTGCCCACCGGGGGCGAGCGGGTGCTCAGCGAGACGCAGGCCCTGCTGGGGATCGTCTCCGCGCTGTACTCGCAGAGCGGCTGGGAGTACCTGACCCGGGGCCTGGAGGACGCGGAGGACGGAAAGGGCGATGCCCTGCTCGCCCTCGCCGACGAGTTCAACGGCCGGGACGCGCAGGGGCGTTACTCCACCCAGAGCCACTCGCAGCGCGCCATCGGCTGCGCCGACCAGAAGCAGCGACCCACCGTGGCGGACATGCGCGAGGAGTTGCCGCGCTTCCGTGAGGCGTCACCGGTCTTCGGCGAGTTCCTGGGCTGGGACACCGCCGGCTGGTGCGCCTCCTGGCCGGTGGCGGGCGAGAGCAGGACGCCGGAGGTCTCCGCGCCCGGTGCGGACCCGGTGCTGGTGGTCGGCACCACCGGTGACCCGGCCACACCGGTCGAGGGTGCCCGCAGGATGGCCGACGAGCTGGGCGGGGACGTCGGAGTGCTGCTCACTCTCGACGGCGAGGGCCACGGCGCGTACACCTCCGGGGACCCGTGCGTCACCGAGGCCGTGCACGGCTACCTGCTCGACGGCGAAGCACCGGCCGACGGCACCGAGTGCTGACAGGCACACCGACGTCGAACGGGGCGTACCGGCTCACCGGCCGCTCGGCGGCATCGCCAGCCAGGACAGGGCGGTGGCGCCGAGCACCGCGGTGATGGCCAGGACGAGGAGCCTGCTGCGCTGCTTCATGGCTCGCAGCGTGCACGCGCCCGCCGAGCGGCGGTGAACCGCGGCGGCTGCGCCGGTGAACAGCCGTTCGCACCCCGGTTGGACCAGGCGGTGCCGAGGACGTCGAGGGGCAGTTCGTCGAACGCGAGGTCCGCGGCGGCACGGGCGCGGGCGTGGAAGGCGAGGATCTCGGTGGTGCTCTCGTCCGGCGCCACGCGCATGTCGTCCTCGGGCTCGCACCACAGCGGCTCCACGGCGCGGCCGAAGGTCTCGCAGAACCAGCCGGACCCGACCGCGGCGAGGTGCTTCACCAGGCCCAGCAGGTTGGTGCCCGAGGGGGCGACGGCCCTGCGCAGGCCCCTCGTCGCCCAGGCCCTCCAGCTTCCACAGGACCGCGTCGCGGTGCCGGTCCGGTCTGGAGCGCAGCGCAGTGCTCTCGTCGCCGGTGACCGGCCCGCGTCCGCTCACGACCGGAGCGTACGCACCTCCGCCGACAGGCGGCCCCGGCCCGGACCGGCCGCGCGGCGGGTGCCCATACTGGGGGCATGATGCTCAGCCGCGGGGTCTCCTGGTTCCTGCTCGCCTTCGGGGCGTGGTCCTGGTTCCTGTGGGTGACGTTTGCGAAAAACCTGTGGAAAGACGCCAGCGGGCTGGCGTTCGACGAGGCCGGCGATCCCACCGGGTATTTTTGGGTGCACCTGCTCCTCGCGATCACCTCCTTCGTGCTGGGCACGGCGATCGGGGCCCTCGGGCTGCGCGGACTGCGCGCGCTGCGGAGAGGCTCCGGACCGCGGCACGCACCGGAGCCGCGGAACGAATCAGTCACACGTTGACGGCAGGAGCTTCCAGGCAATGTTCGTCGTGGTCCTCGTCGCCGTTCTGGGCCTGCTCGGGGCGGCGCACTGGTACCTGTGGAAGCGCCTGGTGCGGGACGTCTCGGTACCCGGCAGCCGCTACCGGCGGACCGGCAACGTCCTCGCGGTGCTGCTCCCCTCGGTGATGCTCGCCGCCCAGTTCGGCGAGGTCGTCCCCTTCACCGTCCAGCAAGTGCTGGGCTGGCCCGGGTTCATGTGGTTCGCGGTGCTGATCTACCTGCTGATGGCGCTGCTGGTGCTGGAGCCGGTGCGTCCGCTGCTGGGCCGGTTCCTGGAGCGCCGGGACGCCCGGCGGGCGTCCGGTGGCGGCACGGCGGGCGACGCCCCCGCCGTCGAGCGGCAACCGGGCCCGGTACGGGACACGGTGGCGGCGACCGTGCCCACCGGGGGTGCCGGTCCCGCCGGGACCTCAGCGGCGGGTACCGCGGGTACCGAGAGAACGGGGACGACCACTGAGGCGGAGGGCGACGGGCCGACGGCCACCGGGGTGCCGCGGACGGACGGTCCCGGCGGCCCAGGGGGCGGGGCGGACACGGCGGTGGCCGCAGCCGGGCCCTCGCGGCGGATGTTCGTGGCGCGGGCCGCGGCGGTCACGGCAGGCACGGTGGCCGCGGGAACGGTCGGCTACGGCACCTGGGGGATGCTGGGCCGCGGGCCGAAGCTGAAACGGGTGCGGGTGCCGCTGGCGAAGCTGCCGCGCGGCGGCCAGGGCTACCGGATCGCCGTGGTCAGCGACATCCACCTCGGGCCGCTGCTCGGCCGGGCGCACAGCCGGCGCATCGTGGACCTGATCAACAGCACCGGTCCCGACATGACCGCCGTGGTCGGCGACCTGGTGGACAGCTCGGTGGAGAACCTGGAGTCGGCGGCCGAGCCGCTGGCGGACCTCTCCGCGCGGGACGGCTCGTACTTCGTGACCGGCAACCACGAGTACTTCGCCGGGGCGGAGGAGTGGGTCGACCACGTCCGGGAGTTGGGGCTCCGACCGCTGGAGAACGAACGCGAGGAGCTGCGCTGGTTCGACCTGGCCGGCGTCAACGACGTGGCCGGTGAGGACTACGGCGACGGCCCGGACTTCGAGGCGGCGCTCGGCGACCGCGACCCGTCCCGGGCCTCGGTGCTGCTCGCGCATCAGCCGGTGCAGATCCACGAGGCGGTCGACCGCGGCGTCGGGCTCCAGCTCTCCGGGCACACCCACGGCGGTCAGATGTGGCCGGGGAACCTGCTCGCGGGCCTGGCCAACCCGACGCTGGCCGGCCTGGAGCGGTACGGCGACACCCAGCTCTACGTCAGCCGCGGCGCGGGGGCCTGGGGCCCGCCGGTCCGGGTGGGTGCGGAGGCGGACATCACTGTGGTGGAGCTGGTCTCGGAGCAGGCCTGATCCGTCTCGGCGCAGGCCTGCTCCGCGGCGGGCAGCGCGAGGGTGACGGCCAGGCCCGCGCCGGGCGCGGTCACCACCTCGACGGTGCCGCCCATCGCCTCGGCTCCGGCGCGGACGAGGGACATGCCCAGCCCGCTGCCCTCGGTGGCACCGGTGCGGAAGAACCGGTCGAAGATCCGCTCGGCGTTCTCCGCCCTCATCCCCGGGCCTTCGTCGGCGACCCGCAGCAGCACCCGGCCCGCCGCTGCGGGGTCGGCCGACACCCGCAGCCGGACGGCGGCCGTCACCGGCGTGTGCACCCGGACGTTGGTCAGCAGGTTGGACACCACCTGCCGCAGGACGGATTCGTCGGCGAGCACCGGGCAGGCGTCCCGCGGGTCCGCGGGCAGGTCCAGCTCGATCGGGCGCTCGGCCTGCTGGGCGCGCAGGTCGGCGGCCGACTCGGCGACCAGCCGGGCGAGTTCGACGGGCCGCGGTCGCAGTTGGGGGCGCTGGTCGAGCCGGGCCAGGGCGAGCAGCTCGTCGACAAGCCGGGCCATCCGCTCCGTCTCCGCGGTCATCCGGGCCCAGGTCCGCTCCTGCTCGGCCCGCTCGGTGATCATGCCGCGCTCGTGCAGTTGGAGGTAGCCGCGGACGGCGGCGAGCGGCGTGCGCAGCTCGTGCGAGGCATCGGTGACGAAGTGCCGCAGCTGGTCCGCGGCGTGCTCCCGGGTGACGAAGGCGGCCTCGACCTGGTGCAGCATCGCGTTGAGCGCGGTGCGCAACTGCTCCACCTCGCACACGGTGCGGTCCTTCCGGGCCGCGACCCGGCGGGAGAGGCTGGAGCTGTCGGGGGACCCCTCGGCTATCGCCGAGGCGGTCTCGACCATGTCCTCCAGCGGGCGCAGCCGACGGCGGGCACTGCGCGAGGTCATCAGGCCGAGCACGGCGATCAGCACGGCCCCCGCGACCAGTTCGAGCTTGACCACCTTCCAGGTGAGCGCGTGCACGGCCTCGGTGGAGTCGGCCAGCAGCGCCACCGTGCCGTCGCCGAGCTCCGCGGCGACGGCACGGTAGTGCCCGCGCCCGGCCGCGGCCCCGAACGGCTCGCCGGTCCCGGCCGTCCGTCCGGCGTCCGGCACCGCTGCCGCCAGGTCCCGCTGCACCTCGCCCGTGGGACCGTCCGGCGCACCGGTGGGGCGGCCGTCGCCGTCCAGCAGGACGAGGACCGGACGCCGGACCGCGTGGCGCCAGCCGTTGGCCGGGGCGGGCCCCGCCTCCGCGCCGACCAGGGCAGCGAGCGCCGTCGCGTCCTGCGCCGTGTACCCGGAGTCCTCGACGCTCTCGCGGGTCGTCGCCAGGTCGCCGTCGATGGTGGCCGTGAGGTAGTGCCAGACGCCGCCGACGCTCACGCAGGTGGCTATCACGATCCCGAGGGCCACCATCGCGACCGCGCTGAGGGTGAGTTGAGCCCGCAGCGAGTCGGGTGAGCGGCGGATCACCGGGACGGCCCGGAGGTCGCGGAGGAGCCGTCCGGGGAGGCCGGCGCGTCGGCGGGGTGGAGGCCGTAGCCGACCCCGCGCCGGGTGCGGATCAGCGGCGGCCCCAGCGGTACGAGCTTGCGCCGCAGGTAGCTGATGTAGGTCTCCACCACGGTGGACTCCACCGCGTGCTCGAACCGCCAGACGTGCCGGAGGAGTTGCTCCTTGGGAACGAGGCGGTCGGCGTGCCGGACGAGGTGCCGCAGCAGGGCGAACTCGGTCGGGGTGAGGTCCGCGGACCTCCCCCCGCGGCGGACGGTGAAGGTGGCCTCGTCCAGTTCCAGGTCGCCGTGGTGCAGCACCGGCGGGCGCGGCGCGGCCTCCGGCGCCGGAGCGGGCGGCCGGACGCGGCGGAGCACCGCGCGGAGCCGGGCGACCACCTCGTCCACGTGGAAGGGCTTGGTGATGTAGTCGTCCCCGCCGAGGGTGAGGCCCTGGACGACCTCGGCCGGGGCGTCGCGGGCGGTGAGGAACACCACCGCCAGATCCGGGTGCTCGGCGCGCAGGGTGCCGCAGAGCCGGCGGCCGTCCCCGTCGGGCAGCGCGATGTCCAGCAGGACGGCGTCCGGGCGGGCCGTCCGGGCCGCTTCGCGCGCTGTCCCGACCCCGGCCGCGGTGACCACCGCGAAACCGTGGTAGCGCAGGGTGAGGGTGAGGACGTCGGCGATGCTCGGCTCGTCCTCCACCACGAGGACGGTCGCCTCCACCGCGCGGTGGCGGGGAGGCGGGACGGGGCGCTCGTTGCCGGTTGCGGAGCTCATGCCCCCAGTATCCGGGCCCCCCGGCCGCGTACCGGGGGCGGGGCGTCAGCCGGCGGCCTGCTGCCCCTTCTGCCGGGAGAGCTTCCCGGTCAGGTCGGCGACCTTGTCCTCCGAGGAGGCGAAGACGTTCACCTCGGTCCCGAAGTCGCTTGCTGTGTGTCGCGGGGCCGGCGCCGGAGTGCGCCGGGCGCACCGCGGGACGGCAACGGCCGAGGTTTGCCGCGCCGGAACGCGGCCAGACGGAGGAGTGCCCGTCGAATCCGCCCGCACCGGCAGCCGTTGCCGACCGGCGCGGGAGGAGGAGCACTCCGTTCCGTGCAGGGAGGAAGCTGAAGGAGACCTGCCGGACGGAAGGCGGGCGACGGCGTACCACCGGTGGCAGTGCGGGAGCGCCGCCGGCGCGGACGCCAGGGGAAGTAGGGAGGCGGCGTGCCGCCTCCACCGCCGACGTCCGAGCGTGCCGTGACGGCGTCGGCACACTGGCCGGCCCGGCGGCGGTTCGCACCGCCCCCGGGCCGGCCACCGCGGTCGTTCAGCACTCGGGGTGTGCCCCGGGGGTGCTCAGACCGCTCGCGAGCGAGGTCGGCGAGAGGTCGGCGTCCTCCTCGCCGGGCTCCAGCAGCGTGTCCGCGGGCCCGACGATCAGCGGATCTGGCTTGCCCACCGCCTCCGGGTCCTTGCTGGCGTAGTCGACCGTGGCGAGCAGGCTGCGCATGGCCTCCAGGCGTCCGCGCTTCTTGTCGTTGTTCTTCACCACCGTCCAGGGCGCGTGCGCGGTGTCGGTGGCACGGAACATCCCGACCTTGGCGGCGGTGTAGGCGTCCCAGAGGTCCAGTGAGGCGAGGTCGGTGTCCGAGAGCTTCCACTGCCGCACCGGGTCGATCTGCCGGACGGCGAACCGGGTGCGCTGCTCGGAGCGGGATACGGAGAACCAGAACTTCACCAACAGGATGCCGTCCTCGACGAGCATCCGCTCGAAGTCCGGTGCCTGGTGCAGGAACAGCTCCACCTGGCCGGGGGTGGAGAACCCCATCACCTTCTCCACTCCGGCCCGGTTGTACCAGGAGCGATCGAAGAAGACGAGCTCACCGGCGGCGGGCAGTTGCGCCGCGTACCGCTGGAAGTACCACTGGCCCGACTCGCGCCCGGTCGGCTTCTCCAGCGCGACGACCCGCGCGCCGCGCGGGTTGAGGCGCTCGGTGAAGCGCTGGATGGTGCCGCCCTTGCCCGCCGCGTCCCGCCCCTCGCAGACGACGACCAGACGTCCGCCGGTGTCCTTGATCCATTTCTGGAGCTTGAGCATCTCGATCTGGAGGACGCGCTTGGTGCGCTCGTACTCCTTGCGCCGCACCTTGTGCTCGTAGGGGTGGTTCTCCCGCCAGGTCTCCGGGCGCCGGCCCGCGCTGTCCAGCAGGGTGGGCTGCTCCGGCCGGCTGTCGTCGACGGTCAGCCCGCTCAGCAGCCGGTCCTCGCCGCTGCCTGCGGCGAGCCGGGCCGGGTTGTCCCCCGCCCGCCGGTCCCCGTCCTGCGGTCGTCGGTTCTCCGCGTTCACGCGCGCTCCCGGGTAGGCCCGGCGGGCTCCCCGGGCGGGTCCCCCGATTCTGCCCGCCCGCTCCCGCCCCGGCCAGCCCCGGCGCCCGCCGGACGGTCCCGGCACCGCTCCCCGCCCGCCGGACGGCGCCTGCGGGCGGGACGGCCGGTTCACCAGATCTCGGAGACCCACTCCGGGTGGTCGACGAACGGGTTCCGATTGTGCTGGAAGTCCTCGAATATCACCTGGTTCCGGCGCTCCTCGAAGGCGTCCGGCGGGTCCTGGAGGTGCCACTGCTCCAGGACAGAGATCTTCCCCAGATACGGCACCGAGCCGTTGCCGACCCGGTCGTTGACCTCCAGGTCGGCGTGGCCGTCGCCGCCCTCGTACCGCACCGCCATGTAGAGGACCATGCGGGCGACGTCGCCCTTGACCTCGTCACGGGGTTCGAAGGAGTCGCCGTCGGTGCTGCTGTCCGGCGCCCCGCTGACCGGACTGCCGCCGTTGTCGAAGTCCTTGTTGCCGCGCGCGCTGTTGACCTGCACGTCGGTCGGCCGCAGGTGGTGGAGGTCGGTACCGGGGCCGGTGGACGTGCCGAAGCCCCCGTGCGACTTGGCCCAGACGTGTTCCCGGTTCCAGTCACCGACGCTGCCGCCGTTGGTGTCCTTGGCCTGGGAGCGGCCGCTGTAGAGCAGCACCACGTCTCCGGAGTCGTCCGGGTCCTCGTCGGTCTCCTTGAGCGCGTCCCACACCTGGGAGTAGGAGAGCGTGCTCTGGTCGCTGACGATCTCGTGCAGCGCCTCGCGGAGCGGTTCGCCGGTCTTGCCCTCGGCGTCCGCGTAGTAGGCGTCGATCTCGGCGTCGAGCCGTTCCTGCGCCGCGGTGGAACGTTCCGGCAGCGGAGCGGCGGGGTCCGGCCCGGCAGCGGCGTGGTGCACGGTGAGGCCGGCGAGCAACAGTCCGGCGGAGACGGCGACGAGCGCCCTGCGGTGCCTGGTGCGGGGGACGGTCATGGGGGGGGTGTCCTCTCCCGTTGACGCGCGTAGCTACCGGGCCGGAGCCGTCGAACCGCACGCGCGATGGCATGAACTCAACATGCGGAGCGTGACACGGCCGCCGCTCCCCGGCGTGAACAGCGTGCGCCGGTTCGGTGACAGCCCGGTGCAGGGTGCGCTCCGCACGGCAATTCCGGCTCCGGAGAAGCGTGTTGGGGTGCAATCCGGTGCGCGGTGCTGCGCTGTGTGGTTGGGTGATCACCACCTGACGGCGGCTCGGGAGGGAGCGGTACGATGCGGTGCGGGGTGGACGTGCCGGTGTGGCCGTGCGGATCGCGGTGCTGGTCGTCGTGCTGGTGGGCGCCACCGCCGGCGCCCACCGGCTGATCCGGGCTGACGGGTGGGAGGGCGAACCGATCGTGGTCGGCACCACCGGTTCCGTCACCTCGCTCGATCCGGCAGGCGCCTACGACGCGGCCTCCTCGGCGCTGTTCAGCAACCTCTACCAGTCGCTGCTCACCTTCCGGCCCGGCGCCGCCGACCCGGTGCCGGACGCGGCCGAGAGCTGCGCATTCACCGGGGACGACCCGCTGACGTACCGGTGCACCCTCCGGGCGGACTCATGTTCGCCGACGGGCGGCCGATGACCGCCCGGGACGTGCGGTTCCCGTTGGACCGGATCACCCGCATCAGCGCCGACCGGGGCCCGGCTCCGCTGTTCGAGGCGGTCCGGGAGAGCACAGCCGACGGCCACGTGGTCGAGTCCCGGTTGGCCGCCGCCGACGCCACCTTCCCGTACAAGCTGGCCGGCGGTGCCGCCTCCGTCGTGGACAGCACCGCCTGCTTCCCCGACGGCCTCCTCACCGGCGCCGCGGTGTCGGGCTCGGGACCCTACCTGCTCGACGGGTACGAGCGGGGCGGCACCGTCCGGCTGCCCCCGAACCCCACGTACCGCGGCGCCCAAAGCCGGGCGCACTCCCCCGTGACATGCGGTACGTCGACGACTCCGAGGAACTGGCCGCGGCCTGGGAGGAGGGGCGGATCGACGTCAGCGCCGGGCGGATGCCGCCCGCGGCGCTCGCGGCGCTGGACGCATCCGCCACCGGCTGCCACCTCGTCGAGCAGGCCGGCTCCGGCATCCGGACGGCTGTCCTCGACACCCGGGACGGGTCCCCGCTGGGTGACGCGGCGGTGCGACAGGCCGTCGCCGCCCTCGTCGACCGGCAGCGCCTGGTCCGCGAGGTGCACCGCGGAACGGTCGAGCCGCTGTACTCGCTGATCCCGCAGGGCATGACGGGCCACGGAACGCCCTTCTTCGACAACCGCCCGGAGCCGGACCGTGCCGCGGCGGTGGCCCTGCTGGCCGGGACGGGGGTGGAGACACCGGTGCGGTTCCGGCCGGCGTACGCGCGCGGCGCGACCGGGGAGGCGGAGGCCGCGGAGCTGACCGCGCAGTTGAACGGTTCCGGACTCTTCCGGGTGACGACCCGGGCCTACGAGGGGGACGACCTCGCGGCCGGGCATGCAGCCGGGGACTTCGACGTCTACCTGCTCGACCGCGCCCCCGCCCACCCGGACCCGGACACCTTCACCGCTCCCCTGGTGGGCAGCGGCAGCGTCCTCCACAACGGCTACCGCAACGAGGAGATCGACGAACTGGTCCGCACCACCCGGCGCAGCCGGAGCCGCGGACGGGTGAGGGAGGAGTTCCGGACGATCCACCGCGAGGTGGCGCGCGAGGTCCCGGTCCTGCCGCTGTGGCGGCAGAAGGACTACGGGCTCGGCGTGCCGGAGGTCGTCGGCCTCCAGTACCTTTCGGACAGCAGCGGCGTGTGGCGGCTGTGGCGGCTGGGTTGGCTGTGAGCGAACGTCAGGGGCCGCGGAGGCGCGGGCCGGAGCACCCGGAGGGGCCCCGGCGCCCTGGCGGCGCCCGGCCCCCGTGCGCCCGGCCCGCCCACAGCGGGACGGACGGCCGAACGGGACGCCCCGCGGGGCGGTATGACGGCTCCTTCGCTGCGCCGGCCGCCACGGGACGGCCCGGCGCACCGGGCGGTCCCTGCGGCCGTCTGGCTGATTCCGTTCCCCTTGAGGGGCTACGGCGGCGGGTACCGGTCACGCACCCGGTCCTCAAGTCCGCGAGGAGGCGGTACTTTCACTGAGTGCCCATGATTCTTCATACAGTCGCTCGTTTCCTCGCCCGTCCGGCGGTGACCACCGCCGTGCTGCTGCCCGCGCTGCTCCTGCCGGCGTCCGCGGCCGGAGCGGAGGACGTGAAGCCGCCGAAGCAGATGTCCGCCGTCGGCGGTGAGCGGCTCGGCCGCTCGGGCGACCAGGTGGAGCCGCTGCCCGGCCAGGACGCCCCCGGCCTGCCGAAGAAGCTCACCTCGCGCTCCTGGATCGTCGCCGACGCCGAGACGGGCGAGGTCCTGGCCGCGCGGAACGCGCACTGGCCGCTCGCACCGGCGTCCACCATCAAGATGCTGTTCGCCGACACCCTCCTGCCGAAGTTCGACAAGGAGACCGAGCACATGGTGCTCCCCGAGGACCTCGCGGCCCTGGGTGCGGGCAGCAGCGCGGTCGGCGTCAAGGAGGACCACTCCTACACCGTCGAGGACCTGTGGAACGGCGTCTTCCTCAGCTCGGGGAACGACGCCGTGCACGTGCTGGCCGCCATGAACGGCGGGCTGGCCCAGACCGTGCGCGAGATGAACGACCACGCCGAGAAGCTGGGCGCCGGGGACACCACGGTGGTCAGCCCGGACGGGTACGACGCCGAGGGCCAGGTCTCCTCCGCCTACGATCTGACGCTGATCGCCCGCTCCGGGATGCAGAAGCCCGACTTCCGCACCTACGCCTCCACCGTGCGGACCCAGTTCCCCGGCGGCGGAAGCGGGGACGAGCGGGAGCACTTCGAGATCCAGAACACCAACCGGCTGCTGATCGGTGACCTGGGCCTGGATCCGTACGAGGGCCTGGCCGGCATCAAGAACGGCTACACGAGCGAGGCGGGATACACCTTCACCGGCGTCGCGCAGCGCGGGGACCGCAAGCTGCTGGTCACCGCGATGCACCCGGAGAAGGGCCACCACCGGGTGTACGAGGAGACCGCCGCGCTGCTGGACTGGGGCTTCGAGGCGGCCGGCAAGGTCGAACCGGTCGGCGAACTGGTGCCGCCGCTGGCGGAGCAGCGCCGGGTGGACGCGGCGGGCGGCAAGAACGGCGAGGAAGGCGAGACGGGACTGGCCGGGGGCTCCCGCGTCGCCGCCGGGGAAGCGCCGGCGCGCGGCGGCACCGTGACGGCGCTCGGGGTGAGTGCCGCGATGCTGCTGGCGCTGGCCGGCGTGGGCGTCCTGCTGCGGCACCGGCCGACCGCCGCGGAGCGGGCGGCGGGCACGGCCGCCGGGCGGGCGGGGCGGGCCGGTGGGCGGTTCACTCCCCGCCGGCCGTGGACCTCCCGGCGCGCGACCCCTCGGGCGGCGGCGGACCTCCTCCCGGGCCCGAAGGAGTGACCCCCGGGCCCCCCGGCCCGGGCTCGTGCGCCGCGGGGCCCCGCGGCCCCGGGGCGGACGGGACGGCGTCCTCGTCCCTCCCCTCGCCGGTCCCGCGCTCCGGCTCCTCGGCGCCCAGGGGCTCCTCGTCGGCGTCGGAGTGCCGCGCGCGTGCGGTGGCCGTCCAGGCGGCGCAGAGGAGCAGCAGCTTGGCCATCAGGCTGATCCAGACCAGCAGGGCGATCGGCACCCCGAACGCGCCGTACATGCTCTTTCCGGCGACCCCCCTGAGGTAGCCGCCGAGCAGCAGCTTGAGCAGCTCGAAGCCCACCGCACCCATCAGTCCCGCCTCCACGAGCGTACGGCGGCCGGGCCGGACGCCCGGCACCCGCGTCAGGACGTAGCCCAGCAGCAGGAAGTCCACCGCGAGCGCCGCGGCGACCGGCGCGATGCGCAGCAGCCAGCCGACCGGGTCGGCCTGCTCCACGCCCAGCCGCTCGGCCGTCCACTCCACTGCGCCGACCGCGAACGCGGAGCCGGCCAGGGAGAGCAGCACCACCAGCCCGAGGCCGAGCAGCATGCCGAGGTCCTTGAGCTTGCCGACGACGAGGTTGACGTCCTCCTCGTCCAGCAGCCAGACCGCGCGCAGGCAGTCCCGCAGCGAGTGCACCCAGCCCAGCCCGGTGAAGAGCAGCGTCACCCCGGCGATCAGCCCCACCGTGCCGGCGTTGTCGACGAAGGACTGGAGGCCGATCCGGTCGGAGATCCCCGGCACCTGGTCGGAGAGCCACCGCTGGCCCTCCTCGATCTGCTCCGGGGAGAGGTAGGCGGCGGCCACCGCGGCGCCGAGCGCCAGCATCGGGAAGAGCGAGAGGAAGCTGATGAAAGTGATGGCGGCGGACAGCCGGTCCCAGTGCGTGTGCTCCAGACGTCGGTACGCCCGCCACAGGTGGGTGCGCATCAGGCGGACGAGCAGGGGACCGATGACAGGCTGCTTGATCAACCACTCCATGGAGCCGTTCTACCCCGATTGGGCCCCGACCCGCAGGACCTGCGGACCGGACGGCGCGGCCCGGGGAGGGCATCCGCGGGGCCTGTGCGCGCTCAGCCCGGGTGGCTCCCCGGCGGCCGCCTCAGCGACTGGGAGCGGCCGGGCGGACGTGCCGGGCGTTCTGCTGCGGGAGCCCGGGCAGCGGCGCGCAGCCGGAGCGGCCGCCGAAGTGGAACTCGCGCTGCAACCTCCACACTCCGTCGTCACCCTGCTCGTAGAGGGCGAACCCGGGGGCCGGCCAGGCCGCCTCGAAGTCGGCCAGCTCCGCGTGGGCGAAGTCCATGGCCGCCTCCTCGATGCCGTGGGCGACGGTCACGTGCGGGTGGTAGGGGAAGTTCAGCTCCCTGGCGAGCGGCCCCGAGGCCTCCCGCACCCGCTCCTGGAGCCGGCCGCAGGCCCTCGCCCCCTCGACCACCTGCACGAAGACCACAGGGGAGAGCGGCCGGAAGGTGCCCGTCCCGGCCAGCCGCATCCGGAAGACGTGCTCGGACGCCGCGACGGCGGCGAGATGCTCCTCGACGGCCGGCAGCAGCGCCGCGTCCACCTCGGTGGGCGGCAGCAGCGTGACGTGCGTGGGGATGCCGTGAGCAGCGCCGTCACCGAAGGCCGCGCGCTGCTCCTGGAGCAGACTGCCGTACGGCTCCGGGACCGAGATCGAAACACCGAGCGTGACGGTCCCCACGTTGTCTCCTTTCCGGGACGAACCGGACCGCTGTCTGCGGCCCCGCGGAGCGGTGCGCGCCGGGCGGCGGCCGGTCAGTGCTTGGCGGGCAGGAAGCCCACCCTGTCGTAGGCCTGGGCGAGCGTCTCGGCGGCAACGGTACGCGCCTTCTCCGCTCCTTCGGCCAGGATCGAGTCCAGCGTCTCCGGGTCGTCCAGATATTCCTGCGTCCGTGCGCGGAAGGGTGTCACCCAGTCGGTGACGACCTCGGCCAGCTCGGTCTTCAGCGCGCCGTAGCCCTTGCCCGCGAAGCGCTGCTCCAGTTCGGCGACCGGGGTGCCGGTCAGTACGGCGTGGATGGTCAGCAGGTTGCTGACCCCCGGCTTCTCCTCGCGGTCGAAGCGGATCTCCGAGCCGGTGTCGGTGACGGCGCCCTTGATCTTCTTGGCCGTCGCCTTCGGCTCGTCGAGCAGGTTGACGATGCCCTTCGGCGAGGAGGCGGACTTGCTCATCTTGATCGTCGGGTCCTGGAGGTCGTAGATCTTCGCCGTGTCCTTGAGGATGTACGCCTCGGGGAGGTCGAAAGTCTTCCCGAACCGGGTGTTGAACCGCTCGGCGATGTCCCGGGTGATCTCGATGTGCTGCCGCTGGTCCTCGCCGACCGGCACCTGATCGGCGTGGTAGAGCAGGATGTCGGCGATCTGGAGGACCGGGTAGGTGAAGAGGCCGACCGTGGTGCCCTCGGCGCCCTGCTTGGCGGACTTGTCCTTGAACTGCGTCATCCGGGAGGCCTCGCCGAAGCCGGTGAGGCAGTTCATCACCCAGGCCAGCTGCGCGTGCTCGGGCACCTGGCTCTGCACGAAGAGGGTGCAGCGCTGCGGGTCGAGCCCCGCGGCCAGCAGCTGGGCGACCGACAGCCTGGTGGAGGCGCGGAGCGCGGCGGGGTCCTGCGGCACCGTGATCGCGTGCAGGTCCACGACGGCGTAGAAGGCGTCGTGGTTCTCCTGGAGGGCCACCCACTGGCGCACCGCACCGAGGTAGTTCCCCAGGTGGAAGGATCCTGCGGTGGGCTGGATACCGGACAGCACGCGCGGACGATCGAGAGCCATGGCAGACATTCTCGCAGAGCGCCCGGCCGGGATCGGCCCTTGTGCAAGGACTGGCAGGAGTGCGCCGGTGCCCGGCGACCCTGTCCCGCGACGGCCCCCGGCGCGGGTCCGGCGGCGCCACCTGCCCTGCCTGCGCGGATCACCACAGGTCGCATACCGTCACGGACCGCGCCAATCACCCGGTGTGCGCCCGGGCGCGAGCCGGTGTGGTGCACAACACCCCGGGCGGCGGACGATGGGGGCGGCACCGGCGCTCCGACCGCCGCCGGCGCCCTGACCCGGAAGGAGCGCAGCGATGCCCAGCGCCGAAGAACTGATCGCCTCCGCGGAGGCGCACAGCGCCCACAACTACCACCCGCTCCCCGTCGTGGTGAGCTCGGCGGAGGGCGCCTGGATGACGGACGTGGCGGGGCGCCGCTATCTCGACCTGCTGGCCGGGTACTCGGCTCTGAACTTCGGGCACGGCAATGCGCGCCTGATCGCCGCCGCGAAGGCGCAGCTCGACCGGGTGACGCTCACCTCGCGGGCGTTCCACCACGACCGCTTCGCCGCCTTCTGCGCCGAACTGGCCGCCCTCTGCGGGATGGAGGCGGTGCTGCCGATGAACACCGGGGCCGAGGCCGTCGAGACCGCGGTCAAGACCGCCAGGAAATGGGGCTACCGGGTGAAGGGGGTGCCGGACGGCCGCGCGCGGATCGTGGTGGCCGACGGCAACTTCCACGGCCGCACCACCACGATCGTGAGCTTCTCCACCGACCCCGAGGCCCGCGCCGACCACGGTCCGTACACGCCCGGATTCACGGTCGTGCCGTACGGGGACGCGGAGGCGCTGGCCGCCGCGGTGGACGAGGACACCGTCGCGGTGCTGCTGGAGCCGATCCAGGGCGAGGCCGGCGTGCGGGTGCCCCCGCCCGGGTACCTGCCCGCCGTGCGCGCACTCACCCGGGAGCGGAACGTACTGCTCCTCGCGGACGAGATCCAGTCGGGCCTGGGCCGCACCGGTGCCCTGTTCGCCTGCGAGCACGAGGGCGTCGTCCCCGACATGTACGTGCTGGGCAAGGCGCTGGGAGGGGGCGTGGTGCCGGTGTCGGCGGTGGTCTCCTCCCGGGAGGTGCTCGGGGTCCACCGGCCGGGCGAGCACGGTTCGACCTTCGGCGGCAATCCGCTGGCCTGCGCGGTCGCCCTGGAGGTGATCGCCATGCTGCGCGAGGGGGAGTACCTCGCGCGCGCCGCCGGGCTGGGCGCCCACCTGCATCGCGCGCTGGCCGCGCTCGCGGAGGCGGGGGCGGTCGAGCACGTCCGGGGGCGGGGGCTGTGGGCCGGGGTGGACATCGCCCCGGAGCGGGGGACGGGCCGCGAGCTGTCCGAGCGGTTGCTGGCCAAGGGGGTGCTGGTCAAGGACACCCACGGCTCCACGATCCGGATCGCACCGCCGCTGACCATCTCCGAGGAGGACCTGGACTGGGGGCTCGACAGGCTGCGCGAGGTGCTCGCCGGGCACTGAGGGACCCGGCTGCCCCTCCGGTCCGGGCGTCCGCCGGCGCCCGGACCGGACCAGGGCGCCGGGTGCGGGCGGACGGTGCGGGCGGGGACGCGGGGAGACGCGGCGACCGCACCGGAGCGGGGCTCAGAGTCCCCAGAGCCACTTCTTCCAGGTGCCCTCGTTCTCGCCGGCCCACTGCCGGGCGGCGGCGTCCAGCGACAGGCCGTCGCCAGCGATCATGCGGGCGACCTCGTTCTGCTCGTCCTCGCCCCACTCGAAGTTCCGCAGGAAGCCGGCGGCCTTGCCGCCGTTCTCCGCGAAGTCCGCGTTGAGGTACTTCATCAAGGGGGTCTCCGCGTATCCACAGGCGACCTTGTCCGGATCGTCGTCGCAGCCGTCGTAGTGGTCCGGCAGCCGCACCTCGGACAGCTCGACCTCCGCCTCGATCCAGTGCGGGGTCCACCAGTAGGTGAGAAAAGGTTCCTGCGTCTTGGCCCGCTGCCGGATCCGCTCCAGTTGCGCGTCCTCGGAACCGAGGTACTCCAGCTCCAGGTCGAGGTCGAGGTTCTCGATCAGCGCCTCGTCGTTCGACTTGTACGAGGGGTCGCCCTGGTAAAGCACGCCCTTGCCGCCGCTTCCCGGGGTGGTGAAGAGGTCGGCGTACGCGTTGAGGTTCTCCCAGCGGGTGATCTCCCGGTCGCTGTCCGCCAGATAGCTCGGGACGAACCAGCCGATCCGGCCCGTCACGCCGAGCTGTCCGGCCGACACCACGGTGCCCGCCTGCTCGACCCACTTCTCGTACTCCTCGGGGAGGTCCCAGTCCTCCAGGATGGCGTCGGCGTCGCCCCCTCCCACGGCCGCCCAGCCGTCGGACTCCGCCATCTCCTCCACGTTCACCCGGTAGCCGAGCTCCTCCTCCAGCATGTACTTGGCGACCGCCACATTCGCCTGACCCCCGGCCCATAGCGGCGAGATCAGAGTGACCGGCTCGCGGTCGGCGGCGGAGTCGGAGCCGCACGCGGTCAGCGCGAGCAGCGCGAGGACCCCGGTTCCGGCGATGAGTGATCTGCGGGCGGACAGCCGGGCGGCGCGTATACCAAGCATGTACGTATCTTCTTCGACCTGGACGAGTGCGGCGGGCACGAGCGACGTGTGGGGGCTGGTGGAGATAGACGGACTCTAACAGGGCGGTACCTTGCACGGTCAGGTCGTGACAGCACCGCAACCAACGCGCGCGAACGCGCCGCCATCCGGTCTCGGCACCGGTGGACCCGGAGTGACGGAGACGTTTCCGAACGTCTCCGTCACGGGGCTTCCGCGCCTCGCCGTACGGGCACCTCCGCGCGGCAAGCGGTACCGCCGCGGAACATGCGGGCCCCGCGCGGTCCGTGGCCGGCCCGCCGCCGTGGCGCACCGTCAGCCCGGCCCCCGGGCGGGGCGCTCGGGCATCCAGGAGCTCCACACCGCCTCGTTCTCCTTGATCCACCGGTCGGCCGCCTCCTCCGCCGGCACCCCCTCGTCGCCGATCATCGCGGCCACCTCGTTCTGGTGCTCGTTGGACCAGCGGAAGTTGCGCAGGAACTCGGCCGCCGTTCCGCCGTGCTCCTCGAAGTCGGTGTGGAAGTACTTCTGGAGCGGCATGGTCGGGTACGCGCAGTCGGCCCTCTCCACCGGTTCGTTGCAACCCTCCACGAACGTGGGCAGCTCGACCTCGACGAGGTCGAGCTCCAGGTTCTTCCAGTGCGGTTCGTACCAGTAGGTGAGGAAGGGCTCCCGGGCCTCGTAGGCCTCGTCGATCGCCGCCAGGAGGCCGTCCTCGCCCTCGGTCTCGTCGATGCGGTAGTCCAGCTCCAGGTTCTCGACGAGGTGGGCGTCGTAGTTGGTGAACTGGGCGTCGGCTCCGATGAACCGGCCCCTGCCACCGGACGGCTGGAAGTCCTCGACGTGGTCGTTGAGGTTCTCCCAGTCGGTGATCCCCGGGTTCTCGTCCGCGTAGTACTTGGGCACGAACCAGCCGATGTGGCCGGTGACGCCGAGGTCGCCCGCCTCGATGACCGTGCGGCGCTTCTCCAGGTACTTCTCCTCGCGGTCGGTGTAGACCCGCCAGTCCTCCAGGATCGCCTGCACCGAGCCGTCGTTGAGGGCGTCCCAGGAGTCCGCCCCGGTCATGACCTCGACCGTGACGCCGATGCCCAGCTCGCGCTCCAGCAGCCGCTGCGCCACCGCGACGTTCGCCCGGGCCCCGGCCCATGGCGGGACGGCGAGGGTGATGCGGCGGTAGTCCCGCCCGTCCCCGTCATTGTCGTCCTCGGACGACGCGGTGCATCCGGTGGCGGCCGTCAGCACGAGCACCACCCCCGCGGCGAGCGCTCCGCGACGCACAACCGCTCCGCCCGCGCCGCCGACCCTGCCGCTTCCCGTCCGACCCGTCCGACCCGTCCGACCCATCCGAGACGTCCCCCCTGCTGTGTCGCCGGCGGTCCGGGCCCCTCCCGGCCGCGGCACCGCGTCCGGCCGCGCGGGCCGTCCTGCCCCCGGAGCCCCGAGCATCCCGGGAACGGTACCGCCCTGAAGGACGCGCGAGGCCCCGGAAGCCGTTCCCGCACGCTTCCGGGGCCTCGCGCCGCGCGGCGTCAGGCGCCGCGGTGCCTCACTTGGCGGACTCGGGAATCCACTGCTTCCACACGTCCTCGTTGGCGGCGATCCACTCGGCCGCGGCGTCGGCCGGGTCCATCTCCTCGCCGGCGATCATCTTGGCGACCTCGTTCTGGTCGTCGGTGGTCCACTCGAAGTTCCGCAGGAACTCGGCGGCCTCACCCCCGTTCTCGTCGAAGTCCTTGTTGAAGAACTTCTTGAGCATGAGGGTCTGGTAGCCGCACTCGGTCTGCTCCGCGGGCTCGTTGCAGCCCTCCTCGTACTCGGGCAGCTCGACCTCGACCATCTCGATGGTGGCGTTCATCCACTGCGGCTCCCACCAGTAGGAGATGAAGGGCTTCTTCGCGTCGAAGAGCCGCTGGATCTCCTTGAGCTGGGCCGCCTCGCTGCCGGTCGGCAGGACCTTGAAGTCCAGGTCGTGGTTCTTGATCAGCTCCTCGTCGTACGAGGTGTACGACGGGGCGGCACCGATGAACTGGCCCTTGTCCCCGGACTCGGACGTCTTGAAGTCGTCGGCGAAGTCGTTGAGGTTCTTGTAGTCCAGGACCTCGGGGTTCTCCTCCGCGTAGTACTTGGGGACGAACCAGCCGATGTGGCCCTCGACGCCGAGGTCGCCGGCCGGGACGACCGTCTTCTTCTCCTCGACGTAGAGCTCCTCCTTCTTCGGAACGCCGCCCCAGTCCTCCATGATGGCCTGGGCCTTGCCGCTGTTCAGCGCGTCGAAGGCGACCGGCTCGTCCATCTGCTGCTGGGTGACCTCGATGTCCATCTCGTCCTCGAGGAGCTTCGCCGCGACGGCGGTGTTCGCCTGCGCGCCGACCCAGGACGGAACGGCCAGCGTGACCTTGTCGACGCCGCCGCCGTCCCCGGAGCCGCTGCTGTCGGTCTCCGCCGCTCCGCAGGCGCTCAGGGCCACCATGCCGAGCACGCCGGCACCGGCGACGAGGGAAGTGCGTATCCGCTTGCTGTGCATGAGCAGGGGTGCTCTTTTCTGTGTTGGGGTTGATGCGGGTTCGGGAGATGCGTTGGGGGGTGTCGCGAGCCGGCGCGCCGTGTGCGCGGCCGCCGGCGGATCGTGGGGGCCGGTCACCGGCCCGCCGCCCGGCGGTTCGCCGGCTGGGTCAGCCGGTCGAGCATCACGCCGAGGCAGACGATAGCGATGCCGGCCGGGAGGCCGATGGCCAGGTCACCCCTGGAGAGGCCGGTGATGACGTCGTTGCCCAGCGCGCCGCCGCCGACCATGCCGGCGATGACCACCATGGACAGCACCAGCACCACTCCCTGGTTCACCGCGACCAGCAGCGAACCGCGGGCCAGCGGCAGTTGCACCTGGCGGAGCTGCTGCCAGCCGGTCGCGCCCATCGAGCGGGACGCCTCCACCGCCGCCGCGTCCACCTGGCGGATGCCCTGGGTGGTGATGCGGATGACGGGGGGCAGCACGAAGACCACGGCCGCCGCGATGCCGGCCGTGCGTCCGGCGCCGAACAGGGCGATCACCGGGATCAGGTACACGAACTGCGGCATGGTCTGCATGGTGTCCAGCACCGGTCGCAGCAGCCGTTCGACGCGTTCCACCCGGGCGGCGAGGATGCCGATCAGGAAGCCGAGGACCAGTGTGACCAGCAGACCGAGGAGCACCTGCGAGAGCGTGTTGAGCGAGTCGTCCCACAGGCCGATCACACCAGTGGCCGCCATCGCCAGGGTCGCCGTGACCGCCGCCCGCAGCCGGCCGACCGTCCAGGCGAGCACGGCCACGAGCACCAGCAGGGACCACCACGGGGCGGCTATCAGCCCGCTGCGCAACGGGTTGAGCACCCAGACGGCGAAGTTGTCCGCCCAGGCGATGGTGCCGCCGAACACCGGCACGCCGGAACCCAGCGTGCTCTCGAACCAGCCGGTGAAGTCGTTGACCGGCGAGGCGATGTTGACCCGCCACTCCCGGGGCCAGTCCTCCTCGGAGAGCAGTCGGCCGCCGAACGCCAGCGCCGCGGTGAGGACCGCGAACAGCGCCCAGGACGGCCAGCCGCGCAGCCGGGTCCACAGCGTCGGGCCGGTCGCCTTCGCGTAGGTGTCGACCTCGTCTATCCGGGCACCCGCGGCAGCGGTGGTCCGGTCCAGCAGGACCGCGAGCAGCACGATGGCGATACCGGCGGTCAGTGCCTGCCCGACGTTCACCCGGCCGAGCGCCTGGTAGATCCGGTCACCGAGGCCGCCGGAGCCGACGACCGAGGCGAGCACGACCATGGAGAGGCACATCATGATGGTCTGGTTGAGCCCCAGCATCATCTCCTTGCGGGCCAGTGGCACCCGGGCGGTGATGAGCCGCTGCCAGGAGCTGGCGCCCAGCGAGGCGGAGGCCTCCAGGGTCGACGGGTTGGCGTTGCGCAGGCCCAGCGAGGTCAGCCGCGCCATCGGCGGGGCGGCGTAGATGACCGTGGCGATCAGTGCCGAGGGCACACCGATGTCGAAGAGCAGCACGAACGGCAGCAGGTACGCGAACGCCGGCATGACCTGCATGGTGTCGAACACCGGGCGCAGCAGCCGCTCGAAGCGGTCGGACAGCCCGGAGGCGAGTCCCAGCAGCAGTCCCAGCAGCGCGGCCACCGAGACCGCGACGGTCATCAGCGCCAGCGTCTCCATGGTGGACTCCCACATCCCCAGGAAACCGCAGGCGAGGAAGACGCCGAGCGCCGTGCCTCCGGTGCGCAGGGCGCTGCGGCGCAGGCCACCACCGCCCGCGTACCACGCGACCAGGGTGCCCAGGAGGGTCACCCCGACCCAGCCCACGGAGGTGAACAGCTCGGTGAGGCTGTCGACCGAGGACTCGGCGGCGTTGCTGATGTGCAGCAGGAAGTAGAGGAAGATCCAGTGCGAGTCGCGGTTGTTGACCAGCCAGTTGTTCAGGTCCTCCAGCGGGGAGCCGATGTCCCACACGAGGGAGGTCGGCCAGGTGCCCTCGGCGGCCAGCAGGCCGCCGGCCACGGTCAGCAAGAACGCGCCCACGACCAGCGGGAGCCGCGGATCGGCGCGCAACCGCTCCAGCAGGCCGGGGCCCGCCGGAGCCGGGCGCGCAGTGGTCTTCTCCGGAGGCTCCGGGGACTCCGGAGGCTTGGTGAGCGTGGTGGGGGCGGCACTCATACTGCCGCCACCTCCCGCCCCTCGGGTTCCTCGTCCAGACCGGCCACGACGGCGAGCAGCCGCCCGTGGTCGACCACTCCGAGGGTGCGGCCGGCGTCGCCGACGCGGACGTGTTCCCCGCTGCGCGCGACGGCTTCGATGGCGTCCACCACGAGGGTGCCGGGAGCGATGATCGGACCGGTCTCGACCTCGCCGCCGACCGGCGGCCGCATCGCCCGGCGCACGGTGATGACCTGCTCGCGCGGGACGTCGCGGACGAAGTCCCGGACGTAGTCGTCGGCCGGGTTGGCGACGATCTCCTCGGGGGTGCCGAGCTGCACGATTTCGCCGTCCCGCATCAGCGCGATCCGGTCGCCGAGCTTGAGCGCCTCGGAGAGGTCGTGGGTGATGAAGACCATCGTCCGGCCCTCCTCCTGGTGCAGCCGGACGACCTCCTCCTGCATGTCCCGGCGGATCAGCGGGTCGAGGGCGCTGAACGGCTCGTCGAAGAGCAGCACTTCGGGGTCGGAGGCGAGCGCGCGGGCCAGTCCGACACGCTGCTGCTGCCCGCCGGAGAGCTGTCCCGGACGGCGTTCGCCGAGGCCGTCGAGCCCGACCTTCTCCGCCATGGCGGTGGCCAGCTCGCGCCGTTCGGCCTTGCCCATGCCCTGGATCTCCAGGCCGTAGGCGATGTTGTCGATGACGCTGCGGTGCGGGAGCAGGCCGAAGTGCTGGAAGACCATGGCCGCGCGGTGCCGACGCAGTTCGCGCAGCCTCGTCTTGTCCATGGCGCGGACGTCCTCGCCGTCGATGCGGAGGTCCCCGCTGGTGGGCTCGATGAGCCGGGTCAGACAGCGCACCAGGGTGGACTTGCCCGAACCGGACAGCCCCATGACGACGAAGACCTCGCCCTTCTGGACGTCGAACGAGACGTCGCGGACGGCTGCGGTGCAGCGGGTCCGCTCCGTCAGCTCGGCGCCGCTGAGCGAGGCCAGTTCCTTGTCGCCGGGTATCCGATCCGCCTTGGGACCGAACACCTTCCAGAGATTGCGCACGGAGAACACCGGCTCGGTGACTGGGTTCTCGGGGTTCTCGGGACTCCCGGGGCTCTGGGTCGTCTCAGTGAGCGCAGACATTAGGCAACACCTCCCGGTGTCGTAGAAGAAGCTTGCAACAGGTCGGCCGCCTTCTCCCCCACCATGAGCACCCCGATCATGGGGTTGACCGCGGGCATCGTGGGGAAGACGGAGGCATCCGCGACACGGATACCCTCCAGTCCGCGAATCCTCAACTCGGGGTTGACGACGGCAAGTTCGTCGTCCTCCGCGCCCATCCGGCAAGTGCCGGCGGGGTGGTACACGGTGTGGGCGACCTGGCGAGCGTAGGCGCTGATCTCCTCGTCGGACGTCACCTCGGGCCCGGGGCACACCTCCCGCTTGAGCCATTTCGCGAACGGCTCCCGCGCGGCGACCTGCCGGGCGAGCTTGATGCCGTCCACCAGGGTCCGGCCGTCGTAGCCGTCCTCGTCGGTGAAGTAGCGGAAGTCGAGAGCCGGTTTGACCTCGGGATCGGCGCTGGTCAGGTACAGCCTGCCGCGGCTCCTCGGCTTGGGGATGTTGGGCGTCATCGACACCCCGTGCTCCGGACGGTCGTAGCCCAGCCGCTCCGGGTTGTCGGTGAACGGGATCTGGTAGAAGTGGAACATCAGGTCCGGGCCCGGCAGCTCCGGGTCCCGCCGTACGAACAACCCGGCGTCCGAGTCCATCGCCGAGTTCTCCGGGATCGGCCCGTCGGTCTCCCAGACGATCACCGACTCCGGGTGGTCCAGCAGGTTCTCGCCGACCCCCGGCAGGTCGCGTACGACGGGTATGCCCAGCGCCTCCAGGTCCTCGCGCGGCCCGACACCGGAGTGCAGCAGCAGCCGCGGGGTGTCCACGGCTCCGGCGCAGACCAGCACCTCCCGGGTGGCCTCGACCACCGATTCGGTGCCGTCCTTCGCCCGGACGTGCACCCCGGTAACCCGGTCCCCCTCGAACCGCAGGCGGTGGGCCCAGGTCTCCAGCATCAGCTCCAGATTCGGCCGGTCGCCGGCCTCCAGGTGCGGGTGCAGGTAGGCGACGGACGCAGACGAGCGCTTGTTGGTCTCGGGGTGGTACGAGAGGTCGAAGAACCCGGCCCCCTCGTGAAAGGGCTTGTGGTTGAAGCCCTCCACCCGCGGCACCCCGAGCGCGTCGACCGCGGCGGCCACCCAGTCGCGGGCGATGGCGTTCCGGTCCTTCTCGTCCACCGCGACGACGTTGTTGCGCAGCTTGCCGAAGTACGGGTCCATCGACTTCGCGTTCCAGCCGGCGGCCCCCGCCTCCTGCCACTCGTCCCAGTCGGACGGCAGCGGCTTGAACGAGATCAGGGTGTTGTGCGAGGAGCAGCCGCCCAGCACCCTGGCCCGGCTGTGCCGGATGTGCGAATTGCCGTTGGGCTGAGGGGTGGTGGGATAGTCGTAGTCCAGCTCACCACCGAGCAGGCCGAGCCACCGGCGCAGGGTCAGCACCTCGGGCCGGTCCAGGTCGGAGGGGCCGCCCTCGATGACGGCCACCCGGACTCCGGGGTCCTCCGTGAGGCGGGAGGCGATCACCGACCCCGCGGTGCCGCCGCCGATGACGACGTAGTCGTATGCGCTCATGTCTGGGAAGTGCTCCTTGAGGGGTGCCGCCCTGCCGGGGGACGGGGCTCAGCCTGCGAACCAGCGGACGGGGGAGGGGCGCAGGTTCTCGTAGACGTGCTTCGTCTCGCGGTACTCGTCCAGCCCGGTCGGGCCGAGCTCCCGCCCCACACCGGACTTGCCGAAGCCGCCCCACTCGGCCTGCGGGAGGTAGGGGTGGAAATCGTTGATCCAGACGGTGCCGTGCCGGAGCCGGCCGGCCACCCGGCGGGCGCGGGCGGTGTCGGCGGAGAACACCCCGCCGGCGAGACCGTACTCCGTGTCGTTCGCCAGTTCCACCGCCCCGTCCTCGGTCGTGAAGGACTCCACGGTCAGCAGCGGACCGAAGGTCTCCTCGCGCACCACCCGCATCGCACGGTGGCAGTCGTCGAGAAGGGTCGGGAGGTAGAAGTACCCCTCGGCGGGACGGACGTCGCTCGGCTCCGGGCGGGCACCGCCGCACACCAGCGTGGCGCCCTCCGCCAGGGCGGAGGCGACGTAGTCCTCGGTCTTCTCCAGTTGCTGCCGGGAGACGAGCGGGCCGCACTCGACGTCCTTCGCGGTACCGCGTCCCAGCCGGATCAGCCGGGCGCGGCGGGCCAGCTCGGTGACGAAGCGCTCCCGGACGGACTCCTCGACGATCAGCCGGGCGCCGGCCGAGCAGACCTGGCCGCTGTGGATGAAGGCCGCGTTGAGCGCCTGGTCCACCGCGGTGTCGAAGCCCTCCTCGGTGGCGCAGATGTCGGCGAACACCACGTTCGGGTTCTTGCCGCCCAGCTCGAGTGCGACCTTCTTCACGCCGGGCGCCGCGGCCTGCGCGACCTTGACGCCGCTGGCGAGCCCACCGGTGAAGGAGACGAGGTCGACGTCGGGGTGTTCGGACAGCCGGGCCCCCACCGGAAGTCCGGCGCCGGTGACGACGTTGCCGACACCGGCCGGCAGGCCGGCCTCGACCAGCAGCCGCATCAGGTGCACGGTACTGAGCGGGGTGACCTCGCTGGGCTTGAGGACGAAGGTGTTGCCTGCGGCGAGCGCCGGGGCGACCTTCCAGCTCGCCTGGAGCAGCGGGTAGTTCCAGGGCGTGATCATCGCGCACACCCCGACGGGCTCGTGCACCACGACGCTGTGCACCTCGGCGCTTCCCGCGTCGACGACCCGGCCGCCGGACTCGTTCATCACCAGGTCGGCGAAGTAGCGGAAGGCTCCGGTGACGTCGTCGACGTCGACCCGGCCCTCCTCCAGGGTCTTGCCGGTGTCCTGCGACTCGGTGAGGGCGATCTCCTCGCGGTCCCGCTGGAGGAGGTCCGCGACCCTGCGCAGCAGCGCGGCCCGCTCCGCGGTGGGCGTCGACGGCCAGGGCCCGGAGTCGAAGGCGCGACGAGCCGCGGCCACGGCCGCGTCGGTGTCCGCCGTGCCACCCTCGGCGACCACGGCGAGCGTCGTGGCGTCCGCCGGGTTCAGGACGTCGCGGGTGTCACCGGCTGTGGCGGTCCGCCACACTCCGTCCACATGAATACTTTCGGGTCCCGACACGTCTGCTTGCTGCCTTTCTTCACCGTTTTGTTACCTCGCAGCCTTACTGCAACTTGCACCCCTTCCCCGATCCGCCGAAGACATGTCTGTGAATCCCGAATAAGTAATCTTCCTCACCGCCGACGCCGCGCATTCCTGCTTCACCTACCGTGATTCCCCCCTACCCCTCCGTGTCGGGGCGGCGGCGTTGCGCAGCAGGGCACACGCCCGCACCCGGCGCCCGCACCGCGGGGGGCGTCCGAGGGCGGTGCGCCCGAGGGGCGGTGGCGACAGCGCACCGCCGGCCTTCGGCACCGCCGAACGGACCGGAAAACCACACGCCCACCGGCGGTCCGGTCACTGGACGAGAACCCCGGAACCCCGGCGGAACGCGAAGGACCGCCGTTCGGCGGAGCCGGGAAAAGGGCCGCTGCGGCCGGCGGCGGTGCGAACGGGGAAAAGGCCGCGCGACTTCGGGAAGGGCCTCACGGGCAAACTGGCGGAGAAGTCGCGCCGATCCGGCCGGAGGGAGCGAATTCTGCTCCGGAAAAGAACGGCCGCCGGAATTGCCACTGCTGGTTCCCGGTCCCGCCGCGGCTGTCGGGGGAGCCGAAACGGGCACCTCCGGGCACGGAACAGGCCCGGGAGCGCCGTGCTGCTCCCGGGCCCATGGACGGACCGCGCCCAGCCGGTACCTGCCGGCCGGGCCCCGCGTCAGAGGAGGCCGAGTCCGCGGACCGCCTCGCGCTCCTCCGCCAGTTCCTTGACCGAGGCGTCGATGCGGGTCCGGGAGAACTCGTTGACCTCCAGGTCCTGCACGATGCGGTACGCGCCGTCGGCGCAGGTGACCGGGAACGAGGAGATGAGGCCCTCGGGCACGCCGTAGGAACCGTCCGAGGGGACGCCCATCGAGGTCCAGTCGCCGGCCGGGGTGCCGTTGACCCAGGTGTGCACGTGGTCGATCGCGGCGTTGGCGGCGGAGGCCGCGGAGGAGGCGCCGCGGGCCTCGATGATGGCCGCGCCGCGCTTGGCGACAGTCGGGATGAACTCGTCCGCGAGCCACTTCTCGTCGTTCACCGTCTCGGCGGCGTTCTTCCCCGCGACCTCGGCGTGGAAGATGTCGGGGTACTGGGTGGCGGAGTGGTTGCCCCAGATGGTGAGGCGGCGGAGCTCCGCGACCGGGGTGCCGGTCTTCTTGGCGAGCTGCGACAGCGCGCGGTTGTGGTCCAGTCGGGTCATCGCGGTGAACCGCTCGGCCGGTACGTCCGGCGCCGCAGCCCGGGCGATCAGGGCGTTGGTGTTGGCCGGGTTGCCGACGACCAGCACCTTGACGTCCCCGGCCGCGTGGTCGTTGATCGCCTTGCCCTGCGGCTTGAAGATGCCGCCGTTGGCCTCCAGCAGGTCCCCGCGCTCCATGCCCTTCGTCCGCGGACGCGCACCGACCAGCAGGGCGACGTTCGTGCCGTCGAAGGCGACGTTCGGGTCGTCGGAGATGTCGATGCCGCGGAGCAGCGGGAAGGCGCAGTCGTCCAGCTCCATGGCCGTGCCCTCGGCGGCGCCCAGCGCCGGGGTGATCTCCAGGAGCCGCAGCCGGACGGGGACGTCCGGTCCGAGGAGGTGGCCCGAGGCGATGCGGAAGAGCAGCGCGTAGCCGATCTGGCCGGCGGCTCCGGTGACGGTGACATTGACGGGAGTGCGGGTCATGGCGGGTCTCCGTTGTACCTGACGGTGGCGGCTGGATCTCGTGGATCTCACAGGTCTCTCCACATCAAGAGACCCGGCGTCAGGCTACCGTGCCTCGTCACCCGGAGACACCTGGGCAGCCGCCCGCCGGAGGGGGGTGCGGGCGGCTGCCGTGCGGCGCGGCACCCGTGGGGGTCGTGGAGATGCTTGCCCCGAAATCCCGGGCGCATGCACGGAACTTCCCGACCCGAGGCGGACGGGGGGTCAGTTGCGTGTGCAGCCCTGCCCACCCTGTGCCCCGGTCAGACACACCTCGGCGTCCTTCGCCGTCTTCGCGGCGACCATCTGCGTGTAGCCCTCGGTGTTCTCGCCGACCGAGGTGTCCTGCGACTTCTCGTGCGCCGCGATCCGCAGTGCGGCACCGGGCGCGGCATCGGTGACGCGCGCCCAGGCGGCCTGGCAGACCTCGCTGTAGCGCAGCTCGATGTAGGCGTCGCCCACCATCGCGTCCGAGGTGGTCTCGGCGTACTGGCCGCCGCACCCCATGAGTTCCGGGTCCTTCCCGGCGCAGTCCGCTCCGGAGCACTCGACACCGGCGGGGAGCGTCTTGGCGACCTTGCTCGGCTCCGGCTCGGGCGGCGCGGCGGCCTGCTCGCTTTCCTCGAGGCCGAGAAAGAAGATGGCGACCACTATCACGGCCAGCGCGCCCGCGACACCGGCGAGGAACATCCCGGCCCGGCGGGCCGGGGAGGGCTTGCCGTTCGCTCCGGCTGCGGCCGGGGAGACGGGGCCGGGCGGCTCCGGCGCACCGTGCCGGGGGGCGGGGGCGCCCGCCGCCGAGGACGGCGCGGGGTTCTGCCGCCGCAGCACGGTGGTGCCGTCGTGCCGCGGTTCCTGACCGTTCCGGCCGTGGGCGGCAGCGGCGAAGGGGGCTGAGGCGGGCCGCTGCGCCGAGGGGGAGGGGCGCTGCGGGCCGGACGAGGCGGGCCGGGGCTTGGCGGGGCGCGTCCGGGCCTTCTTGATCACCGGAGTGGAGCCGGTGGCGGCCAGGGCGTCCCTGGCCTGCGAGATCCGGATGGCCTCCATGGTCATGTCGTGGCGCATCTCGGCCCGGCCCCAGGCGCGTTCGGCCAGCTCCCACATGGTGGCGAGGTGGCCGACGTCCGTGCGGGTGGCTTCGGCCAGGGCGGATATTGCTCCCTGCGGGGGGAGCAGCCGACCGTTCAGGTACCGTTCCCACGAGGTCTTGCTGTAACCCGTGCGGTCACCGACCTCGGAGAGACTCAGCCCGCTGCGGTCCACGACCCTGCGCAACTGAGTGGTGAACTCGACGATCTCCGGATCCAGTTCATCCGGCAGTGCCTTCCAACGAGGCATGGCCCTCCCCTTGTCCCCCTGTGCGTGCGATGACGGCTCCCCCCTGAGCCGGCGCGCCCGGACCGGCCTGCCCGGGGCAGCCGTCGGTAGTTCTGCGCACGCCTAGTGTGCCACTAGGGAGGGGTCCGCTCACCTCTGCTCACGCCATCGGTGCCGGCCGCGGTTCCGCGCGGTGAGCGTGACTCTCCGGTTCGCGCGCCCACGCGCCCCCGTGCGCGCCCGGGGCCGGGCGCCGGACGGACGGACCGGCGCCCGGCTGCTCAGTCGACGGTGAAACGGAGCACGTCCTTCAGGAACGGGATCTCCAGCCAGGGGTCGGGCTGCACCATGAGGGCGAGCAGAACGATCAGCGAACCGAGCGTCCCGTAGGTGAGCAGGTCGGTGAAGCGGGAGCGGACGGCGAGCATGCCGACCGAGGAGACCAGCCGGCGCAGCACCGCACCGCCGAGCACCGAGGCGCCGACGATCAGCAGCCCGATGCGGCTCTCCCCCACCATCACCAGCAGCCCGGCGGCGACGCCCAGCATCACCGACAGCAGCGGCCACTGCCGGTACGGCGCCGGGGCGTCCCCGGACGCCGCCCGGCCGCCGCCCTCAGGACGCGCGGTGCTCCGGGTGAGGGAGGGGAAGCGGCGGGTGCGCCGCCGGGCCGTCCCCTCGGCTCCGTCGGCTCCCTCGGTCCCGTTCGGGGAGGGGCTGTCGGCGGAGGGGCCCTCCCCGCTCCGGCGGAAGCGGCGCACTGCGAACTCGGCACCCACAGCTCAGCCCGCTTCCGCGGCATCCGCGGCTGCCTCGGCCGCCGCCACCACGTTCACCAGCAGCATCGCCCGTGTCATCGGGCCGACTCCCCCGGGGTTGGGCGAGAGCCATCCGGCAACCTCGGCCACCGCCGGGTCCACGTCGCCCACGATCTTCCCGCTCTCGTCCCGGCTGACGCCCACGTCCAGCACGGCGGCGCCGGGCTTGACGTCGTCCGGGCCGACGAGCCGCGGGACACCCGCCGCCGCCACCACGATGTCGGCCCGGCGCAGGTGCGCGGACAGGTCCCGGGTACCGGTGTGGCACTGCGTGACGGTAGCGTTCTCCGAGCGGCGGGTGAGCAGCAGCGGAAGCGACCGCCCCACCGTGATCCCCCGGCCGACGACGACCACGTCGGCGCCGTTGATCTCCACACCGTGCCGCCGCAGCAGCTCGATGATGCCGTTCGGCGTGCACGGCAGCGGCGCGGGCTCGTTGAGCACCAGTCGGCCGAGGCTGTTCGGGTGCAGCCCGTCGGCGTCCTTGGCCGGGTCCATCAGCTCCAGCACCCGGTTGGTGTCGATGCCCTTCGGCAGCGGCAACTGGACGATGTACCCGGTGCAGGCCGGGTCGTCGTTCAACTCCCGCACGACCTGCTCGATCTCCTCCTGCGTCGCCGTCGCCGGCAGTTCGCGCTGGATGGAGGAGAGACCCACCTGGGCACAGTCACGGTGCTTGCCGGCGACGTACTTCTGGCTGCCGACGTCGTCACCCACCAGCACCGTCCCCAGGCCCGGGGTCACCCCGCGGGCCCTCAGGGCCGCCACCCGCTCGGTCAGTTCGGACTTGATGGCGGCGGCCGTGGCCTTGCCGTCGAGGATCTGCGCGCTCATGGACCCCATACTCGCGGATCGGGGGGCCGGGACTCCAATCCGGGCCCCCGGCTCCGCGGGACGGCGCCGAGGGCCCGGATCGGGAGACGAGCGGCCGGGTCAGTGGAAGAAGTGCCGCGTCCCGGTGAGGTACATCGTGACGCCGGACGCCGCCGCGGCCTCCACCACCTGGTCGTCCCGTACCGAGCCGCCGGGCTGCACCACCGCGCGGACACCGGCCGCGGTCAGCACCTCCAACCCGTCGGGGAAGGGAAAGAACGCGTCCGAGGCCGCGAAGCTGCCGGCGGCCCGCTCCGTTCCGGCCCGCTGCACGGCCAGCTTCGCCGAGTCCACCCGGTTGACCTGGCCCATGCCGACGCCCACCGTGGCGCCGTCCCTGGCCAGCAGGATCGCGTTCGACTTCACCGCGCGGCAGGCGCGCCAGGCGAAGGCCAGCTCCGCGAGCTCCGCGGGCGGGAGCGCCTCCCCGGTGGCCAGCCTCCACTGCGACGGGTCGTCGCCGTCCGCCTGGAGCCGGTCCTTGGTCTGGAGGAGCGCGCCGCCGTCGATCGGCTTGACATCCCAGGAGTCGGCCGGCGCGTCCGGGCAGCGGAGCACCCGGATGTTCTTCTTGCGGGCGAGCACCTCCACGGCGCCCTCCTCGAAGCCGGGAGCGACGACGACCTCGGTGAAGATCTCCGCCACCTGCTCGGCCATCGCCACCGACACCGGGCGGTTGACCGCGATGACGCCGCCGAAGGCGGAGAGCGGGTCGCAGGCGTGCGCCTTGCGGTGGGCCTCGGCGACGTCCGCGCCGACCGCGATGCCGCAGGGGTTGGCGTGCTTGATGACGGCCACGCAGGGCTCGCCGTGGTCGTAGGCGGCCCGGCGGGCCGCGTCGGTGTCGGTGTAGTTGTTGAAGGACATCTCCTTGCCGTGCAGCTGCTCGGCCGCCGCCAGCCCGCCGGTGCCGTCTCCGTAGAGAGCGGCCGGCTGGTGCGGGTTCTCCCCGTAGCGGAGCACGTGCGCACGGGTGCGCGTGCCGCCGAGGAAGTCCGGGAAGCCCGAGTCGTCCGCGGCGGCGTAGTCGGCCGCGAACCACGAGGCCACCGCGACATCGTAGGAGGCGGTGTGCTGGAAGGCCTCGGCTGCCAGCCGCTTGCGCTCGGACAGTGCGAAGCCTCCGTCGTCCGCCGCCTTCAGCACCTCGGCGTAGCGCCGCGGGTTCACCACCACGGCCACCGAGGGGTGGTTCTTGGCGGCTGCCCTGACCATCGAGGGGCCCCCGATGTCGATCTGCTCGACGCACGCGTCCGGAGCCGCGCCGGAGGCCACCGTCTGCTGGAAGGGGTAGAGGTTGACGACCACCAGCTCGAAGGGCTCGACACCGAGGTCGGCGAGCTGGGCCCGGTGGCCCGCGATCCGCTGGTCGGCGAGGATGCCGGCGTGCACCGTGGGGTGCAGCGTCTTGACCCGGCCGTCCAGGCACTCGGGGAAACCGGTCAGCTCCTCGACCCGCGTCACCGGAACCCCGGCCCCGGCGATCCGGGCCGCGGTGGAACCGGTGGAGACCAGTTCCACACCGGCCGCGTGCAGCCCCCGGGCGAGCTCTTCCAGACCGGTCTTGTCGTAGACGCTGACCAGTGCGCGGCGAATCGGCCGCTTCGTACCTTCGGCACTCATGCCGGAACCCGTACCTTTCGTCCCTCGATGGAAAACCCGTCGCGGGCGAGGCGGCCCACGACATCGACGAGCAGGCGCCGCTCGACTTCCTTGATCCGCTCGTGCAGGGCGGCCTCGTCGTCCTCGGCCCGCACCGCCACCGCTTGCTGGGCGACGATCGGGCCGGTGTCGACGCCGTCGTCGACGAGGTGGACCGTGCAGCCGGTGACCTTCACGCCGTAGGCGAGCGCGTCACGCACCCCGTGCGCTCCCGGAAAGCTCGGCAGCAGCGCGGGATGGGTGTTGACGACCCGGCCGCCGAACCGGGCCAGGAACTCCGGGCCCACGATCTTCATGAAACCGGCCGAGACGACCAGGTCCGGCCGGTGGGCCTCGGTGGCGACGGTCAGCGCCCGGTCCCACTCGGCACGACTCCCGTGGTCCGCCACCCGGCGGACGAAGGTCGGCAGCCCCACACGCGCGGCCCGTTCCAGCCCTCCGGCCCCCTCGCGGTCCGCCCCCACCGCCACCACCCGGGCTCCGTACCCTTCCGGGCCCTGCTCCTCGACGGCGTCCAGCAGTGCCTGGAGGTTGCTGCCGGAACCCGAAACGAGCACGACGAGCCGGGCGGGAGAGTCGGAAACGGCCACGGTGCAGCTCTTTCTCGAACGGGGCGGACGGCGGGCGTCAGCCGACCCGGCGGCCCGATGGTGTGATCGAACGAATGTTGCGGACCCGCCGATCCGGAGAACCCTACGAATCGCCCGGCCGTCAGCAACGATACCGGGACTGCGCACCGCCCCCGCGGCACGGGTGCGGCGACAGCAGGTAGCGTCTGGCACAAGGCTCCGCAGCATTTCGCGGCCGTGGCAGCTCCGCGGACAGGCAGCTCGGACACACGAAGGGGAAGAAGCCCACCACATGACGGACCGACGCCGCGCCTCCGGACAGTCCGGCCAGGAGGACAACCCCTTCGCGCCGCCGCCGGAGCACGCCCCGGACCGGCCCTGGCAGCCCAGGGGCCACCAGCCCGGGAAGTCCGAGGGCCCCGAGGGGTCCGAGGAGCGGGACGGACACGACGGGTCCGAGGACCCGGACGACGGCGGGCAGGACCGCGAGGGCAGCCGCTGGGGCGGGCAGCAGTGGAGCAGCCGTCAACCCGGCAGGGACCACCGCGGCTTCGGCAGCGGCTCCGGCACACCGGAGGGCGGGGGCAGCGGCCCGTCCGGCGGGGGTTCCGGCCGTTCGGGCGGCCTGCGCTGGGACCCCCGCGACCCTGCCCAACGGCGGGCGCGGTACGCGATGCTCTGCGGTCTGTGGGGCTTCTTCTTCGCCCTGTTCAACATCCCCCCGGTCGCCCTGCTCCTGGGCGCGCTGGCGATCTACTGGGGCATCGACTCGCTGCGCGGCTCCCCGGGTGCCGGCGGTGACGAGCCGGCCGCCCGGCGCGCGGGCGCCACCGCGGCGGACGTGGACGGCGACGGCTCCGGTTCCGGTCCGGCCTCCGGCTCCGAGGCGGCACCGGCCCGTACCGGCGCCGCGGCCACCCGGCAGAGCCGGATGGGCAGACCGCAGCGGTCGGCCTCCATCGGCGGACTGGTGACGGGCGTCCTGGCACTGCTCGTGGTGGCCGGTACCTTCTCGCTCCAGCTCGTCTACAGCGACTACTACCACTGCGTGGACGACGCGCTGACCGAGTCCTCCCAGCAGAAGTGCGAGCAGCTGCTGCCCGAGCAGCTGCGGCCGATCCTCGGCGAGCGGGACTGACCCCGTCCGCCTCGCTGACCGCCACCGGCGGATGCCGGTGGCGGTCGTACGCGGAGGACGGGGCGCACGTCTCGTGGGCGTGCGGGGCACCGACGTCGGCGGGCCGGGCCGCCGCGAGGCGGGCGGCGTACCGTCACCGCCGAGGGTCGGGCAGCGGGGCGTCGCCGGCGGCACCGGCCCCGTGCGCCCCCTCGCCACTGCTCCCCCGCTGCGCGGCGCTCCCCTGCCGGCCACCACTGCCGGCAACGGGGTCGAAGACCTCCGCGTCGAAGACCTGCTGACCGCTGGCCCCGACGAACGGGGTGGCCGCCGCCCCCTCCCCGATACCCCTCCCGGCGTTCCCTCCCGCGTCTCCGGCAGCCTCTCCTCCCGCAGCTTCGGTACCGGCGGCCGCCTCGGGCCCGTCACCCGTCGCGGCGTCCCGGCGGCGTGCCGGGTCGAGGTCCGGCACCAGGCCACCGGAGGCCCGCTTGAGCGCCGCCCAGCGCGAGTGCCGGGCTCCGGTGCCGTGCCACTCCGCATCCGGCTCCGGGCGGCGGGCGGAGAGGGACCGGCACCAGGCGAGCGCGCGCCGCCGACCGATGCCCGCGGCGAGCACCGGGTGCGGATCACGCAGCCGCCACAGCCGCACCAGCAGCGCCGCCGGCGTCGCGACCACCAGCATCCATCCCAGGGCGGCCGCCCCCGTCAGCCAGCGGTCCGGGCCGAAGACGGACAACCGTTCGGCGCCGAGCGGGCCGCCGGCCAGGTCGGCCAGCAGCGTCCCCGCGAGTCCGCAGCACACCGCCGCCAGCGCGGCTGTCCCCGCAGTGGTCTGCACCGACGTCGCTCCGTGCGCACTGCCCGGCAGCGGCACCTGCGCCCGGGCGACGTACCAGCCGGCGGCGGTCCCGGCCGCCAGTGGCAGCACTCCCGCCAGGACCCAGGTGACAGGCCCGGCCGCACCCTCGGGCGGCAGCGCCGCGAGCAGCGGGAAGTGCGGCAGCTGCGGGTACCCGCCGGCCGACAGCGGGGTGACCGTGCTGCCGACGCCGAGGCTGAACCCGGGCCCCAGGCCGTACGCGGCACCCCACACGGCGGCGTTCGGCGCCAGTGCCAGGCACAGCAGGAGGACCGCCGTCCGGCCCGACCAGGCCTCGGTGAGCCGAGGGAACGCCTCCTGCGCCGCCTGCCCGTGCCAGACCAGCATGCCGGCCGCGAGCAGCGCGCCTCCCGCGGTCAGCACCGCGACGGCCACTCCGGCGGCGCACAGCGCCGTCCATCCGGCCGGACTCCGGCCGGGACGCGGCAGCAGGCGTTGCAGCAGCCGGGGCAGGCGCTCGACGGGCGGCGACGGACGGCCGCGCGCCAACCACACCCCGGCGGCGACGACCGCGAGCACGAACGGGGGAACCCGGAGCGCCGCACTGAGCAGGTCGACCCGCAGGGCACCCCCGGCGGAGAACCAGGCGACGGGAACGGCGACGGTGAGGTACCCCGCGGCGAGCAGCGCCACGGTGGAGCGGGCCGCCCCCTCGGCGCTCCGGGCCACCCGCTGGAGCAGCACCACCGGGAGCACGGTCAGCAGAAGCGGCGAGACGCCGAGGGGCGCGGGGGGGCCACCGAGCGTGTCCGTCCGGACCAGGTCGGCGCCGTGCGCGAGCAGCCAGAGGCCCGCCGCGGTGCGCAGCGCGCCGCCGGGTCCGCTGTCCGGGTAGGGGGAGGTGATCCACAGCAGCAGCACCAGCATGGCGACGGCGGCGAGGCCCAGGCAGGCCGCGAACACGCCCTCCACCAGCAGGTTCATGGCCGCAGCCGAGATCCGGGAGCGCAGGGTGCGGTGCGTCGTTTGGCTCACCGCACCATGCTGTCAACAACACCCCAAGAGCGTGGGTAGCGCGCGAAATCTCGCTGTGTCGCTCAATATGTACTTATGCACCTTTTCACACAGGGTGTCGATGTGACCGGTGTGCTTGTCACCTCCGGGCACCCGGCCGTGGACCGTGCGCATCGTGTCGAGAGGCAGGCATGACAGAACTCGATCACCGGACGAAGCCGAGCCGGTCCGCTCCGGCACCGGCGGAGCAGCCCACGCACGCCCCGGAGGCCGCCGGGCCGCAGGCCGAGCACCCGCCACCGAACCCGAAATCCTCCCGACCGTCCCGCCCCGGGGCGCGGAAGGGGAGCCGCGGTCCGAGGCCCTCCTGGGCGCTGGGCGCGCCGGAGGCTGCGAGCTTCGCCCGCCGCGCCACCGACCGCCCGGCCCCCAACGCCCCGGCTGCTGAGGACGCCCGCGCGGCTGAGGACGCCCCCACCGGTGAAGAGAGCCCCGCCACCACTCCGGTATTGGACACCGCCGCGCCGGAGGAGAGCCCGCCGGAACCGTCGGACGGCGTGCCGGAGGAGGCCGCTCCGGCGTCGGAGAACCCGGCCGTCACCGCCTTCGACGCGCTGTACGCACGCCACGTCCGCTCGCTGACCCGGCAGGCCTTCCTGCTGACCGGGCATCGCGCGCTGGCCGAGTGGGCGGTGCGCCGGGCCTTCCACACCGCCTGGGAGCACTGGCCCGAGGTCGCGGTGGACCGGGACCCGGCGGGCTGGGTCCGCGCCGCCGCGCACGACGGCGCCCTCTCCCCCTGGCACCGGCTGCGGCCCGGGCACCACGCGCCCGAGGCCTACTCCGGGCTCCCCGAGGACAAGGCCTGTCTGGACGCCCTCCTCAGCCTGCCGCCGTGTTACCGCAGGACCCTGCTGCTGCACGACGGCATAGGGCTCGGTCTGGCGGAGACCGCGGCCGAGTCCGAGGCGAGCACCGCAGCGGCCGCCGGACGGCTGCTGCACGCCCGGGAGCAGTTGGCCGAGCTGCTCCCCGAGGTGGGTGGCGCGGCACCGGAGGACCGCGGGCCGGTGATCGGGGCGCTTCTGGACAGGCTGGCGGCCGCGCAACCCGTCGGAACCGTCTCGGCGCGGGTCGTCCGCACGGGCAGCGAGCGCCAGTCAAAGCGCTGGATACTGGCTGCCTGCGGACTGACGGTGGCCGTGGTCACCGCCACCTCGTTCACGGTCGCCACGACCGAGAGCGACGGCATCCTCCCGCACGAACTGGCCGCGGCGGTGCACCACCTGACCCGCTGAGTCATGCCCGGCGAACGGCGGGCACGGCGGGCACGGCGGGAACAGCGGCCCGGACGGGCACGGACACATGACCCGGAAGGGACCGCTCGCGGACGCTGCGTACCGCGGCCGCGGTACGCAGCACGGCCGCCCGCCACGACGGCTTCGGGCCCGCCCCCGTGTTCTGGGGCGGGCCCGAAGCCGTGTCGCCGCGCCGGAAGCGCGCCCGAAGGGGCGCACTCGCCACCGGTCCGCGGAGGACCGGCCGGTACCGCGCGGCCGGTACCGGCGGCCGTCAGCCGCCGAGGATCTCGCGCGCCAGACGGGCGGTCTCCGAAGGCGTCTTGCCGACCTTCACGCCGGCGGCCTCCAGTGCCTCCTGCTTCGCCTGGGCGGTGCCCGAGGAGCCGGACACGATGGCGCCGGCGTGGCCCATGGTCTTGCCCTCCGGAGCGGTGAAGCCCGCGACGTAGCCGACAACCGGCTTGGTGACGTGGGCCTTGACGAAGTCGGCGGCGCGCTCCTCGGCGTCGCCGCCGATCTCGCCGATCATCACGATCAGGTCCGTCTCCGGGTCCGCCTCGAACGCCCGGAGAGCGTCGATGTGGGTGGTGCCGATGATCGGGTCGCCGCCGATGCCCACGCAGGTGGAGAAGCCGATGTCCCGCAGCTCGTACATCATCTGGTACGTCAGCGTGCCGGACTTGGAGACCAGGCCGATACGGCCGGGCTTGGTGATGTCGGCCGGGATGATGCCGGCGTTGGACTCACCCGGAGTGATGAGCCCGGGGCAGTTCGGCCCGATGACGCGGGTCTTGTCGCCCTTGGCGCCGGCGTGCGCCCAGAAGGCCGCGCTGTCGTGCACCGCGATGCCCTCGGTGATCACCACGGCGAGCGGGATCTCGGCGTCGATCGCCTCGATGACCGCGGACTTGGTGAACTTCTCCGGCACGAAGATGACGGTGACGTCGGCGCCGGTGGCCTCCATGGCCTCCTTGACGCCGCCGAAGACCGGGATCTCCTGGCCGTCGAAGTCGACCGTGGTGCCCGCCTTGCGCGGGTTCACCCCGCCGACGATGTTGGTGCCGGAGGCAAGCATGCGCTTGGTGTGCTTCTGGCCCTCGGAGCCGGTCATCCCCTGGACGATGACCTTGCTGTCCTTGGTGAGGAAGATAGCCATGTGTGTCGGTTCCTCGTCTGTCCTCGTCTGTCCCGGTCCGGGGTTACTTGGCGGCCAGCTCGGCGGCGCGGTCCGCGGCGCCGTCCATGGTGTCGACCTGCGCCACCAGCGGGTGCGCGGCGTCGTTCAGGATCTTGCGTCCCAGCTCGGCGTTGTTGCCGTCCAGACGCACGACCAGCGGCTTGCTGACGTCCTCGCCCTTGGACTTGAGGAGCTCCAGCGCCTGGACGATGCCGTTGGCCACGGCGTCGCAGGCAGTGATCCCGCCGAAGACGTTCACGAAGACGGACTTGACCTCCGGGTCGCCCAGGATGATCTCCAGGCCGTTCGCCATGACCTCGGCGGAGGCACCGCCGCCGATGTCGAGGAAGTTGGCCGGCTTGACGCCGGAGTGCTTCTCGCCGGCGTAGGCGACGACGTCGAGGGTGCTCATGACGAGCCCCGCGCCGTTGCCGATGATGCCGACCTGGCCCTCCAGCTTGACGTAGTTCAGGCCCTTGGCCTTCGCCGCGGCCTCCAGCGGGTTGGCCGCCGCCTGGTCCTCCAGCGCCGCGTGGTCCGGCTGCCGGAACTCGGCGTTGGCGTCCAGGGAGACCTTGCCGTCCAGTGCGATGACCTTGCCGTCGGCGGTCTTCACCAGCGGGTTGACCTCGACCAGGAGGGCGTCCTCCTTGATGAAGACGTCCCACAGCTTCTGCAGGGCGACGACCGTCTGGTCGGCGATCTCGGCGGGGAAACGGGCGGCCTCGACGATCTCGCGGGCCTTGGCCTCGGTCACACCTTCCAGGGCGTCCACCGGGATCTTGGCGAGCGCCTCGGGCTTCGTCGCCGCGACCTCCTCGATCTCCACCCCGCCCTCGACGGAGGCCATCGCCAGGAAGGTGCGGTTGGTGCGGTCCAGCAGGAAGGAGACGTAGTACTCCTCCGCGATGTCCGCGGTCTCGGCCAGCATCACCTTGTGGACCGTGTGGCCCTTGATGTCCATGCCGAGGATCGCGCCGGCCTTCTCGACCGCGTCGGCGGGGTCGGAGGCGAGCTTCACGCCGCCCGCCTTGCCACGGCCACCGGTCTTCACCTGGGCCTTGACAACCGCGCGACCACCGAGGCGCTCGGTCACCTCACGCGCCGCCTCGGGCGTGTCGATGACTTCCCCGGCCAGCACCGGTACGTCATGCTTGGCGAAGAGGTCCCTCGCCTGATACTCGAACAGGTCCACGCGCGTCCGTCCCTCATCAGTTTTCGCGGTTCGTTGTCAGCGTGGGCGTGCCGCGTGGCCGCGTCTGCGATGTCCGCGGCATGTCCGCCTCGCAGGTTAGCCCGGTGCGTGTGCGCTTCATAAATTCCACGTCGCTCGGGCGCGGTGAGACCGGTCACATCCGGTCACCGAAGCGACGCGTCACGCTTCCGGAACAGGCAGCGGGCGTTTTTCGATCGCCGCCGCCGTCACCCCGGGGAAATGATCGGGCGTACATGCGAATGCCGGGCCCCCAGCGCCGCGAGTGCCGCCGCGTGCTCCCGGTCGTAGGCGGCCGCGCCCGCGTCCGACAGCGCGAGCAGCGTGACGAACCGGACTCCGGAGCCCTTCATCGCAGCCACCCGCTTGAGCATCTCGTCCCGGATGCCGCCCTCGTAGAGGTCGCTGATCAGGACCACCACCGTGTCGGCGGGACGGGCGATCCGGGACTGGCAGTAGGCGAGCGCCCGGTCGATGTCGGTCCCGCCGCCCAGCCGGGTGCCGAACAGGACGTCCACCGGGTCGTCCAGGGCGTCGGTGAGGTCCACCACCGCGGTGTCGAGGACGACCAGACGAGGCGCCAGCGACCGCATCGAGGCGAGGACCGCGCCGAACACCGAGGCGTACACCACCGAGGCCGCCATCGATCCGGACTGGTCGATGCAGAGGACGACCTCCTTCTTCAGCGCCTTCGACGCCCGGCCATACCCGACGAGCCGCTCCGGCACGACGGTGCCGTGCTCCGGCAGGTAGTGCCGGAGGTTGGCCCGGATGGTGCGGTTCCGGTCGACGTCAGCGAGCCGCGGCCGACTCACCCGCGCGGAGCGGTCCAGCGCACCGGTCAGGGTGGACCTCGTCCGCTCGGCGGGCCGGCTCTCCAACTCCCGGACGACCTCGCGCACCACGGCCCTGGCCTTCGGCGGGCCGCGGGCCCGCTGGCTGGCGGGGCTCAACCCGGGGTGGCGGTCCGTCCGGCGCGGCGCCGCGCCGGACTCCGGCCCGGACCCGGAGGACGCGCAGGCGGGGCGAGCTGCACGGCGCCTGGGCCCGGGCCGCGGTGCGGCAGAAGGACACCGCCTGGACCCGCGCGCTGCTGGGCCGCCCGTCCGAGGCATCCGCGGAGGGTGCGGACGTGACGCCCCGGTTGCTCGCCGCGCTGCCGGGACCGGAGCGCTCGGCCTGGGCAGCCGAGTTCGTCTCGGCGCACGGCCCCTCGCACGCGTTCGGTGTGCTCGGTGTCTGCGCCGTCCCGTGGGCCCCGACCTAGGCCGGGCGGTGGTGGACACGCTGGAGATCGCGCGTGACGCGGGGAGCTATCCGTGGAGCCTGAGCGGAGTCCTCGGGCTGGCGGAGCGCTCGCTCGCCCCTGGACACGCGGCGCGGCCTCCGCCGCTCGCCACCCGGGCGGCGGAGGCCGGCACCCGGGCTCCCGGCGCCGGCGGCTACGGGGCGGAGTCCTTCCAGCGGCTGCTGACCACCCTCCGGCTCCGGCACGCGATGGCGGAGGAGCTGGCCGGCCGCTCCCCGGAGACCGTGCCTGAGGCCGGCTCCGACGGCGCCCGGTTCCGGTGGGGTTCAGGCGCTCACCGAGCGGACGTGGGTCCGTACCCACGCGACGACCGCGGTGGTGGGGGCGCCGGGGGTGAAGATCTCGGCCACGCCCCGCTCCTTGAGCGGCGGGATGTCGTCCTCGGGGATGATTCCCCCCCCGAACACCTTGATGTCCTCGGCGTCCCGCTCCTTGAGCAGGTCGAGCACCTTGCCGAAGAGGGTGTTGTGCGCACCGGAGAGGACGGACAGCCCGATCGCGTCGGCGTCCTCCTGGATGGCAGTGGCGACGATCTGCTCGGGCGTCTGGTGCAGCCCGGTGTAGACGACCTCCATGCCCGCGTCGCGGAGGGCCCTGGCGATCACCTTGGCCCCGCGGTCGTGGCCGTCGAGCCCCGGCTTCGCCACCACCACGCGGATCGGACCCGACACACCCATCACTGCCTCCATCGATGTCGACTGCGGCTCCGTCCGGCCGACGGCGCGCCGGAGTGAACGAACGTTATCGTCCAGCATCGCTCACCGGCACCGTTTGGCGGTGGCCGGGGAGGGGGAAATCACAGAAAGGGACAGCAGAACCACCGGAGCGGCTTCCGCAGTGCCCTTCGGATGCGTACCGGGCCACGGGACGGCCGCGGTACGCGAGCCGCGACGAGGTCGTCGCGGCCGCGCGCCGGCAGGCGGGGCGGCCGAGGCGGCCCACGGGGGTGACCCATGGTCCCGTTGCCGCCCATGCTCAGCACCCTGCGCACCAACGCCGTGGAGGCGGCGGTCCTCACCGGGCATCTGCTGCTCTATCCGAGCGGGTTGCGACAGGAGCCCCCGGGGGCGCCCGTGCCACCCACCGACCTGCCCGGTCCGCGCCCGGTCGTCCTGCTCCACGGCTTCGTGGACAACCGCGCGGTGTTCGGCCTGCTGCGGCGATCGCTGCTGAAGAACGGTCGGCCGCAGGTCGCCGCGCTCAACTACTCGCCGCTGGCCGTGGACGCCCGGGAGGCCGCCGCGGACCTCGGGGAGTTCGTCGAGGGGCTGTGCGCGCGGACCGGCCACGACCGGGTGGACGTCGTGGGGCACAGCCTCGGCGGCCTGATCGCCCGGTACTGGGCCCAGCGGCTCGGCGGAGACGCCAGGCTGCACACCCTCGTCACCCTCGGCACCCCGCACGCGGGTACGGAGGCCGCCCCCCTGCTGTCGCTGCATCCGCTGGTGCGCCAAATGCGCCCCGGGTCGGGGCTGCTGTCCGAACTGGCCGCACCGGCGCCGGGGTGCCGGACCCGCTTCGTGAGCTTCTGGAGCGACCTCGACCAGGTGGTGCGTCCGGTGGAGTCGGCCCGGTTGGACCACCCCGACCTGCGGGTGCGCACCGTCCGGGTGCACGGGGTCGGGCATCTCTCGCTGCCCCGGCACTGGTCGGTGACGGCCCGGGTTCGGCAGGAACTCCGGGAGCCGGGCGCCGATCGGGTCGCCGAGCGCGCCGACCGAGGGGCCGCCTGACGGGCCCGTTCCCGCCCGGCCCGTGGGCCCCTCCCCCGCACGTCGGCAGACGGCGGCTCCCCCTCGCGCCGGGAGGCGGCGGCCCCTGGCGTCCGGAGGCGGCGCGACACGCCGGGGCGCCCGTGCGACCCGGGACGAGTACGGCGAAGGGCGGCAGCCGCCCGCGGCGCGCGGGCCCGGGGCCGGGCCCCCTGCGCCGGTTCCGCCCGCCGGACGACTGGGACCGCGGACATCCGTCCAGGTCGGCCAGAGGGCCGAGGCCGCCCGACCAGGGTGGGCCGACCGGCACAGGCCGCGGTCCAACCCGGGCTCCCGCGGTCGAAAACAAGCCGAACGTCCTCGCGACTACCGGCCCGTAGTCAGCCGAAAGGCGGCCTATTGCCCGGGTTTCCGGCGGGCGAAACCTGCGGAAGATTGTCGGCGCCGTGAAGTGCCGGGTACAGTCGCCGCACTGCTCTGGCAGCCCCTGTCTCCGAGGCGAAAGAGAAGTTGGTGGTGAACGACCGTCCCCCACCGGGAGCCACAACCCCGGCCGGCGCTGTCCCCGACGCCTCGTACGCCGACCACGGCGCGCACTACGAGCCGTCCTACGGACAAGGCGTTCCCTACGCGTCCCCCGTGAGCGGCTCATACTCCGAGGACCCGCTCTTCGGCGACCTCCCCCGGCAGGGGGCCACCGCGACGGCGGTGCAGGACACGTCCTGCCCCTCCCCCGGATACCTGCCCCAGGACCCGCAGGGCTTCCCCGAGACCCCTTGGTCGTACGGCGCGGAGCCGCAACTCGACAGCGTGCCCCCGCAGACCGGCCAGCACTGGAACCCGGACGACTCCGGCCAGTGGGATGCCCACGTCCCGGCCTACGGCACGGGGGCATCCCACGCCGGCGGCCACGGCACCGGTCCGTACGACACCGGCGGTTACGACCTCGGCGGCCACGGCACCGGCGCGTACCCGCAGGACGGTGACGGCACCTACGGCTACGACATCCGCGGCGGCACCGACGGGCACGGCGCGGTGTACACCGACCCCGCCGACGACGGCCACTCCGGTCCGGCGGACGGCTACTCGTCGGGCACTTCCGACCACTGCGCGTGGCAGTCACCCGCCGGGAACGAGTGGCGGGCGCCCGCCGAGCAGGGCCTCGCGGCCGAGACCACGCAGTGGGAGACCTCCGCCCCGCACACCGTCAGTTGGGACAGCGGCGCCTACCAGACCGTCCGTTGGGACACCGGAAGCTGGGACACCGGAACCTGGTCCGACACCGCGGAGGCGGAGCCCGCCCCGGCCGCCGACGCGGCCGGGCAAGGCGAGGAGACCGAAGACGGGTACTCCGAGGGTGACGACGGGCTCGGGTCCGGGCGGTCCCCGGTGGGGGACACCGCGGCGCTCCGTGTCGTGTCGCCGTCCGCGGCCGATCCGCCCGGCCCGGCGGCCCCGGTCGACGCCGACACCCCCCTGCCGGTCGCCCCCTCCCGCGGGCGCCGACGTGCCGCCAAGCCCAGGCGGTCGGCGCTGCTCACCGTCGCGGTGCCCTCGGTGGCGGTCATGGGGGTGGCCGGCATCGCCGCCGCCTCGGTGAACGACCACACCGAGGACACCGAGGACAAGCCGCTCCAGGCGGCCCCGGACGCCGAACCGCAGAAGGTCTCCGCCGCCAACAGCAAGCTGGACACCCAGCTCGCCGGGGTCTCCGCGGACGCGGGCGACTTCGCCGGGCGCGCCAGCCGGACGCAGGAGCGCATCGACCTCAAGAAGCGCCAGGAGGAGGAGCGCAAGCGCAAGGAGGCCGAGGCCGCCCGTGCCGAGGCCATGCGTCCCAAGTTCGCCCTCCCGGTCGCGCAGCACGGGCTGAGCGCCTACTACGGTCAGGCGGGCGTCAACTGGATGTCGATGCACACCGGCATCGACTTCCCCGTCAGTTACGGCACTCCGGTGCTGGCTGCCACCGACGGCACGGTGAGCACCAAGTGGGACCTCGCGTACGGCAACATGGCCGTGGTCACGGCCGCCGACGGCACCGAGACCTGGTACTGCCACCTCAGCAGCACCAAGATCAGGAGCGGTCCGGTGAAGGCCGGCGACACGATCGCCTACTCCGGCAACTCGGGCAACTCGACCGGCCCCCACCTGCACTTCGAGGTGCGGCCGGGCGGCGGTTCGGCGGTCGATCCGCTGGCCTGGTTCCGCGGCAAGGGGCTCGACCCGACGTAGGCCCGGCGCAGGCCGCCACCTCCGGGCATCCACGGCGCCGCTGGTCGGAACGTTTCCGACCAGCGGCGCCGTCGTCCGTGGCACCCGGCCCGCTCGCCTCCCGAGGAGGAGGACAGGCCCTGTCCTCTTGCTCCGTCATCGTGGCACCAGCCGCGAGGGAGCACCGCTCCCGGGCACGGCAACCGCCTGCGGAGCGTGGACGGTCGGCGATGCCCACATCGCGTCGAAGCAGGGAGCAGGCCATGGCCGTCACGCCCACCACTCATCTGAACTTCCGGGGGACCGCCCGCGAGGTACTGGACTTCTGCCGGTCCGTCTTCGGCGGGCAGCACCCTCGCGGTCACCTACGGGGACGCGGGCGCGTGCAGGACGGCAGCGAGGCGGACCGGGTGACGTGGGTCGGGGCCGCCGGCGACAACGGCTTCAAGGTGATGACCTCTGACGTGCCCGCGCACCTGCCCTGCCCCGGGACCGCGGCCAGAACCCGTCCTTCGTCTCCGTGCGCGGCGACGACGCCGGGGAGTCCGCGCCCTGTGGAGCGGGCCGGCCGGGGACTCGACCGTGGTGCGGGCGCCGGAGCCCGCGCAGTGGACACCGCTGTACGGCATGCTCACCGACCGTTTCGGCGTCACCTGGGTCCTCGACGTCAGCGCTCCGCACGGCGGCTGATCCGGCACGGCGGTGCGGCCGGCACACCGGCCGCACCGCCGTCCGGTCAGAGCTTCTCGACGGGGGCGTAGCGCAGCAGCAGGCGCTTGGGTTTCGGATCACCGAAGTCGATGGTCGCCTCGGCGCTGTCCCCGCCGCCGTTGACCCCGACGACGGTGCCCAGGCCGAAGGTGTCGTGGGTGACCCGGTCGCCGACCGCGAGTGCCACCACCGGGCGCTCCCTGACCCGCCGGGTGGCGAAGCCGCCGCTCCCCCGCCGGCCGGCGGGGGCGGCGAGCCCTCCGGCCCTCGCCGCGGCGGGGCCGCCCCCCGCCGCGCTGCCCGTCCGCCGCCAGTCGAGGTACTCCGGCGGGATCTCCTCCAGGAACCGGGAGGCCGGGTTGTAGGCCGGCTGTCCCCATGCGCTGCGCAGGGTCGAGCGGCTCAGGTACAGCCGCTCCCGCGCCCGGGTGATGCCGACGTAGGCGAGCCGGCGCTCCTCCTCCAGCTCCTTCGGCTGGCCCAGCGCCCTCATGTGCGGGAACACGCCGTCCTCCATGCCGGTGAGGAAGACGACCGGGAACTCCAGGCCCTTGGCCGTGTGCAGCGTCATCAGAGTGATGACGCCGGTGTTCTCGGCCTCGCCGTCGTCCTCGTCGGGGATCTGGTCGGAGTCGGCCACGAGGGCGACCTGCTCCAGGAAGTCGGAGAGGGTGCCCGGGTCGTCCTCCCCGCGCTCCTGCTCGAACTCCAGCGCCACCGCGGCGAGTTCCTGGAGGTTCTCCACCCTGGTCTCGTCCTGCGGGTCGGTGGACGCCTGCAACTCGGCCAGGTAGCCGGTGCGTTCGAGTACGGCTTCCAGCACGGTGGCCGGACCGGCACCGGACTCGGCGACCGTGCGCAGCTCCTCCATGAGAGTGTTGAACCGCTTGACCGCGTTGGCCGAGCGGGACGCCATCCCGTAGGCCTCGTCGACGCGGCGGAGCGCGTCCGGGAAGGTCGTCCGCTCGCGCAGCGCCAGGGCGTCCAGCATCGCCTCGGCCCGGTCGCCGATGCCGCGCTTGGGGACGTTCAGGATGCGCCGCAGCGGAACGGAGTCCTCCGGGTTGGCGAGCACCCGCAGGTACGCCAGGACGTCGCGGACCTCCCTGCGCTCGTAGAAGCGCACCCCGCCGACGACCTTGTACGGCAGGCCGACCCGGATGAAGATCTCCTCGAAGACCCGGGACTGGGCGTTGGTGCGGTAGAAGACCGCGACGTCCCCCGCCCTGGCGTCCCCCGCGTCCGTCAGCCGGTCGATCTCCTCGGCGACGAACTGGGCCTCGTCGTGCTCGGTGTCGGCGACGTAGCCGGTGATCCGGGGGCCGGCCCCGGCCTCCGTCCACAGGTTCTTGGGCCGCCGGTTCTCATTCCGCTCGATCACGGAGTTGGCCGCGCCGAGGATCGTCTGGGTGGAGCGGTAGTTCTGCTCCAGCAGGATGGTGGTGGCGTCCGGGTAGTCCTCCTCGAAACGGAGGATGTTGCGAATGGTGGCGCCGCGGAAGGCGTAGATGCTCTGGTCCGCGTCGCCCACCACGCACAGCTCGGCGCGCTCCGGCCCGGCGGGCGCCTCGCCCTGACCGTCGTCCGCCGAGGCGGGTCCCACTGCTCGGCCCGTCCCCACCAGCTCCCTGACCAGGGTGTACTGGGCGTGGTTGGTGTCCTGGTACTCGTCGACCAGGACGTGCCGGAAGCGCCGGCGGTAGTGCTCGGCGACGTCGTCGAACGCCTGGAGCAGGTGGACGGTCGTCATGATGATGTCGTCGAAGTCCAGCGCGTTGGCCTCGCGCAGCCGTGCCTGGTACAGGGTGTACGCCTCGGCCAGCGTCTTCTCGAAGCCGTCCGCCGCGGTGGCGGCGAAGTCCTCCTCGTCGACGAGTTCGTTCTTGAGGTTCGAGACCTTCGCGCTGAACGCCTTCGGCGGGAACCGCTTGGGGTCGAGTGCCAGGTCGCGGCAGACGAGCGCCATCAGCCGGCGCGAGTCGGCCCCGTCGTAGATGGAGAACGAGGAGGTGAAGCCGAGCCGCTTGCTCTCCCGGCGCAGGATCCGCACGCAGGCGCTGTGGAAGGTGGAGACCCACATCGACTGGGCGCGCGGACCGACCAGCTCGGCCACCCGCTCCTTCATCTCGCCGGCCGCCTTGTTGGTGAAGGTGATGGCGAGCACCTGGCCGGGGTGCACTCCCCTGGCCCCCAGCAGGTACGCGATGCGGTGGGTGAGCACCCGGGTCTTGCCCGAGCCCGCCCCCGCGACGATCAGCAGCGGCCCGCCGCTGTGCACGACCGCGGCGCCCTGCTGCTCGTTCAGACCGGCCAGCAGCTCCTCCGGGTCCGTGACCGTCCGTGGAGCGCCGCCCCGGTGGAACGCGTCCCGGGGGCCGCCGGGACCGGCGAACGAGCCCGCGAACAGGCCGTCCGGCACCTCCTCCGGCTGCGGCGCGGCGGGGTGCTCGGGGTCCGGCGGCGGAGCCTCGCCCGCGGGGGGCTCCAGGTCGGCCAGGAAGCTGTCGTCGAAGAGGCTGCTCATCGCTGCCGAGTCTAAGGGCTCCCTCCGTCACCCCCGGGGCGAGCACCGGGTCCGCCGCCCCGGCACGCAGCGGTCTGCGGCTCTGTCCGGGGCCGCGGGCACCTCCTAGACTTGGCGGCATGACTGATCCCTCCGGAGCGACCGCGCCAGGACCCGGCCACGACCCCGAACTGCGGGCTTCGCACGCGGACCGGGAAGCGGTGGCCGAGACGCTGCGGGAGGCCGCCGGCGACGGCCGGATCGGCATCGACGAGCTGGAGGACCGGCTGGAGCGGGCATTCGGGGCGAAGACCTACGGCGAGCTGGAACCGCTGACCGCGGACCTGCCGACCACCGCCGGCGCCCCCGAGCCGCGCGCCGGTGAGCCGATGGTGCTCAAGGCCGGGGCCGGGGACATCACGCAGACCGGTTACTGGGTGGTGCCGTCCCGGATCACCGCCACCTCGCGGATGGGGGACGTCCGGATCGACTTCTCCCAGGCCGAGTGCCGGCAGCGCGAGGTCCACCTGGAGATCAACGCGGCGATGGGCAACGTGACGATCGTCGTGCCCCCGGGGTGGTCGGTCCGCCCCCACGGCATGCGGGTCAGCATCGGCTCGGTCCGCAACCGGGTCTCCGAGCCACCCGTCCCCGGTGCCCCGACACTGGAGCTGAGCGGGCGCACCGCGATGGGCGACGTGCGGATCCGCTACCCCAACCGCTGGGAGCAGTGGAAGCGGCAGAAGCAGCAGGAATGGCTGGCGCGGGAGCAGCAGGGCTGACGGGCGCGGGGGCCGCCCCGCCCCCGGTGCGGCGGGGCGGCCCCACATCCGCCCGGTGCGGCGCCGCCTCCTGCCCACCCGGGCCGGAGCCGATCACGGCAGGTCACCGAGCGGACGCGGAGCCGCGCGGATAACGAATCGGTTTCGGACATAGCGCGCACCCGTCTTCCCAAGAGCACCGTGTCGTGGCTACGGTGCTGCCTCAGGCGGCCCGGAGACCGTCGGCGACAGTGCCGGCACGGGCGGCCTCCGCCGAGTCCGGCATCCGCCGGAGCCGGGGACCCACCCGTGCACTTCCGGGGTGAATCGGGGCCCGCGCAGGGACCCGTAGGGCAGCCTTCCGACGCCCGAACCCGACAGCTAACCCGGTAGGCGGCCCACGGAAGGAGTTGCCGTCTTGGCGACACACCGCAAGCCGCGTGTCCCTGTGCGGCAGTCGGCCGCGCTGCGCGGAGGAACGGTGGGCGCGACCGCCGCCGCGCTCGCCTCCGTCACGCTGCTCTCGCAGAGCGCCGTCGCGGCACCCGGCGACGGCGGCCCCTCACTGGAGGAGACGCAGGAGAAGGTCGACGAGCTGCACCGGCAGGCGGGCGCCGCGACCCAGAAGTACAACGCGGCGAAGGAGAAGGCCGAGAAGCAGCGCAAGAAGTCAGACCGGCTGCTGGACGAGGTCGCCGAGCGGACCGAACGGCTGAACGACGCCCGGCGCAAGCTGGGCGGTTTCGCCGCCGCCCAGTACCGCAACGGCGGTATGTCGGAGACGGCCACCCTGCTGCTCTCCGCGGACCCGCAGGGCTACTTCCAGCAGACGCACGTGATGGAGCGGCTCACCGGTCAGCAGAAGCAGGCGGTCGGCGACTTCCAGGAGGAGCAGCGCGAGGCGGGCAACAAGCGCGACGAGGCGACGAAGAACCTCACCGAGCTGAACCGGGCCCAGACGAAGCTGGCCGAGGAGAAGAAGTCCGTCCAGGGCAAGCTCGCGGAGGCCCGCACCCTGCTGTCCGAGCTGACCGAGGAGGAGAAGGCCAGGCTGGCGGCCATCGAGCGGGAGAAGCAGCGCGAGGCCCAGGAGAAGGCACGCGCCGCGGAGCGCAAGGCGGCTGCCGAGCGGAAGGCCGCCGCCGAGGCCGCTGCCGAGCGGGAGACCGCCGCTCCGGCGTCCGGGGGCGGGCAGCCGGCCTCGCAGGAGCAGACGGCGGGCACCGGGGGGGCGGACGGATCGCAGGACACGGCCGGCAGCGGGAGGGCCTCGCAGGTACTGGCCTTCGCGAAGCGCGAGCTGGGCAAGCCCTACGTCTGGGGTGCCGCCGGCCCGAACTCGTACGACTGCTCGGGCTTCACCCAGGCGGCCTGGCGGGCGGCCGGGGTCGAGCTGCCGCGCACCACCTACGACCAGGTCGACATCGGCACGCGGGTCGCCAAGTCGCAGTTGCAGCCGGGCGACCTGGTGTTCTTCTACCCGGACGTGACCCATGTGGGCATCTATGTCGGCGGCGGCCAGATGATCCACGCCTCCAAGCCGGGCGACGACGTGAAGTACGAGTCGATCGACTACATGCCCTTCCACAGCGCGGTGCGGCCGGCCTGACGCCGGGCGGGGTCGGCCGCCCGGACCCTCGTGGGGCGGGGCCGGGCGGGCGTCACACCCACATGGTGGCGAGGAAGACGTTGAGGCAGGTCAGCGCGCCCACGGCGGCCATCGTGCCGGCGGGCACCCGCTGCTCGTCGCGCTTGACGTAGACGAGCACCAGGATCACCACCAGCACCGCGAGCTTGACAGCGACCTTGACGTGGTTCACGTCGTTGTCGGCGAGCTGGTTGAAGCCGACCAGGGCGAGGCCCGTCAGGAGCATGGTGGAGGCGCCGTGCAGCATGCCCGGCGTCAGCCGGGCCTCGCCCGCGCTCATCGCCTTCATCTGGAGGAGGAAGCCGCCGAGGAGTGCCGCGATGCCGATGATGTGCAGCCCGACAAAGAAATTGATGAGTACGTCCATGACGCGGAGCGTATCGGGGTATTAGCACACCGCAAGAGTCAGACCCGCCCCGTTCGCCACCCCGAACACAGCACAGCACCGGATGCTCCGAAATGTGCCCGGGGCACCCGGTTCCGACCACTTCGCGATCGACAGCGAAAAATACAGGTCACCGTCCGCTCACGGGGCCGATACGGCCTAGCGTCGCCGTCCATGGCAGCACATCGCAAGCCCCGCAACTCCGGCTTCCGCACTTCTCGTTGGGCCGGCCTGGCCCTGGTGGGCGCGGCGACCGCGACCGCGACCGGCTCCGGCGGTGCCGCGCACGCCGACCCGCAACCGGCCGGGGAGAAGGCCGACGTCCAGCGCATGGTGGACCGGCTCCACCACGAGGCCGAGCAGGCGACGGAGAAGTACAACGGCGCCACCGAGCGCGCCGAGCAGGCGGAGAAGAAGCTGGACGGACTGCGCGACGAGGCGTCCCGGCAGACGGCGCGCGTCAACCGCACGCGCAACGCGCTCGGTTCCCACGCGACCGCGCAGTACCGGCAGGGCGGCGCGATCGGCCCCACCGTGCAACTGGCGCTCTCCTCCGCGCCGGAGGAGTTCCTCCGGCGGGCCGCGACCGCGGACCGCGCCGGCTCCCAGCAGGCGCGCACCCTGGACCGCCTGCACAACCGGCTGCGCACCGTGCGGCAGCTGCGCAGCCAGGCCGCCGACCGCACCGAGACGCTCCGGGAGGCCCGGTCCACGGCCGAGGACCACAAGCGCACCGTGCGCAAGAAGCTCGCCGCGGCGGATCGGCTGCTGGACCGGCTCACGGCGGCCGAGCGGGCCGAGGTACTGGCCGGGGACGGGCACGGCGGTGAGGAGCGCGAGCAGGTGGACGCGGCCCCGGTGGCGGCCGCCGGACGGGCCGCGCGCGCCCTGACGTACGCCAGGAACGCACTCGGCAAGCCCTACGTCTGGGGCGCCACCGGGCCGAACGCCTTCGACTGCTCGGGGCTCACCCAGGCAGCCTGGCGCGCGGCCGGGGTCGAGCTGCCGCGCACCACCTACACCCAGGTGAACGCCGGGCAGCGGATCGCCAGGAGCCGGCTCGTCCCCGGCGACCTGGTCTTCTTCTACTCCGGTCTCAGCCACGTCGGCCTGTACCTCGGCAACGGCCAGATGATCCACGCACCGCGCCCCGGCGCGCCCGTCCGGATCGCCCCGATCGACCAGATGCCCTTCAACACGGCCACCAGACCGGCCTGATCCAGCCGGGAAGCCCGCGAAGGCCCCGGCACTCGTGGACTGTTGAGCCGACCAGGTGAATCGTGCGGCACAATTCCTTCCCATTGCCGGTAAGTCGGCGGCGTCCCGGGGGCGGCCGTCCGTGGAGAAGGTGGCGTTGCAGGTGGCCGTGGACACGGCTCGGGAGAGCACAGCAGACAGCGGCGTCGGTGCACGCCCCACGCACCGCGGGGACTGCCGTTGCGTCGACTGCCCGAACAGTGCGCCCCGACGCCACCGGCAGGCGCGGGCCGCCTTCCGACGGCGCCGCGACGACCTGGCCGAGGGCATCGGAGTACCCGCGGCACTCGCCCACTCCCCCGGCGCGTCCCGGCAGTGGGTCTCGGACGAACTCGTCCTGGCCTCCCGCTCGGTGGCCGACGGCGCCCGGGCGGAGAGCGCGGTGCGCACCGCCCGGCTCCGGCAGCGCACCCTCTACGCGGTGTGGGGCGCGGTGGTCCTGCTGCTGGCCGTGCAGACCCTGACCGCCGTCGGCGACGGATGGACGCGCGGGCGGACGGCTGCGCTCCTCGCCGCCGTACTGCTCGCCGGTGCGGCCACCGCCGCCGGCCTCCGGCACCGGGAGGCCCCAGGACTGCCCACCCTGCTGACCGGCCGGGACAACCGGTTCTCCACCTCCCGCACGGTGGCCGCCTGCTGGATGCTGCTCACCGCGTTCGCGGTCCTCATGACCGCCTGCCGGCTCGCGCTCACCCCGGACGCCGCGGAACGCCGGGACCTGCTCGACCTGGTCGCCGTCAGCACCGCGGCCGGTACCTTCACCGCCCTCGCCCTCGGTTGCGCCGCCGCGGTGCTGGCCCAGCTCGCCGTCGCCCGGGGTGTGGCGCGGCAGCGGCTCCAGAAGGTCCCGGCCGACCGGCCGCGCGCCGCCGACCTGCTCACCGACGACGACGGCCGCGGCAGCTTCACCGACGCCCAGTACGTGCTGGTCAACGCGGTGGTACTGGGATTCGCCGGCACCCTCCTGGCACGCCGGCCCGAGCAGGTGCCGCACCTGCCGTGGGCCCTGCCGCTACTGCTCGCGGTCTCCGCGGCCGTCTACCTGGCGGCGAAGCACACCGGCGGCGGCCGGCCGGTGGTGCTCTCCGTGGTGCGGGCCAGGGAGGCCGGCGATCTGGACGCCCCCATCCGCACCGGCGACGACATCGAGATCCGCGGCAGCGGCTTCGTGCCACCCGGCGGGCACACCCCGGACCGGCTGGCCCGGACGGTCGTGCGGATCGGCACCGTGCACGTCCACGTGCCGCTGGTGCCGGTGGTCGGCGGGTTCGTGAACCCCGCCGACACCGTGCTGACCGTGCCGGTGCCCGCCGACGTGGAGCCCGGTCGGCTGGACGTACAGGTCGTGACCCCTGCCGGAGCGGAGTCGAACCGCTGTACGATCGACGTCATGGAGTGAGGTCGGCCTGAACGCCCCGGCCGCCTTGCACGTACTGCTCCGCAGTGGATCACCCCCGGACCGTTCCGGACCGGGGCCTCGTCGCCGGGACCGCCGGGAGCGGTCCGCCGGGCACCGTACGCAACTGCGGCAGGCCGCGGGGGACCGGGGCGGGCTGCGGGAAGGGGCACAGACCGATGGCTCACTCGGCCCGCGCGGACCGCCACGACACCGGACCGCAGCTCGACCCGACCGGCGGCCCCCGGTCCCGGGCCCCCCTCTACGCCCTGCTGCCGCTGCGGATCTTCCTCGGGGTGACCTTCGTCTACGCCGGCCTGGACAAGCTCACCGACTCCGGCTTCCCCGGCTCGCTGACGGGGATCATGGAGTCCGTCTCGGGCGCGGCGGCACCCTGGCTGCTCGACCTGGCGCTCACCGACCCGGAGAGCTTCGGCTACGCCATCGCCTTCGGCGAGATCGCCGTGGGGCTGGGCGCCCTCGCCGGTCTGCTGACGAGGATCGCGGCGCTGGGCGGCGCGCTGATCTCGCTCTCGTTCTGGCTCACCCTCAGCTGGAACGTCGGCCCCTACTACTACAGCCAGGACCTGCCGTACCTGGTGGCGTGGATACCGCTGATCATCGCCGGCGCCCCGCTGTTCTCCCTGGACGCGGTGATCGCCGGGTGGCGCGCCCGCCGCGGCCGCCGCCAGTTCGGCTGAGCCGCCCGCCGGCCCGGACCCTTGACCCGCGCGACGCGCATCCTTATGTTTAAGTTCTTGCTTAATTAAGGAGCTACCGAATTGGCGGACGCGTCCGAGACTCTCGACCTCGTCTTCGGCGCCCTGGCCGAGCCGAACCGGCGCGCCATGCTGACGCGACTGAGCCGTGGACCCGCCACCGCGGGGGAGTTGGCCCAGCCGTTGAGGATCAGCAAGCCGGCCGTTTCACAGCACCTGAAGGTCCTGGAAGCGGCGGGGCTCGTGATCCGCACCCGGCAGGCGCAGTGGCGCACCTGCACGCTGCGTACCGAACCGCTCGACGAAGCGTCCGCCTGGCTCGACCGGCAGCGCGCCGCGTGACAGGAGAGCTTCGACCTGCTGGAAGACCGGCTGCGCGAGATGAGACGCGAGCAGGACGCGGAAGCGGCTCCGGACCGACGTGACGAAGGGACGAACGACCGATGACCGAAGGTGCGAAGCCGATCGACATGCAGGGCTTCACCCTCACCAGGGTGCTGGATGCCCCGCGCGACCTCGTATGGCGGGCGTGGACCGAGCCCGGGCAGACGGCCCGGTGGCTGCATCCCCGGGGCGCCACCACGCCACGCGAGGACGTCCGGGTCGATCTGCGCGTCGGCGGCCGCTACCGGTACGTGCTCGTCGGCGAGGTGGAGCAGTACGAAGACGGCCATCGGCTCTGCTACGTCCGCGGCCCGGAGGGGGTCATCGTCGAACTGGTGGAGCAGATCGGCTGACACCCTCGCGCTTCCACGCCCTGCCCGGCCGTCCCGGCGTCCCCGCCGGCCGGGACCGCCACCGCGTCAGTCACCGGGGAGGGCACCGCGCCGGGAGCGGCGACGGAACAGCGACACCGCTCCGCCCAGCAGGCCGGACAGCACCATGGCGCTCGGCAGCAGCAGCACCAGCACGACGTACGAGACCTCCAGCGAGCCGGTGGCCCGGAGCAGGAACAGCGCCGCGATGCCCAGCAGCGAGAGGCCGAGCAGCAGCCGGGCAGGCGCGAACGGACGCCGCGCCCGCCCGGCGTGCTCCGGCGCCCGCCGGCCCCCGAAGGCCGCAGCGGGGGCGCCGTCCGGCGGACGGCGCAGGCCGCCACCGGACGGCGCCCCCGGCCCCGTACCCGACCTGTGCGTCATCGTCTCCCCTCCGCTTCCCCGCCACCGGGCTTCTGGCGCCCGCCGGCGCCGCTGCCCGGCGCCGCGCCCTCCACGACCACGACCTCCCCGACGCCGAGCCGGATCTCGACCACCAGCGTGCCGGAGTCGGCGTCCTCGCGGGGCCCGAGGTCGAGGTCCCTGCTCACGTTGACGCCGCCGCCGTCCACTCCCGCGCCGCCCGGGTCCTCCCGTTCGGCAGGCAGCCGGTAGCCGCCGGCACCGAGTTCGATCCCCAGCTCGACGGCGGTGCCCTCCGGGGCGATGACGGTCACCTGCCCCGCGGCGACGTCGACCGCGGTCCGCAGGGTCCGGTCGGCGGGCACGGCCACGCCCGACAGGTCCAGCTCCGCCGATCCGGTGCCGAGCCGGTAGGTGGAACGCACCTCGGCCGGACGCTCCGGCGCCCAGGAGGCGGCCGTCCAGTCCGTGGTGATCTGCTGCGGCAGTGCGGCGGCTGCGGCCAGCGCCACCGAGGTGAGCACCACGCAGAACACCGTGCCCGGGCCTGTGCGACCGGCGAACGCGCTGAGCGTCAGCCCCAGCCCGAAGACGGCGAGCGCGCAGCTGAGCCCGATGACCAGCGCCGTCCCCAGCGGATGGGCGGTCCACGCCGCGGCGGTGGCCGCCGAGCCCGCGGCCACCGCGCCCAGCAGCGTGATCCCGCCGAGCGAGCGCTCCCTGGGCGGCCTGACCGGCTTCGCACCGCCCGCCGGCACCACCGGTTTCCGCGGCGCCCGGGCGACCTGCGTCTCCTCGGCGTCCTCCGGGCCCCACAGGTAGCCGGAGTCGCGGGTGGTGGGGTCGCGCCACCAGGACGGCGAGGAGGGGACCGGCGGCGCCTTCGCCTCCGGCGGTGTGTCCGGCAGCGGCTCCAGATTGTCGTCGGTCTCCGCGCGGCGGTTGCGGGCCCAGTACACGGCGGCGCCCACGGCCACCGTCACCATCAGGGAGAAGGAGATGCTGCTGTTCCGGCCGCCCGTCGAGGCCAGCACCAGGCCACTGCCCGCGAGGGCGCACAGCACGGCCGCCAGCGACGCGCCCTCCACGCGGCCGGAGAGCATCCGGCGGCCCTCGTTCTCGCGCTCCCCCTCCAGCGGGATCAGCAGCCAGGCGAAGCCGTAGAAGAGCAGGCCGAGGCCGCCGACCACCGACAGCACCCCCAGTGGCACCCGGAAGATCACCGGGTCGACACCGAAGTGCCGGCCCAGTCCGCCGCACACCCCGGCCACCACCTTGTGCCGCGGGCTGCGTTCCAGCCGCGGCACCGGCGGGCGCTCCGGGTCGGCCACCGGCCCCGCCGCGGCCCCGCGGGTCCCGGAGGGGGCCGGGCCGGCACCATGGTCCTTCGTCATGTGTCCATCCTGGCCGTCGGGCGGCACCGACGGTATCCGGGAGCGGCCCCGAGGTGTCCCTGAGTTCCCCGCTCCGGGACTCCTCAGGGGCCGACCCTGATGCCCGCGCGCCCGCGCCCGTGTGACGATCGGTTCCATGACCACCGCCTCCGCCACCGCTGCCGAGGGGAACGCGCTGCGCAAGCTCTACCGCAGTTCCGAGGGGCGCTGGCTCGGCGGGGTCGCCCGCGGGCTGGCCGGGCACCTGGCGCTGCCGGTGTTCTGGGTCCGCACGGTGTTCCTGCTGCTGCTCTTCACCAGCGGTCTGGGCGCCCTGCTCTACGCGGTCTTCTGGTTCGTGGTGCCGCTCGGCACCGGTGGCGTGGACGCCGGACGGCACACCCCCCGCGCCGGTGCGGCGGGCCAGGGGGTGCGCCGCCGTCCGGACAAGGGTCAGGTGCTCGCCTTCCTGGTGCTGGTCATGTCGATGGTCGCGCTGGTGGACAACCTCCAGTTCGGCTCGGCCAACGCCTACGTCTGGCCCCTGCTGCTGATGGGCATCGGCGTGGCGGTGGTGTGGCGGCAGGCGGACAACGCGCGGCGCGCGCGCTGGACGGAGGTCGGCCGCCGGCACCGGCTGCTGCCGGTCGCCCGCAGCGCCGCCGGAGCCATCCTGGTCGGTGCGGGGGTGACCGGCTTCGTCTTCATCCAGGGATCCGGACGCCAGTTGGGCGCCGTGCTCCAGGCCTCCATCGCGGTGCTGGTGGGCATCGCGCTGCTCGCGGGCCCGTACCTGGTCCGCATCACCCAGGACCTGTCCGAGGAGCGGATGATGCGGATACGCGCCCAGGAGCGGGCCGAGGTCGCCGCGCACGTGCACGATTCCGTGCTGCACACCCTGACCCTGATCCAGCGGAACGCCGAGCAGCCCCGGGAGGTCGCCCGGCTGGCCCGCGCCCAGGAACGGGAGCTGCGGGCCTGGCTGTACCGGGGCGGCGAGGGCAGCGGCAAGGAGGCCGAGGACGAACCGAGCACCCTGGCGGAGGCGGTGAAGGCGACCGCCGCGGAGGTCGAAGACCACCACGGCGTCCCGGTGGAGGTGGTGTGCGTGGGCGACTGCCCGCTCGACGACCGGTTGAGCGCCCAGGTCCAGGCCGCGCGCGAGGCGATGGTGAACGCCGCCAAGTACGGTGGCAGAGGGGGCGCGGTACAGGTCTTCGCCGAGGTGGAGGGCCGGACGGTGTTCGTCTCCGTCCGCGACCGCGGTCCCGGCTTCGACCCGGACGCGGTCCCCGCGGACCGGATGGGCGTGCGGGAGTCCGTGATCGGCCGGATGGAACGCAACGGCGGCACGGCGCGTATCCGCTCCGAAGCGGGCGAGGGCACCGAGGTCGAGCTGGAGATGGAGAGGGCGGAATCATGAGCGAGCACATCGGCGGGGGCGGCGGCGCTGCCGGGGAACCCGTGGGCGGCAGCACCGGCGCGGACCGGGGCGGCACGGTGCCGGGCGACGGTTCGGGCGCGGCGGCGGGCAGCGGTACGGGCGGGGCGGCGGGCTCGGGCGGACCGGAGCGGCAGGTGCGGGTGGTGCTGGTCGACGACCATCGCATGTTCCGCGCCGGAGTGCAGGCCGAGATCGGCGAGACGGACACCACCGGCGTCGAGGTCGTCGGCGAGGCGGGCGACGTCGACCAGGCCGTCTCGGTCATCACCGCCACCCGCCCCGAGGTCGTGCTGCTCGACGTGCACCTGCCGGGCGGGGGCGGCGTGGAGGTGCTGCGCCGCAGCGCGTCGATGACGGCCGACTCCCGGTCCCCCGTCCGGTTCCTGGCGCTCTCCGTCTCCGACGCGGCCGAGGACGTCATCGGCGTCATCCGGGGCGGCGCCCGCGGGTACGTCACCAAGACCATCACCGGCAAGGACCTGGTCGGCGCCGTCTTCCAGGTGGCCGACGGCGACGCGGTGTTCTCCCCGCGGCTGGCCGGCTTCGTCCTGGACGCCTTCGCCTCCACCGACGCCCCGCCTCTCGACGAGGACCTGGACCGGCTGACCCAGCGCGAGCGCGAGGTGCTGCGGCTGATCGCCCGCGGCTACGCCTACAAGGAGATCGCCAAGCAGCTCTTCATCTCGGTGAAGACCGTCGAGTCGCACGTCTCCGCGGTACTGCGCAAGCTCCAGCTCTCCAACCGCCACGAACTCACCCGCTGGGCCACCGCCCGCCGCCTGGTCTGACGCACGGGGCAGCGGCAGGTGCCCGGGCCGACGCGCCACCGTCGGCCCGGGGCTACCGCAGGTCGCACTCGGCCCACACCGTCTTGCCCACCGTGCGGGGGAGGACGCCCCACCGGGAGACCAGCGCTTCCACGATCGCCAGGCCGCGACCGAACATCTCCTCGTCGCCGGCCTCCCGCCGCCGGACCCGGCGTTCGCCGCGGGGGTCGGTGACCTCCACCCGGACCACCGAGGCCGTCAACATGAGATGGACCCGGAAGAACCGCCCCCGCACGGAGCCGTGCAGCACGGCATTCCCGGCCAACTCGCTGACGACGAGGGCGACGTCCCCCGCCACGTCGGGGTGGCCCCACTCGCACAGGAGCCGCGCCACTCGACGGCGCGCAAGCTGCACACTCCCCGCGAACGGCGTGTAGTCGAGGCGGTCTTCTCGGAGAAGAGCGGCGAGCAAGGCGCGTTGGTCACCCATGAGTCTCCCTTTTCCCATACATGCCGACGGGCAGCACTCCGGACTGCACCGACGGCTCGGCACGCTCAGTACTTGCCCGATCACCCTTCGAAGCATGTCTGTTCGTCGCCCGGGATGCGAGCGAAGCAACTTGAACGAGTTGCAATCCAGATCACCTCAGGGTCCTGTGGCACCATGCCGTTGAACCGTCAGGTGAGGGAGATGGGGATGCCTGGTGAGCTGCGGCCCACTGTTCGACGCCGAGTTCTGGGGACCAACCTGCGGCGCTTGCGGGAGGAGAAGGGGCTCCACCTCGAAGATGCGGCCTCCCGCCTGAGCTGCCATCCGGGCAAGGTGAGCCGCATCGAGTCGGGGCGCAGCGGGATTCGCCAGCTCGACCTGAGGGAGCTGCTGAGTCTCTACGGCGTGCGGGAGGAATCAGTTCGCGAGTCGTGGCTGGCCCTCGCCCGGGAGAGTCGCCGCCAACGCCGGTGGCGCGTCCTGGAGGACCGACTGCCGCAGGATTTCCTCGAATTGGTCGGTCTGGAGCAGGAGGTGGCCGCTTGCCGCAGCTTCCAGCCCAGCACGGTGCACGGGCTGCTCCAGACAGAGCAGTACGCGACCGCAGTCGTCCAGGGAGGCAGCGCCGGACCTCTCACCGATGGCCAGCGCACGCGGCTGGGCATTAGGTTGGAGCGTCAGAAAGCTCTCACCCGGACCGAGAGGGACCCGTTGGACCTGTGGGTCATCCTCGGGGAGGCGGCACTGCGCCAGCAGGTGGGCGGTCCGTCCGTTCTGCGCGGGCAGTTGCTGCATCTTGTCGAGACAGCCCAGTTGTCCAACGTTACGCTGCAAGTACTGCCCTTCACCGTCGGCGCCTGCCGGGGCGGGATGCTCCCTTTCACGCTCTACGGCTTTCCGGCTCCCGCTCAGCTGGAGGTCGTCCTTCTGGAGCACTTCACCAGCCATGCCTACCTGGAGGCAGCCGATGACACGGCGCACTACGGGGACGTGTTCAACCACCTGCGAGCGTCCGCCCTCAGCCCGTTGGATTCGGAGACCCTCATTCTCCGGATCGCTGACGAACTGACCTCACCCCAAGGGACGTACTCATGACCCCCTCGACCCGCTCCGACTGGTTCAAGAGCACCCACAGCATGCAGAACGGCGACTGCGTGGAAGTCCGTTACGCCTCGGAGGACATAGCCGTCCGGGACTCCAAGCGGCCCGGGGGTGCGCAGCTTCACCTCTCCCCCGCGGCCTGGGCCGCGTTCGTCTCCCGGCTCGGGAGCCGCGACCGCGCGTGAGTGCGGGTGGCGTGCCGTCGGCACGCCCCGGGCGCCTCCGGCACGAAACGGGCGGGGCCGGGAACCCGTCGGTTCCCGGCCCCGCCCGCGGCGGCACGCTTCGGCGTCCGCCCCTCGGTGTGCCCGGTCGGCTCAGTGGCGACCGCGGGCGCTTGACGAAGCGCCTCCGAAAAGCCGCGCCACAGCGCGGAAAGGCAGCGTGACGACGGTAGCGATGGCGCCGCCGATCGAACGCAGGACATCAGCGATTGCCTTCAACATGACCGTTCCTCCTTCGTGGCGCATCGGCAGCGACACCGGGTGGGCGCTGCCGCCTGTGCGGCCGTGGAACTGCCGAGTGCCCGGGATGCGGGAACGAAAACCACGTGGTAGTGGTGGCTTTGCGTGATCCCCCGCGCACGGAACGGCGTCGCCCGGGGAGCCCGTGAGGCCCCCGGCGTGACGCGCCGACGCTCCCGTGCGAGTGAAGCGACTGTGCCCGATGCTGACGGTTGCGCCCGGGATCGCCGTGGTTTCGCGGGCACTGAGCGCCCGGAAGGGACAGGGCGGCCGGACACGTTCGACATTCAATGATCCGCTGCCGAGGAGCGGCCGGTGTTTACTCGGGGCGTCGCGCACCCCGTCCAGGCTGCCCGCGGGGCCGCCCGGACGGCGCGGACGCGACGAGCCGTCCGTCCTGCCGTCCCCGCGCATCCCGGAGCACCCATGCACCACCGCCGTGAGGTCCTGCGCCTCGGCGCACGGGCCACCGCCGCCGCGCTGGCCACCGGAACGGCCGTCGGCGCGGCCGGCGGGCAGGCCGCCGCAGCCGTCCACACCGGTCCGCCCGCAGGCGCGCCCGCCACGGCAGGCGGGGAGCCCGAGGCCGCCGCCTGGCGCGCGCTGGGGCGGGCTCTCGGCCCCGGCGCCGGGCTGCACCGGCCCGGCGGGTCCGGGTACCGAAAGCTCGCGGACCCGGACAACCTCCGGTACGCGCACGTCCGCCCTGCCGGGATCGTGACCTGCGCCGAGGCGAAGGACGTGCAGACGGCCGTCCGCTGGGCGTCCGTACACGGCGTCCCGCTGGTGGCCCGCTCCGGCGGCCACAACTACGCCGGCCACTCCACCACCACCGGCCTGCTGATCTCGCTGCGCCCGATGCACGCCGTCACCCCGCACGGCCGGTCGCTCCGGGTCGGCGGCGGCGCCACCAACTCGGACGTGTACCGGGCCCGTTCGTCGAACCTGTACGTCCCCGGCGGCCGCTGCCCGGAGGTCGGGGTGGCCGGTCTGACGCTCGGGGGCGGGCTGGGCTTCAACGACCGCAAGTGGGGGCTGACCTGCGACCGGCTGCTGGAAACCGAGGTCGTCCTCGCCGACGGCGCCCTGGTACGGGCGAGCGAGCGCGAGAACAGCGAGCTGTTCTGGGCCTGCCGGGGAGGGGCCGGCGGCAACTTCGGCATCAACACCGGGTTCACCTTCCGCGCCGTCCCGGTGGACCGGCAGGTCGCGACCGTCTTCGACCTGAGCTTCCCGGTGGACGCGTCCGTCGCGCTGGCCGCCGCCGTGCAGGAGGCCCTGGAACGGGACCGCGCAGGTGACCTCGATGTCCGGCTCAGCTTCTCCCGCTCCGCCGGGGAGCCCGCCCGGGCCGCCCTGCTGGGGCAGTACCTGGGCGACGAGGACCGGCTGCGGCGGTTGCTCCGTCCGGTGCTCGCACTGCGTCCCCGCACCGGGACGCTGGAGCAGCGGCACTTCTGGGCCGCGCAGGACCGTCTGATGGCCGGGCCCGGCCGCGCGGCGATGGCGACGAGGTCCCTCGTGCCGAACCGTCCGCTGGACGACCGCACGGTCGAGACGATCGCCGGGTGGGCACAGGACTGGCGCTCCGGCGGCCCGGGCAGCGCCGGGTACGTCACCCTCTTCGCGATGGGCGGCGCCGCTGCCCTGCCCGGAGCCGAGGAGACGGCGTATCCGCACCGCGACGCCACCTTCGTCGTGGACATCGGCACGCACTGGGACCCGGCGGAAGCGGCCGCACTGCCGGAGGCGGTGCGGCGGCTGCTGGAGCAGACCGGCGCCGTCCACCGCACGCTCACCGGGCTGCTGGGCACCAAGGCCGCCTACGTGAACTTCCCCGACCCGGACCTCGCCGACTGGACGCGCGCCTACTACGGCGGCAACTACGAGCGGCTCGTCGCCGTCAAGCGGCACTACGACCCGGGGCACGTCTTCCACTACCGCCAGTCGGTCGGCTCCGCCTGAGGCGGATGCGGCCGCCGGGCCGCGACCGGGCCGGGCCGCCTCCCGTCGGGGCGGGAGGCGGCCCGGGCCGTCCTCGTTCCCCGGCCGGGCGCACCGCGCCCGGCCGGGGGTCACTCCCACTCGATGGTGCCCGGGGGCTTGCTGGTGACGTCCAGGGTGACCCGGTTGACCTCGGCCACCTCGTTGGTGATCCGGGTGGAGATCTTCGCCAGCACGTCGTACGGGAGCCGCGACCAGTCGGCCGTCATGGCGTCCTCGGAGGACACCGGGCGCAGTACCACCGGGTGGCCGTAGGTGCGTCCGTCGCCCTGGACCCCGACGGAGCGGACGTCCGCCAGCAGCACCACCGGGCACTGCCAGATGTCCCGGTCCAGGCCCGCCGCGGTCAGTTCCTCGCGGGCGATGGCGTCGGCCTCGCGGAGCAGGTCGAGGCGGTCCTTGGTGACCTCGCCGATGATGCGGATGCCCAGGCCGGGGCCGGGGAAGGGCTGGCGCTGGACGATCTCCTCCGGCAGGCCCAGCTCCTGGCCGACCATCCGGACCTCGTCCTTGAACAACTGGCGCAGCGGCTCCACCAGTTCGAACTCCAGGTCCTCGGGCAGGCCGCCGACGTTGTGGTGCGACTTGATGTTGGCGGCGCCGGTGCCGCCGCCGGACTCGACCACGTCCGGGTAGAGGGTGCCCTGCACGAGGAAGGCCACCTCGGCGCCCTCCGCACCGGCCTCGGCGACGAGTTCGGCCTGCGCCTGCTCGAAGACCCGGATGAACTCCCGGCCGATGATCTTCCGCTTCTGCTCCGGGTCGCTCACTCCGGCGAGCGCGTCGAGGAAGCGCTTCTCCGCGTCGACGACCCTGAGCTGCACCCCGGTGGCGGCGACGAAGTCCTTCTCGACCTGCTCGGTCTCGCCTTTGCGCATCAGCCCGTGGTCGACGTAGACGCAGGTGAGCTGCTCGCCGACGGCCTTCTGGACCAGGGCGGCGGCAACCGCGGAGTCCACCCCGCCGGACAGGCCGCAGATCGCGCGCTTGGTACCGACCCGGGCGCGGATCGCCTGCACCTGCTCCTCGACGATGTTGCCCGCCGTCCAGTCCGGAGCGATGCCGGCGCCCCGGTAGAGGAAGTGCTCCAGGACCTGCTGGCCGTGGGTGGAGTGCATCACCTCGGGGTGGTACTGCACGCCGTAGAGCTTCTGCGCGTCGTTCTCGAAGGCGGCGACCGGCACGACGCCGGTCGAGGCGGTGACGTCGAAGCCGGGGGGCGCGGCCGAGCAGGCGTCGCCGTGCGACATCCACACCTGCTGGTCGGCCGGGGTGCCCTCGAAGAGGGTCGAACCGTTCTTCGCGACGTTCAACGCGGTACGGCCGTACTCGCGGGCACCGGTGTTGTCGACCGTACCGCCGAGCACCTGGGCCATCAGCTGGAAGCCGTAGCACATGCCGAACACCGGCACCCCGGCCTCGAACAGCGCGCGGTCGACCGTGGGCGCCTCCTCGGCGTACACCGAGGAGGGTCCGCCGGACAGCACGATCGCCCTGGGGTTCTTCGCCAGCATCTCGGCCACCGGCATGGTGGACGGGACCACCTCGCTGTAGACCCGGGCCTCGCGGACGCGGCGGGCGATGAGCTGGGCGTACTGGGCGCCGAAGTCGACCACCAGGACCGGGTCCGGAGTCCCGGCGCGGCCCGGGGCGGAGTCGGTGCCCGGTTCCGGCGCGGTGGGCGGGGTGCTGCCGGCGTGCGGCGTGGTGGGCACAGAAGCCACGGGGCGGCCTTTCGGCGGTGGAGCGGGAGGATTGACCCGAGTCTACCGGCCCCGGCATGGGCCATGTCCCGTCCCGCCGGGCATACTGGCCGGGTGACTCAGCACCCGCACCGGAACCACTTCCGGTTTACCTATGGCACCGGCCCGACCGGCTGCCACGGGTGGTCGCGGCTGCGCTGCTGAGCCGCACCGCAACGACCTTCCCAGGCGCCCCGGGCCGATCAAGGCCCGGGGCGCCTGTCGTTTCCCGTCGCGGGCCGGGTCGGTTCCGGGGCCCCCGAGCACACCAGGAGACCCGTATGCACCCCCAGGCCCCCGGCCGCACCGCCCCCGCCCGCGCCGACGGCCGCACGTCCGACGGCGCCCGAACCGCCGATCCGGCGTCCCCCGGCCCCGCCCCCGGCGCCGAGGAACCGTCCCCGGAGGAGGCGGCGGAGTTGATCGTCGGCTCCCGGCAGCGGATCGACACCCTCGACCGGCGGATCATCGCCCTGGTGCGGGAGCGGATGGACGTCTCCGCGCGGGTGCAGAGCGCCCGGATCGGCTCCGGCGGCCGACGGGTGAGCCTCTCCCGCGAGATGGAGGTCCTGGGGAGGTACCGCGAGGAGCTGGGACGCCCCGGGACCGCACTGGCGATGACCCTGCTGGAGCTCTCCCGGGGGCGGGTCTGACCCGCCGCAGGCCGTGGTGCGCCGGGGCGTGCGGTACCTGCTCAGTTGCGTGGGGCGCCCCCGCACCTGAGACCGTCCCGTCACTCGTACGGAGCGTGACCGGTCCGCCGCGGACCTCGTTGTTACCGGTGTCCCCGCTGACCGTCGATGCATCCGGCGGCATCGGGGTGGCGCCACCGGTGCGGTGAGACGCCGTCCTCCCGACGAGGTGAGGACGGCTGTCGTGGGACCCCGCCCCGGTGCAGTGACCGGACGGCAGGGGACAGCAGCCCGGTCACGACGCGGCGGCCGGCTTTCGGGGACGCCCGGAGCCGGCCGCCGCACAGCGGACCGGGCCCCGAGGCGATCAGCGCCTCGGAACGGCCCGTACCTCGGAGCGATCAGCGCCTCGGGGCGGCCCGTACCTCGGAGCGATCAGCGCCTCGGGGCGGCCCCCGGCCGCGGGGCCTCCCCGGGGCCTCCCGAAGGCCCCGGCCCGGGTTCAGGAGGCGGCCTGCTGAGCGTAGCGGTCGAGCTGGGCCTCGATCAGCTCGGCGGGCACCTCCTCGCGGTCCTTCTCGCCCATGGACTCCAGCCGGAAGGCCATCGTCGTGGAACCGGCCCGGAGCACGGTCAGGCACCCGGTGAGGACCAGTGCGGGGTCCGCCACGTCCTGGACGTGCAGTCGGTAGGAGACCGACGCGTCCACGAGATCGGAGTGGTCGACGAACGCGGGCGCCTCCACCTTCTCCACCGTCGCCTCGGCGAGGGTGCGGTCCTCGGTGAAGCCGTCCGCGCAGGCGATGCCGGCCTTCCCGAGGTCGCTCAGCACCTTCTCGGCGCTGCCCTTCTCGTAGGAGCGCAACGGGACGTCCACGCCGGGGGCCGGCAGAACCTCGCCGAGCTCCACTTGACGGTTGACCGTCGCGACCGGCCCGCTGCCGACCAGGCTCGCCAGCGGCCGGCAGTCGGCCGGATCAGCGACGTACTCCCACTCGTCGTAGTTCGGACCGTCCAGGGCGGCGCCACCGTACCGGCCCGGCACGGGCCACCGGTCCGGCGTGCACCCGCCGGGCCGGTGGCCGCACTCACCCGGTGCGCCGCGGCGGCACAACAGGAGCGGGCAGGACCGGCAGCCGGAGGGCCGCGAACGCCTCGGCGGGCACCGCGGGTGCGGTCGGCGGCACCGCGGGCAGCCGGACGTACGCCGCGTCCTGCCCGGGCCGGGGGTCGCGCGTGCCCTTGTTCGGCCAGAGCGACATCGCGCGTTCCGCTTGCGCGGTGATCGTCAGTGACGGGTTGACGCCCAGGTTGGCCGAGACGGCCGCCCCGTCCACCACCGAGATGCCCGGGTGGCCCCAGAGCCGGTGGTACGGGTCGATGACACCGGTCCCGGCGTCCGCGCCGATCGGGCAGCCACCGAGGAAGTGCGCGGTCAGCGGTGTGCCCAGCAGCTCGCCGACGTTGGTGCCGGCGAAACCGCCCACCTCCTCGGCGAGCGCCCGGGCCGTCTCGGCCCCCTGCGGGATGTGGACCGGATTGGGCGCGCCGTGCCCCTGGCGGGCGGTGAGCAGGCCCTTGCCGAGGCCCTTGTCCTTGCGGAAGGTGCTGAGCGAGTTGTCGTGGGTCTGCATCACCAGACCGATGATGGTCCGCTCCGACCACTTGCGGTAGGAGAGCGAGCGCAGGAACCGCACCGGCTGCCGGGCGCAGGTCACCAGGTGGGCGAGGAGCGCGGGCAGCCGGCTGCCCTGCCGGAGCTGGAGCGTGGTCAGCGCGCCCATCGCGTTGGACCCCCTGCCGTACCGCACCGGCTCGACGTGGGTGTCGGCGTCCGGGTGGATGGACGAGGTGATCGCGACCCCCCGGGTGAAGTCCGGCCGGGCGTCCGGACCGTGCTTGCGCCGGTAGCGGCGCTCGACCGCCCGGGCGCCGACGAGCGCCTCGGAGTTCGTCCGGGTGAGGTGGCCCAGCCGCGGGGAGAGCCGCGGCAGGCGGCCTTCGTCGCGCATCCGGTGCAGCAGGGTCTGGGTGCCGTAGGTGCCTGCGGCCAGCACCACCCGCCCGGCCGTGAGCACGCGCCCCGGCCCGCGGCGGCGCCGGTCGGTGCGGACGGTCGAGACCAGGAAGCCGCCGCGGCTGTCCTCCTCGACCGCGGTGACGGTCGTCATCGGGCGCACCTCGGCGCCGTTGTGCTCCGCGAGGTGGAGGTAGTTCTCGGTGAGGGTGTTCTTGGCGCCCCGCCGGCAGCCCGTCATGCACTCGCCGCACTCCGTGCAGGCCCGGCGGGCCGGACCCGCGCCGCCGAAGTACGGGTCGGGCACCTCCTCGCCCGGGGCCGCGGTGGTCCGGCCGTCGGCGTCCCGGCCGTCGCCGAAGAAGACGCCGACGGGGGCGAGGTGGAAGGTGTCGCCCACCCCCATCCGCTCGGCCGCGGCCCGGAGATGCACGTCGGAGGGAGTGACGGTCGGATTGGTCCGCACTCCCAGCATCCGGCTCGCCTGGTCGTAGTGTGGCCGCAACTCGTCCTGCCAGTCGGTGATACCGCTCCACTGGCGGTCCCGGAAGAAGGGCTCCGGGGGGACGTAGAGGGTGTTGGCGAAGTTGAGCGAGCCGCCGCCCACCCCGGCCCCGGCGAGGATCATCACGTTGCTCAGCAGGTGGATGCGCTGGAGGCCGTACAGGCCGAGTGCCGGTGCCCAGAGGTAGTTGCGCAGGTTCCAGGAGTTCTTCGGCAGGGTTCCGGGGGTGAACCGCCGGCCTGCCTCCAGGACGCCGACCCGGTATCCCTTCTCGGTCAGCCGGAGCGCGGTGACCGATCCGCCGAACCCGGAGCCGACCACGAGCACGTCGTAGTCGTACGCCTCGGGCACGTCCGCGTCGGGGGACCGGGGGGCGCTCCCGGGATCGGCGGGGCCGGACCGGTTCCGGGCAGCCCTGTCGTGCGACATGGAGTCCTCCTGGAAGAAGTGCTGGTCGGCGAGGCGGCGGGGTCAGCCCAGTCCGAGCCGTTTGAAGGCTCTGAGCGAACCGGTGAGGGCCTTGCTGTACGTCTCGTCGGTCATCCCGAGGGAGGGCGCGAGCGGCAGCAGCCGCTGCTGGGCGACGGTCTGCGGCTCGGTGTACTTGAGGATGCCCTCGGCGCCGTGCCGTCGGCCGATGCCGGACTCGCCCATGCCGCCCATCGGGGCGCGCACGCTGCCGTAGGCGGCGGCGTAGCCCTCGTTGATGTTCACCGTGCCGGTGCGCAACCGGGCGGCCACCGCGCGGGCCCGGCGGGTGGAGCCGGACCAGACGCTGGAGTTCAGGCCGTACCGGGTGTCGTTGGCCAGCGCGACCGCCTCCGCCGGGTCGGTGAAGCGGGTGACCGAGACGACCGGGCCGAAGGTCTCCTCGGTGCACACGGCCATCGGCGGCTCGACGCCCTCCAGCACGGTCGGCTCGTGGTACAGCGGGCCGATGTCCGGCCGGGCGCGGCCGCCGGCCAGCACGGTGGCGCCCTTCTCCACCGCCTCCGCCACGTGCCGGGTGACGTGGGCCAGTTGGCGGGCCGAGCTGAGCGAGCCCATGTCGGCCCCGTACGCCAGGGCGCTGCCCAGCTTCATGGCCCGGGTCCTGGCCGTGAACCGTTCGAGGAACGCCTCGGCGACCGCCTCGTGGACGTAGAGACGCTCGACCGAGATGCAGAGCTGGCCCGCCGAGGCGAAGCAGGCCCGGACGGCTCCCGCCGCGGCACGGTCCGGGTCGGCGTCGTCCAGCACGATCATGGCGTTCTTTCCGCCGAGCTCCAGCGAGCAGCCCACCAGCCGGGTCGCCGCCCGCTGGGCGACCTCCCGTCCGGTGCGGGTGGACCCGGTGAAGGACACGTAGTCGCCCTGCTCGACCACCGCCCGGCCGACGACCGGGCCGTCGCCGAGCACGATCTGCAGCAGGTCGCCGGGCAGCCCGGCCTCGACCAGCAGTTCGCGCGCCCACAGGGCGGTGAGCGCCGTTTCGGTGTCGGGCTTGAGCACCACCGCGTTGCCCGCCACCAGCGCCGGGAGGGCGTCGCCGACGGAGAGTTCGAGCGGGTAGTTCCACGGGGCGATCTGCCCGACCACGCCGCGCGGCCGGTGCAGCTCCACCACCCGGGTGAGCACCGGCACGGCCCCCTGGCGCCGCCGGGGCCGCAGGTAGCGGGCGGCGCGGCGGCCGTAGTGCCGGGCGGCGACGGCGGCTCCCTGCACCTCCTCATGGGCGTGCAGCCGGGCCTTGCCGGTCTCCAGCTGGACCAGGTCCAGCACCTCGGACTGCCGGTCCAGCAGCAGGTCGTGGAAACGCAGCAGCACCGCTGCCCGCTGCCTCACCGGTCGTTCGGCCCACACCTGCTGGGCGGTGCGTGCCCGGGCGAACGCGGTCGCGACGTCCTCGGGGGACGAGTGCGGCAGTTCGGCGAGCGGCTTCCCGGTGGCGGGGGCGTGGCTGACGAGGGTGCCGCTGCCGGGTACCGGCCGGGTGAGCCGGGCGACGAGCCGCGGGGTGACCACGTCCGCCGCGCCGCGGACTCCGGCCGGTGCCGTGGCTGCCGGATTGCGCTCGTCCGATTCCGTCATACCGGTGAGAGTAGAGCGGCGGACCGGCGATGGATACCCATCGGTAACCGGTTTTCGCGGAATCTGCCAGCAATCACTGGCGGATATGGTCAGCCGGTGGCGCGGTAGGTGTCCACGATCCGGGAGAAGTGCGCGTCGATCGCCTCCTGCTCGCCCGCCGGCCCGCGGACCAGCACCACGTGGTACCTGCTGCCCAGGAGCATCGCCCGGTTGCGCACCACCATGCGGTCACCGCCGCTGTCCCAGCTGAACTCGCCCTCGGCCATCGCCGTGTTCCCCACGGTGATGCTGCGGACGCCGCTGACCGTCTTCCAGCCCGCCGCGTCGCGGTAGTCGGCCAGCTCCGGCTCCCCCGAGAGCTGGTACGCACGCGGGTCCTCGCCGTACTTCGCCGTACCGTCACGTCCCGGCACCACGATCATCTGGAGACCGCCGCCGCTGAAGCGGACCTGGCCCGCGCTGGTCTGGCCGCGCGCCCAGCCGTCCGGCACCGCGACCCGGAACCCGGCCGGGTCGTCGACCAGCCGGTAGCCGTCCGGCGCCGCGCCCGGACCGCCGGGCCCCTCGGAGTCGCCGGGGGCCTCCGGACTCTCGGGTTCGTCCGCCTCGTCGGTGCCGCCCGGTTCCTGGGAGCCGTTCGGCTCCTGCGAGCCGCCGGGCTCGTCGGACGGGGCCGAGGGCTGCTCGTCGTCGGCCGCGTCGTCCGTGTCCGAGGGGGTGTCGCCGAGCGAGCCGCGCTGGTTGGTGCCCTGCCCCGTGGAGTCCGACGTGGGCAGGAAGAGCACCGCGTACGCCACCGCCACCGCCAGACCCAGCAGCACTGCGCCCAGCAGCAGCCGGCCGAGGCGGCGCGGGCTGCTGCCCCGCCCCGCCCTCCGGTGACGGCGCCGCTCCACGTGGACCACCTGCCGCGCGGCACGGCGCCGCCGGACGAGTTCACCCCGGCGGCGCAGGATCGGCAACCGCCGCGGGTCGGACCGGCCCCGCTCCAGCAGCGGCTGCGCGGTGACCGTCCGGCGGCCCACCTCCGGTTCAGGGGCGGAACGCACGAGGGACCGCAGCCAGCCGCTCAGCTCCTCAAAGCCCGTGCGCTCGGTCGGGTCCTGGCGCAGCAGCGACTCGATGACCGGCCGCAGCGCCCCGCACTCCTCGGCGAACGCAGGCGGCTCGGCGCAGACGCACTGCACCAGCTCGGCGACGTCCTCCTCCGGGTACGGCGCATGGCCCTGGACCGCGCGGAACAGCAGCGCGCCCAGCGCCCACAGATCGGCCGCCACTCCCACCGGCGGTGCGAGCCGCCAGTTCCGGTAGACCGGGCCGGCCTGTTCCGGCGCCCAGCGCTCGGTGACGGCTCCGACCATCGTCATCCGCGCCTGCCGGGCCCGCTCGGCGGCCAGCGGGGTGGCCGGGCCCCGGTAGCGGCCGTCCGGCTCCGGCTCCGCCCAGCCGGGCTCGGCGTCCGCCGGGTCCGCGAAGTCCTCCGCGGCCGGAGCCGCGGGGACGCTCTCCGGCGGTTCGGCGAGCTTGTCGGGGAAGGTGTCGGCGGGCTCCTGGCGGAGGTAGCCGTCCGGAAGGTGCGAGGCCGCCACCACCGGCGCGTAACGGTCCGGCACCTGCGAGGCCGGGCCCGGCTTGTCGCCGCCCCACGGTCCGTGCACCGGCTCCCGCCCGCCGCCCCCGCGGCCGTCCTCCTCACGGCTGGAGGCCCCGCGGTCCGCGGGCGGCTCGCCGGCCGGGGGGCCGCCGTTGCGGGCGGCCGCCGCGCCTGCCCGGTAGGCGGCGATCGCACCGCTACGCGCCGCCCGGCGGGCCCGCTCGGTGCGCTCCGCCTCCCCCTCCCCGCGCCCCTGCGGCGGCACCGGACCGGGCGCCCGGTGGGACTCCGGCTCCGGATCGGCCGCCCGGGGCCCGTCGTGACGCCCGCCGGGCGCGGGCTCGGCGTGCGCGGACTCCGCAGGCACGGGCTCGGCGGCACCCGGGGAGGCGGCAGCGGGGCCGCGGAGGCTCTCCGGGGCCATCGGCCCGGCCGTGGGCAGCGGATCGTAGCCGCACAGCGCCTCCTCGGCCGCCCCGGAGGCCAGGCCGGTGAGCAGTGCCCGGCCGTCGTCGCAGATCAGCACGGAACGTGCGGTGATGTTGCGGTGGGTCCAGCCGTAGGTGTGCACCGCGCTGAGAGCGGCCAGCAGGTCGGCGGCGATCTCGGCGGCGCGGTGCGGGCTCAGCGGATGTTCGGCCATCACCGCCGCGAGCGGCCGGGCGGCGACGAGTTCACTGACGATCCACAGTCCGTCGTCCTCCACGAACACGTCGAAGACCTGGTCCAGGCGCGGATGGTCCGGTATGCGGGCGGCGGACATCGCCGCCTCCACCGCGCGCCGCACCGCCGGGTCGGCGGGCTCCCGGAAGGCCCTGCCGCGGGGGGCACCGGCGCCCGGGCCGTCCAGCACCTCGGCGTCCACCACTTCGGGCAGCGGTACCTGACGGACCAGCACTTCCTGACCGCTCGCGGTGTCCCAGGCGCGGGACTCGCGCAACTCGTACTCGTCGGCGGGAGGGCGCGGCAGCCGGTAGCGCTCGGCCAGCAGCCGACCCGAGTATTCGTCCACAACGCCTCCCCACAGCGTGCGACATCGTCAAGAACGTTCCGCAGTGGCCTGATTGCGGATACGTACGGCCTCCTGCCACTCACGATACGTGGCGGGAGCGCCCGGCGGACGAAGTCCGCCCAGCCGGTGAGACGTACGCCCCCGTTCTCCGGTTTCCCCCCGTACCACCGGCGCACGCGGGCGGGTTGTCAGCCGGCCGGCTCGAAGGTCTCGAACGCGGTGTCGCGCAGGGTGGCGCACTCCTCACCGTCCCACTCGGACGCCTTGCAGGTGATCATGATGGCGTAGCCACGCCCGTCGTCCACCTTGAAGCCGCGGTTGAGCACCCGGACCCGCTCACCGCCCTCGTCCCGCTCGAACTGCCAGTCGGAGACGGTCGGGTAGTCGCGCCACTGGACTGGCTCCATGCTGACCTGCTCGTAGCCCGAACTCGCCCCGCGGACGGCGGACTCCAACAACTCCCAGGCACGTACCGCGTTGTCCTTGGGGCTGTTGCCGAAGTCCACCTGTATCTTCGGCAGCGAGTCCGCGTCGGCCGCGTACTTGCCGCCGGAGCCGGCCCCCGCGGTGCCGACCCGCTGCCAGCCCTCCGGGAGCGCCATCGAGAAGCGGAACTGCCCGTCGGCGAAGGGCGCGTAGCCCTCGGGCATCCCCTCACCGTCCTGGGAGGCGTTCTCCTCGGCGTCGTCCGCCCCGGGGTCCTCGCCGCCGTCGGCGGATGCGTCCTGCTCGCCGCCCTTCTCACCGGTGCCCGCCTCGGGGTCCTTCTCACCCGAGCTGCCGGAGTTCTTGCCGTCCTCGGCGCCGGATCCCTCGTCCCCGCTGCCGGCCGACGCGGCGCGATCGTCCCCGCCGGTCCCCTTGTCGCTGCCGTCACTGCCGTCACTGCCGTTGAAGGCGAAGGCGAGCACCGCGCCGAGGATTCCCAGCACCACCACGGCGACCGCCGCGATGACCACGCCGCGCGGCCTCTTGACCGTGCGCCACCCGGCGAACGGCGTACTGCCGGTCTCCTCGGGTGACCTGGACCCGGGGGTGGAGGCGCCGGCGGCCGCGGAGCGCCTCGCGCCGCTGCCCTTCGCACCCCTGTCCTTCGCACCGCTTCCGGCGCCCTTCGCGCCGTTCGGTCGGCTCCCGGAGGCGCCGACCGAGCCGGAGGCGGCCCGGGACGTGCGGTCCCTGCCCACGGTGCCCGCCGGACCCGCCGCGGCCGGACCGGAAGCCGCCTTACCCACGGACTCCGCCTCCGAACCGGCGTGGTCCCCGCGGTCCGGTTCACGACGCCCGGAAGACGAACGGCCCCGCCCCGCCCGGTCGGTGGCCTGCCGGGCCACCTTGCCGAGCAGCCCGCCGCCCGCGACACCGGCCGCAGCGGCGGTGGGCGGCAGGGCCACCGTCCTGGTGGGCGAAGGCTGCTCGGACCCCGACGGGGTCTCCGGCGCGTCGAGGACCGCCTGGAGCAGCGGCCGGACACCCGCGTTGTCGAGCCGCTTCTCCGGGTCCTTGTGGAGCAGGCCGTAGATGGCCTCCTCCAGACCGCCGGCGTTCGTCGGCGGTTCCAGCGGGTCGGTCATCACCGCCGTGAGCGTGGCGATGGCCGAGCCCTTGTCGTAGGGCGGGTGGCCCTCCACCGCGGCGTACAGCAGGCCGCCGAGCGACCACATGTCCGCGGGCGGGCCCGGGAGTTGGCCGCGCGCCCGCTCGGGGGAGATGTACGACGGGGCGCCGACCAGCATGCCGGTCGAGGTCACGGAGGGGTCGCCCTCGACCTTGGCGATGCCGAAGTCGGTGAGCACCACCCGGCCGGTCTCCTCCTCGATCAGCACGTTCGAGGGTTTGACGTCACGGTGCACGATGCCCTCGCGGTGCGCGGCCCGCAGCACTCCGAGGATCGCCAGCCCGACCTCCGCCGCCCGGCGCGGCTCCAACGGGCCGTCCTCGCGGATCACATCGGCCAGCGAGTTGCCCTCGACCAGTTCCATCACGATCCACGGGCGGTCGTCCTCGTCGACCACGTCGAAGACGGTGACCGCGCTGCCGCTGCGGATGCGGGCGATCGCCTTGGCCTCCCGCAGCGTACGGGTGATGAGGCGGCGCTTCTCCTCCTCGTCGATGTCGGTGGGGAACCGCAGTTCCTTCACCGCGACCGTGCGGCCGAGGATCTCGTCCGTGGCCCGCCACACCGTGCCCATGCCACCGCGGCCCTGGACGCCGCCGAGCCGGTAGCGCCCGGCGAGGAGCCGTCCGGTCTCCTTGCCCTTGGTGACGGCGTCCGCTTCGACAGCCCTGTCGCCGTTGTCGCCCATGCTTCCCCTCGCGATCAGCACGCCCCAGCAGTTGCCCCATTGTCCCCCATGGAGCGGCCCGGTCGGGCAAGGGACCGGGCCTTGGACACGGCAGGGCGCCCGGCGGCCCTCCCGGCCTTCGGTCCGGCGGAGTTCAGAGCCTGTCGCGGACCGGGTTCCGGCCGTCCCGGAGCCGGTGCCGTGCACACCGCCGGCCCGGCCCGTACGGGGACGGGCCGGGTCGGAAGGGCGGCGGGGGAAGCGGAACCGGGCGACGCCGTAGCTTCGGTGACGCGACGCCAGGCACCGTGGACACCGCCCACCGAGGCCCGCCGCCGGGACGTATGTGCCGCCGGCCGAGTTCGCGCCACCGGCCGGACACCGCGGGGAGCGTCAGAGCGGGACGATGTCCGGTGCGCCCAGCCGCACCGCGTCGGCGGCCCGGTCGTCGGGCTGGCGCTGCGACTCGCGCTCCGCCTCCACCCGCTTCTCGTAGTGGGCGACCTCCCGGTCGATCTGCCCCTGGTCCCAGCCCAGAACCGGCGCCATCAACTCCGCGCACTCGCGGGCACTTCGGGTGCCGCGGTCGAAGGTCTCGATCGAGATCCGGGTGCGGCGGGTCAGGACGTCGTCCAGATGGCGGGCGCCCTCGTGCGAGGCTGCGTAGACGATCTCCGCCCTGAGGTAGTCGTCGGCCGCCGGGAGCGGCTCGCCCATCCGGGGGTCGTCGGTGACGATCTCCAGCACCTCGTCGACCAGCGAGCCGTACCGGTTGAGCAAGTGCTCCACCCGTGCCACGTGCAGCCCGGTACGCGCGGCGATCCGGGCGCGGGCGTTCCACAGCGCCGAGTAGCCGTCCGCGCCGGTGAGCGGCACCTCCTCGGTGCAGCACTCGGCGACCCGGTGGTCGAGGGCGTGCACCGCCTCGTCCACCGCGTCCTTCGCCATCACCCGGTACGTCGTGTACTTTCCGCCGGCGACGACGACCAGCCCGGGCACCGGGTGGGCCACGGTGTGCTCGCGGGACAGCTTGCTGGTGGCGTCCGACTCACCGGCCAGCAGCGGGCGCAGCCCGGCGTACACGCCCTGCACGTCGTCCCGGGTGAGCGGGGTGGTGAGCACCTTGTTGACGTGTTCCAGCAGGTAGTCGATGTCGGCGCTCGACGCGGCCGGGTGGGCCTTGTCCAGTTCCCAGTCGGTGTCGGTGGTGCCGACGATCCAGTGCCGTCCCCAGGGGATCACGAAGAGCACGCTCTTCTCGGTCCGCAGGATCAGGCCCGTCGAGGAGTTGATGCGGTCCTTGGGCACGACCAGGTGGATGCCCTTGGACGCGCGCACGTGGAACTGGCCGCGCTCGGCGATCAGGGACTGGGTGTCGTCCGTCCACACGCCGGTGGCGTTCACCACCTGCTTGGCCCGCACCTCGAACACGCCGCCCTGCTCCAGGTCCTCGATCCGGGCGCCGACGACCCGCTCGCCCTCCCGGAGGAACTCGACCACCTGGGCGCGGTTGGCCGCGTAGGCGCCGTACCCGGCGGCCGTGCGGACCAGGGTGGAGACGAAACGGGCGTCGTCGGTGCTGGCGTCGTAGTACTGGAGGGCGCCGACGAGGGCGTCCTTCTTCAGGCAGGGCGCGACGCGGAGCGCGCCGCGGCGGGTCAGGTGACGGTGCGCCGGCAGTCCGCGGCCGTGCCCGGAGGACAGCGACATCGCGTCGTAGAGCGCCACGCCCGAGCCCGCGTACCAGCGCTCCCAGCCCTTGTGCTCCAGCGGGTAGAGGAAGGGCACCGGCTTCACCAGATGCGGGGCGATCCGCTCCAGCAGCAGTCCGCGCTCCTTGAGCGCTTCCCGCACCAGGGGGAAGTCGAGCATCTCCAGGTAGCGCAGCCCGCCGTGGATGAGCTTGCTGGAACGGCTGGAGGTGCCCGACGCCCAGTCACGGGCCTCCACGATGCCCGTCGACAGGCCACGGGTCGCGGCGTCCAGCACGGTGCCCGCGCCGACCACCCCGCCACCGACCACCAGGACGTCGAGTTCACGCTCCGCCATTCGGGCGAGTGCCTCGGCTCGCTCGGTCGGTCCCATTGCCGCTGTTCTCACGTTGCCTCCCGTGGTGTCGCACCGTCGTCAGGCTGCTGCCAACCGATCGTCCCCCATTCCCACGGCATTGACCCGGGACTGGCACGGCTCGCGCAATCCACCATATCTGTCATATATGCGCTTAACCTGACGTAGCGCCCCTTCGCCTTACCGAAACCCACGACGTCCGGGAAGGATGTCCGCTGCCATGCCCGCAGATCTCGCAGTTCTCGGCCTCGGTCACATCGGTCTCCCCGCAGCCCAGTCCGCCTCCGCCGCCGGAATCGGCGCCATCGGCTTCGACCCGGACGAACGGACCGTCGCCGACCTCTCGGCCGGACGCCCTCCCGCTGACGGGTCGATCGCCGCGGCCGGCATGCGGCGCATGCTCTCCGCCGGCTTCCGGGCCACCAGCGACCCCACCGACATCGGACGCGTCCGCACGGCGCTGCTGTGCGCCCCCACCCCGCTCGGCGAGGACGGCGCACTGGACCTCACGGCGGTGCGCGCCGGAGCGGCGGCCCTGGCCGGGCAACTGCGACCGCGCACCACCGTGATCGTGGAGTCGACCGTGTACCCGGGTAGCACCGAGGAAATCATCCGGCCGCTGCTGGAGGAGGGATCCGGGCTGCGGGCGGGACGCGACTTCCACCTGGCCTGCGCACCGAGCCGGCTGGACCCGGGCAGCCGGGCGTACGGCTGCGCCAACACCCCTCGCGTCCTCGGCGGCCTGACGCCGGCCTGCACCGAGGCCGCCGCCGCCTTCTACGGCCGGCTCACCGACAAGGTGGTCAGGGCCCGGGGGCTGCGGGAGGCGGAGACGACCAAGCTGCTGGAGAGCAACTTCCGGCACGTCAACATCGCCTTCGTGAACGAGATGGCGATCCTCTGCCACGACCTGGGCGTGGACCTGTGGGACGTCATCCGCTGCGCCGAGACGAAGCCGTTCGGCTTCCAGTCCTTCCGCCCCGGGCCCGGGGTCGGCGGCCCCGGCGTCCCGGTGGACCCCAACTACCTCTCCGGACGCAGCCGTACGCTCGGCCACCCGCTGCGGATGGTGGAGCTGGCCCGGGAGGTCAACGACCGGATGCCGCGCTACGTGACGCAGCGGGCCACCGCGCTGCTCAACGAGCACGGCAAGTCGGCGCGCGGCGCCCGGGTGCTGCTGCTGGGCGTCACCTACAAGCCCGATTTGCCCGACCAGCAGGGCGCCCCGGCGCGTGAGATCGCCACCCGGCTGACCGACCTCGGTGCGCAACTCAGCTTCCACGACCCGTACGTGCAGCAGTGGCGGGTCGCCGGGCAGCCGGTGCCGCGCGCGGACTCGCTCTACGAGGCCGCCGCGGGTGCGGATCTGACGCTGCTGCTCCAGCACCACCGCACCTACGACCTCCAGGGGCTGGCCGCGAAGGCCCAGCTGCTGCTGGACACCCGCGGCGCCAGCCCTGCGGGCGCCGCCCACCGCCTCTGACACGCCCGCCGTCGGGCGCCGCACCCGACGGCGGGCGCGGCCGGTCAGCGGGAGCGGGAGACCGTCACCTCGACCCGCTGGAACTCCTTGAGGTCGGAGTAGCCGGTGGTGGCCATCGCGCGGCGCAGCGCGCCGAAGAAGTTCATCGAGCCGTCCGGGATGCGCGAGGGCCCGGTCAGGATCTCCTCGGTGGTGCCGACCGTGCCCAGGTGCACCTTCTTGCCGCGCGGCACGTCCTCGTGGACCGCCTCCATGCCCCAGTGGTGGCCGCGTCCGGGCGCGTCCGCGGCACGGGCCAGCGGGGAGCCCATCATCACCGCGTCGGAGCCGCAGGCGATGGCCTTCGGCAGATCGCCGGACCAGCCCACGCCGCCGTCGGCGATGACGTGCACGTACCGGCCGCCCGACTCGTCGAGGTAGTCGCGGCGGGCGGCCGCCACGTCGGCGACGGCGGTGGCCATCGGCACCTGGATGCCCAGCACGTTGCGGGTGGTGTGCGCGGCACCGCCACCGAACCCAACGAGCACCCCGGCCGCGCCGGTGCGCATCAGGTGCAGCGCGGCGGTGTAGGTGGCGCAGCCGCCGACGATGACGGGGACGTCGAGCTCGTAGATGAACTGCTTGAGGTTCAGCGGCTCGGCGGCGGACGAGACGTGCTCGGCGGAGACGGTCGTCCCGCGGATCACGAAGATGTCCACCCCGGCCTCGACCACGGCCTTGGAGAACTGCACGGTGCGCTGCGGCGACAGAGCGGCCGCCGTGACGACGCCGGAGTCCCTGACCTCCTTGAGGCGCCGGACGATCAGCTCCTCCCGGATCGGTGCGGCGTAGATCTCCTGGAGGCGGGCGTTGGCGGTCTCCTGGTCAAGGCCCGCGATCTCCTCCAGCAGCGGCTCCGGGGCCTCGTGGCGGGTCCAGAGCCCTTCGAGGTTCAGCACCCCGAGGCCGCCCATCTCGCCGATGCGGATCGCGGTGCGCGGCGAGACCACCGAGTCCATCGGCGCGGCCAGAAACGGCAGCTCGAAGCGGTAGGCGTCGATCTGCCAGGCGATCGAGACCTCCTTCGGGTCGCGGGTGCGCCGACTCGGCACGACGGCGATGTCGTCGAAGGCGTACGCCTGGCGCCCGCGCTTGCCGCGCCCGATCTCGATCTCAGTCACGTGGAACTGCCCTTCACTCTCGTGGTGCCCCTCTGTCGCCGACACGGTACGCGCGGCCGGGCGTGCGGTGGTGGTCCGGGCACGGCCCCGGCGGCGCCCCCGTCCGCCCGGGGCGCCGAAGTCCGCGGGCCGCCGCGATCGGCCGGTGGTCGGCGATCGGCCGGTGGTCGGTCAGCGGCCGGTGGTCGGTCAGCGGCCGGTGGTCGGTCAGCGGCCGGTGGTCGGTCAGCGGCCGGTGGTCGGTCAGCGGCCGGTGGTCGGTCAGCGGCGGGAGTAGTTCGGCGCCTCGGTGGTCATCTGGATGTCGTGCGGGTGGCTCTCCTTGAGCCCCGCCGCGGTGATCCGGACGAACCTGCCGTGCTCCTGCATCTGCGGGACGGTGCGGCCGCCGACGTAGAACATCGACTGCCGCAGACCGCCGACCAGCTGGTGCACCACGGCCGAGAGCGGACCGCGGTAGGGCACCTGGCCCTCGACACCCTCGGGGATCAGCTTGTCGTCCCCGCTGACGTTCTCCTGGAAGTAGCGGTCCTTGGAGAAGGAGCGCTGCTCGCCGCGGGTCTGCATCGCGCCCAGCGAGCCCATGCCCCGGTAGGACTTGAACTGCTTGCCGTTGATGAACAGCAGCTCGCCGGGCGACTCCTCGCAGCCCGCGAGCAGGCTGCCCAGCATGACCGTGTCGGCGCCGGCGACGAGCGCCTTGGCGATGTCGCCGCTGTACTGGAGGCCGCCGTCGCCGATGACCGGGACACCGGCCGCCTTCGCGGCCTGCGCGGCCTCGTGGATCGCCGTCACCTGCGGGACGCCGATGCCGGCGACGACGCGGGTGGTGCAGATCGAACCGGGGCCGACACCGACCTTGATGCCGTCGGCGCCGGCGTCCACCAGCGCCTTGGCGCCGTCCCTGGTGGCGATGTTCCCGCCGACCACGTCGACGGCGTGGTGCGACTTGATCTTCGCGATCATGTCGCCGACCAGCCGGGAGTGCCCGTGCGCGGTGTCCACCACGACGAAGTCCACCCCGGCCTCGATCAGCGCCTGGGCGCGCTCGTAGGCGTCGCCGGCGACACCGACGGCGGCACCGACCAGCAGGCGGCCCTCGGCGTCCTTGGCCGCGGCGGGGTACTTCTCCGCCTTGACGAAGTCCTTGACGGTGATGAGGCCCTTGATCCGTCCCTCGCCGTCGACGAGCGGCAGCTTCTCGATCTTGTGCCGGCGCAGCAGCTGCATCGCCTGCTCTCGGGCGATGCCGACGGCGCCGGTGACCAGCGGCATCGGGGTCATCACCTCGCGGACCTGGCGCTCGCGGTCCAACTCGAAGGCCATGTCGCGGTTGGTGACGATGCCGAGCAGCTTGCCGGCCGCGTCCGTCACCGGGACGCCACTGATCCGGAACCGGCCGCAGAGCTGGTCGGCCTCGCGCAGGGTGGCGTCGGGACGGATGGTGATCGGGTCGGTCACCATGCCGGACTCGGAGCGCTTGACCCGGTCCACCTGGGCCGCCTGGTCCTCGATGGACAGGTTGCGGTGCAGCACGCCCACGCCGCCCTGCCGGGCCATGGCGATCGCCATCCGGGCCTCGGTGACCTTGTCCATCGCGGCCGAGAGCAGCGGGACGTTGACCCGTACGTTGCGCGACACCCGGGAGGAGGTGTCGATGTCCTGCGGTGCCATATCGGACTCGCCCGGCAGCAGCAGCACGTCGTCGTAGGTCAGCCCGAGCATCGCGAACTTCTCGGGTACTCCGTCGACGTTGTCAGTCATGGCACCTTCCCCAGTGGTCTTGCCCCCGCACGTTCGTCCATGCTAGCGGCCGAACGGGGTACCGCCGCACGGGTGCGGACTTCCCGTCCGCCGACCATCCGACGGTGCACGACACGCCCGGACGGTCCGGCGCGGACCGTGTTCCGCCGTTCGGCGGCGCCCGTGGTGCTACTGCTCGGCGAGCGCCCGCAGTCTGCTGAGCGCCCGGTGCTGCGCCACCCGGACGGCACCCGGCGACATGCCCAGCACCTGGCCGGTCTCCTCCGCCGTCAGGCCGACCGCGACCCGCAGCAGGATCAGCTCCCGCTGGTGGTCCGGAAGGTTCGCGAGCAGCTTCTTGGCCCACGCGGTGTCGCTGCTGAGCAGCGCCCGCTCCTCCGGGCCGAGCGAGTCGTCGGGCTGCTCGGGCATCTCCTCCGAGGGCACCGCGGTCGAGCCGGGGTGCCGCATCGCGGCACGCTGGAGGTCGGCGACCTTGTGCTGAGCGATGGCCACCACGAAGGCCTCGAAGGGCTTCCCGGTGTCCCGGTAACGTGGCAGAGCACACAGCACCGCGAGGCAGACCTCCTGTGCCAGGTCGTCCACGAAGTGGCGGGCGTCACCGGGCAGCCGGCTCAGCCGGGCGCGGCAGTAGCGGAGCGCGAGCGGGTGCACATGCGCGAGCAGGTCGTGAGTGGCCTGCTCATCCCCCTCCCCGGCACGCCGGACGAGGGTGCCGATGGCCGGGACGGCCGGGGGCTCGTCATCGCGCATCGGTCCATGGTGCACCGAAGCCCCGGTTTCCGTCGCACCGTGCCGTTGGTTGTGCACCGAAGCGTTATGCCGGACTGCACCTGGGCCCATCCCGCCAGCCTCCCCCATCGGGTTGATCCGCACCGCCCCGGTCGACGGACCTCGACCCCACCGGCACCGTGCGGCACCGATACGGCCCGTTCCGCTCCGGGGCCTCTCGCGGCTTGGTGAGAGGCCCCGGCGAGCGCCGGGGAGGAGTCACACCCCAAGCATGCGTCATCGTGCGGCGAAGTGCGGAGCCCGCGGCCTTTCGTCCTCGGACGACCAGGCCCGTGCGGGAGCGGGACCGACGCGGACGACCGGGGCCCAAGCGCGAGGGCGCGGTGTTCGCCGCCCCGGTGGACCGGGGCGGCGAACACCGCGCCCTCGCGGCGGACTCCTCAGCGCACCAGCCCCCAGCGGAAGCCGAGGGCCACCGCATGCGCGCGGTCCGAGGCCCCCAGCTTCTTGAACAGCCGCCGCGCGTGCGTCTTGACGGTGTCCTCGGAGAGGAAGAGCTCCCGGCCGATCTCGGCGTTCGACCGGCCGTGGCTCATCCCTTCGAGCACCTGGATCTCCCGCGCCGTGAGGGTCGGCGCGGCACCCATCTCCGCGGACCGCAGCCGGCGGGGGGCGAGCCGCCAGGTCGGGTCGGCCAGCGCCTGGGTGACGGTGGCCCGCAGTTCCGCACGCGAGGCGTCCTTGTGCAGGTACCCGCGGGCACCGGCCGCGACGGCGAGCGCGACCCCGTCGAGGTCCTCCGCCACCGTCAACATGATGATGCGGGCACCCGGGTCGGCCGAGAGCAGCCGGCGCACCGTCTCCACTCCGCCCAGACCGGGCATCCGGACGTCCATCAGGACGAGGTCGGACCGGTCGGCTCCCCATCGGCGGAGGACTTCCTCGCCGTTGGCGGCCGTCGTCACCCGCTCGACACCGGGCACGGTCGCCACCGCACGGCGCAGCGCCTCTCGTGCGAGCGGGGAGTCGTCGCAAACGAGGACGGAAGTCATGGCCGCCCCCCGCTGCTGATGCACGTCACCTTGTGCCTCCAGGCTGTTACGAATCGTCACCTGTGCGGTCGACCGCCTCGGACGTGCGCCCGAACGACGATTACGCCAACCGCCTCCGCACTCTCAACGACGGTCACCCAAAAGAGTTACGGCCCGCACGCTCCGCCTTCGACACTCCACGTGAACCGGCGGACACAGCGCGGACCCGGACCGACGCGCTGATCAAGCAGCTTCACCATGCCCTAAGGGGGTTCCATTTGGCCGCTTTTGCTTCCTCTTGGTGGCGTCTGTCGGTAAATTCGCAAAGAGTCATATTTACATCTACTAAGAAGGTAGATGTACGGTCGGCAGTGCTCTGGACGTCTTGATCCCCCCACCAGGACCCGACCCGGTCCAACCAAGCAGCCCGGTCGCCCGGCGACCGCGGCACGCTCCGAGAGGACGAGCAATGGCAGATTTCTCCCGCCTTCCGGGCCCCAACGCCGACCTGTGGGACTGGCAGCTCCTCGCCGCCTGCCGCGGGGTCGACAGTTCGCTGTTCTTCCACCCCGAGGGGGAGCGCGGCGCGGCCCGCAGCGCGCGTGAGGCATCCGCGAAAGAGGTCTGCATGCGCTGTCCGGTCCGCGCCGAGTGCGCGGCGCACGCCCTGTCCGTCCGCGAGCCCTACGGGGTCTGGGGCGGCCTCACCGAGGACGAACGCGAGGAGCTGATGGGACGGGCCCGCACCCGGCTCGTCGCCGTCCCCGGCTCCCACGACTGAGTGGCGACCCGAGCGCAGAAACGTATCTTCTCCGTGCGTTCGGCACCCGGGACCACGTGCTTCCGGCCCGCACCGCCCCCGGCCGAAGGCGGTGCGGGCCGGGCGGTCCGGCGGGTGACAGCACCCCGCTGTCGCAGCGCACCTCGGGGGCGGTCGGGGGGATTCGAACGCCCCCCGTGCGCACCGACTGACGGTCCGCGCCGGGTGATCCGCGCGCGGCGGGCCGGCGGACGGGAGGGAGGGGCCGGGGGGCGGAGGTGGGGAAGGGGAGCACACGGCCGCCCCCGCGGACATCCTCGGCGGCTACGGTGCCCCTCATGACCACTGCACTGATTACCGGGGCGACCGCCGGACTCGGCGCCGCCTTCGCGCAACGGCTGGCCAGGGAGCGACACGACGTCGTGCTGGTCGCCCGTACGGCCGAACGACTGAGCGACCAGGCGACGGAACTCCACGACCGGCACGGGATCGAGGCCTCGGTGCTCGCCGCCGACCTCTCCACCGACGAGGGCATCACCCGGGTGGAGGACCGGCTCGCCGACCGTACGCATCCCGTCGACCTGCTGGTGAACAACGCCGGCTTCGGACTCAAGGGCCGGTACCTCGACGTCCCGATGACGGACGAGCTGGCCATGCTCAAGGTGCACTGCGAGGCAGTGCTGCGGCTGACCTCGGCCGCCGCCACTCAGATGCGGGCCAGGGGACGCGGCGGCGTGGTCAACGTCTCCTCGGCTGCCGCCTTCGTGCCGCGCGGCACCTACGGGGCGAGCAAGGCGTGGATCGCGCAGTTCACCCAGGGCGCCGCGCAGGATCTGGCCGGCTCCGGGGTGCGGCTGATGGCGCTCTGCCCCGGCTTCGTCCGGACGGAGTTCCACCAGCGGGCCGGGATGCAGGTGGACGGCACCCCGGACTGGATGTGGCTGGAGGCCGACCGGGTGGTGGACGCCGCACTGAGCGACCTCGCCCGGGGGCGGACACTCTCGGTCCCCGATCCGCGGTACAAGACGCTGGTCGGCGCCAGCAAGCTGGTCCCGCGCGGGCTCCTGGCCAAGCTCACCTCGGGGACGGGCCGCCGGTACGGCCCGCGCTGACGCGGCCGGGACGGCCCGCGCCCGCGACCTGCGGAAGGCGCGGCGCCCGCACGCTCCGGGAAGGCGGCACGGAACACGGCGGAGCGGCACGGAAACACGGACGGGGCCGGGCGCGCCCCGGAATCGGGGTGTGCCCGCCCCCGCCCGTTCGCGGAACCCCGGCCGGACGGCCGTCCGGCGGGAAGCCCCGCCGGGGACGGACCCGTCCGGCCGGACGGGTCAGTGCGAGTGGCCGTGGCCGCCGTGGCCCGCGTCCTCTTCCTCGGCCGGCTTCTCGACGACCAGGGTCTCGGTCGTGAGCAGCAGCGAGGCGATGGACGCGGCGTTCTCCAGCGCGGAACGGGTGACCTTCACCGGGTCGATGACGCCGGCCTTGACCAGGTCGCCGTACTCGCCGGTGGCCGCGTTGAAGCCCTGGCCCTTGTCGAGCTCGGCGACCTTGGAGGTGATGACGTAGCCCTCCAGGCCGGCGTTCTCGGCGATCCAGCGCAGCGGCTCGACCACGGCGCGACGCACGACGGCGACACCGGTGGCCTCGTCGTCGGTCTTGCCGAGGCTGCCCTCCAGCACCTTGGCGGCGTGCACCAGGGCGGAACCACCACCGGAGACGATGCCCTCCTCGACCGCGGCGCGGGTCGCGGAGATGGCGTCCTCCAGGCGGTGCTTCTTCTCCTTGAGCTCCACCTCGGTGGCCGCGCCGACGCGGATCACGCAGACGCCGCCGGCGAGCTTGGCGAGGCGCTCCTGGAGCTTCTCGCGGTCCCAGTCGGAGTCGGTGGACTCGATCTCGGCCTTGATCTGGCCGACCCGGGCCTGCACGTCCTCGGTCTTGCCGGCACCGTCGACGATGGTGGTGTCGTCCTTGGTGACGGTGACGCGGCGGGCGCTGCCGAGCACCTCGAGGCCGGCCTGGTCGAGCTTGAGGCCGACCTCCTCGGCGATGACGGTGGCGCCGGTGAGGGTGGCCATGTCGCCGAGCATCGCCTTGCGGCGGTCGCCGAAGCCGGGAGCCTTCACCGCGACGGCGTTGAAGGTGCCGCGGATCTTGTTCACGACGAGCGTGGAGAGGGCCTCGCCCTCGACGTCCTCGGCGATGATCAGCAGGGGCTTGGAGCCGCCGGCCTGCATGACCTTCTCCAGCAGCGGCAGCAGGTCCTGGATGGAACCGATCTTGCCCTGGTGGATCAGGATGTACGGGTCGTCGAGGACGGCCTCCATACGCTCCTGGTCGCTGACCATGTAGGGCGACAGGTAGCCCTTGTCGAAGGCCATGCCCTCGGTGAAGTCGAGTTCCAGGCCGAAGGTCTGGGACTCCTCGACGGTGATCACACCGTCCTTGCCGACCTTGTCCATCGCCTCGGCGATCAGTTCGCCGACCTGCTTGTCCTGGGCGGACAGCCCGGCGACGGAGGCGATGTCCTCCTTGGAGTCGATCGGGCTGGCCGACGCGAGCAGGTCGTCGGAGACGGCCTTGACGGCGGCGTCGATGCCCTTCTTCAGGGCGGCGGGCGACGCGCCGGCGGCGACGTTGCGCAGGCCCTCGCGGACCAGCGCCTGGGCCAGCACGGTGGCGGTGGTGGTGCCGTCACCCGCGATGTCGTTGGTCTTGGTCGCCACCTCCTTCACGAGCTGGGCGCCCAGGTTCTCGTACGGGTCCTCGACCTCGACCTCACGGGCGATGGTGACGCCGTCGTTGGTGATGGTCGGGGCGCCGAACTTCTTGTCGATGACGACGTTGCGGCCCTTGGGGCCGATGGTCACCTTGACGGTGTCGGCGAGCTTGTCGACGCCGCGTTCGAGGGCGCGACGGGCATCCTCATCGAACTTCAGGATCTTCGCCATGGCTTACGGGTGTCCTCTCAGTCCTCAACATACGAACCGCGCCCCGGCCCCCGGCTGTCAGACGCGGGAACCGGGGCGCGGATCGGAAAAACCTGGGTGACTTACTTCTCGACGATCGCGAGAACGTCGCGAGCCGAGAGGACGAGGTACTCCTCGTTGTTGTACTTCACCTCGGTACCGCCGTACTTGCTGTACAGCACGATGTCGCCGACCTTGACGTCGAGCTCGACGCGCTTGCCGTCCTCGAACCGGCCCGGGCCCACCGCGAGGACAGTGCCCTCCTGCGGCTTCTCCTTCGCGGTGTCCGGAATGACCAGGCCCGAGGCCGTGGTCTGCTCGGCGTCGAGCGGCTGGACCACAATGCGGTCCTCAAGCGGCTTGATGGCAACCTTGGAGCTGGCGGTCGTCACGATCCGACCTCCCCCTTCGGAGATCTCAGCGGGGTGTAAATGTCTGGGGTGGCGACCTGGCCGATCCGTCGTCGCGGGTGCCGGATCTTCCCGTCGCACTCTTGGCACTCCCTGAGTGAGAGTGCCAACGCCGACATTATGCCGCCGCTAGCACTCGGTCAAGCCGAGTGCCAATTCTGTGCCGCCGAACGGTCGCGGCGGCGTCCTTCGGACACCCGGGGGCCCGGAGCGCGACTCAGAGGTAGTCCTCCAGGCGGGCCACGGCGAAGCCCTGGTCGGTGACGGTGCGCAGGGTCCTGCGCACCATGTCGGTCATGGTGCCGTCCCAGTGTTCCGGGCCGCGGAAGTGCGTGAGGATGATGTCCCCCGGGTGGAACTTCTGGTCCAGCCGCCCCCAGTCGAACCGCTCGGCCCACGCCTCCTCCGCCCAAAGCGGAACGGCCCTGATCCCGCAGGAGGCCGCCGCCTTCAGGGTGTCCCGGTCGTAGGCGCCGTAGGGCGGCCGGAACAGCCCGGGCGTCTGCCCGATCTCCTTCTCCAGGATCTCCTGCTGACCGCAGATCTCCCGGCGCTGCTCCTCGTAGGAGAGCCGGTTCATCTCCGGGTGGGTGAGGGTGTGGTTGTGGATGGCCGCCCCGTTCCGGTGCATCCGCCGGAAGTAGCCGTAGTCGTCGCTGGAGACGTAGTCGGCCAGGAAGGCGCTGTAGGGAACCTCCAGCTCGCGCAGCATGCGCAGCAGGTCGGGATCCTTCTCGTGGCCGTCGTCGATGGTCAGGAAGACGACCTTGTCGTCGGTGGGCACCCGGGTGACCACCGGCGGCAGGCCCGGACCGGCGAGATGCCCGGAATCACTCTCCGCCCGCACCCGCCGGTCCGGCGGCTCCGGCGGACGCAGGGGCAGGTCCTCGACCTTCCAGCGCTTCGCGGCGGCGACCCGCCGGGCCTCGGCCCGGCGAAGCCGCTCGGCGTAGGCCAGCAGCGAGCCGGCGGCCACCTCCGCCTGCGCGCGCCGCGGAGCGCCGAGCGCGAGTTCCGGCCCGCCCAGCGGGTTGGCCAGGCGCGGCCAGTCGGCCCCGTCCGGGCGGGTCGCGCCCAGCGGGTCGTCGAGGTGTACGGGGCCCGCCCTGTCCTCCCCGCCGCCGGACGAACGCCCTCCGGTGGCCGCGCAGGAGACGGCGAGGAGCGTGACGAGGGCGGCGCCCCCGGCACGCCTGGTCCGGGACGGCAGCCGGGCCGCCAGAGCGCCGGGCCGGGCCCGGTCAGGCGGACTCGGCCGTGACCGCCTCCTCGGCCTCCACCGCCCGGCCGACGACGTTCTGCCACCTTTGGTGAGCAATTGTGTGATGATCGACATATTGCCGGATGCTGCCACCGACCCGGGGCACCGCGTTTCCGGCATGACCTGCGGGCGGGGAAAATGATCCGTGTGGCCGTATCCCGAGCAACCGACCCGTCCGACAGCACGCCCGACCCGTCCGGCGGCACCCCCGACGCGGTGGTCGGCTTCTCCGCCCTGCTGACCCCGCAGGGGCAACGGCTGCTGGCGGAGCTGCGCGACTTCGCCCCCGAGCGGGAACTGACCCTCGCCACCAGGCTGCGGCGCACCCACCCCGCCCCCCTGGTCTCCGCCGCTCTCGAACAGGCGCGGCTGCGGCAGCGGGCCGCGGCCAAGTTCGGCGCCCGGGACGCCGACCGGATGTACTTCACCCGCGACGGCGTGGAGCAGGCCACCCGGGCGAGTGTGGCCGCGTACCGCGCCGAGCGGGTGGCCGCCCTCGGGGTGCGACGGCTGGCCGACCTGTGCTGCGGCATCGGCGGGGACGCGCTGGCCCTGGCCCGGGCGGGGGTCCGGGTGCTGGCCGTGGACCGCTCCCCGCTGACCTGTGCCGTCCTGCGTGCCAACGCCGCCGCGCTGGACCTCTCCGAGCACATCGAGGTGCGCTGCGCGGAGGTGGGCGAGGTGGATCTCGACGGCTGCGACGCGGTCTTCGTCGATCCGGCCCGGCGCACCGGGCGCGGCCGGGTGTTCGACCCGGAGGCGTACTCGCCCCCGCTCTCCTGGGCGGTGCGCACCGCCCAGGAGATGCCGCACGCCGCGCTCAAGATCGCGCCGGGGGTGCCGCACGCGGCGATCCCGGACGGCGCCGAGGCCGAGTGGATCTCCGACGGCGGCGACGTCAAGGAAGCGGTGCTCTGGTTCGGCGGCCGGCCGGGCCGCCGGGCCACCCTGCTGCCCGGCGGGGACTCACTGCTCGGCCGCGGGCTGCCCGACCCCGCCCCGGGCCCGGTGGGCCGCTACCTCTACGAGCCGGACGGCGCCGTCGTCCGGGCCCACCTGGTGGCCGAGGTCGCCGAGGAGGTGGACGGCAGGCTGATCGACGCGACGATCGCCTACGTCACCTCGGACGCCCTGCACCCCACCCGCTACGCCCGGGCGTACGAGATCACCGACGTCCTGCCGTTCCACCTGAAGAAGCTCCGAGCGCTGCTGCGGGAGCGCCGGGTCGGGGTGCTGACGGTGAAGAAGCGCGGCTCCGCGGTGGAACCGGAGGAACTGCGCCGGAGGGTGAAGCTCGCCGGCCCGCACGCCGTCACCGTCTTCCTCACCCGGGTGGCGGGCGCGCCCACCATGCTGCTGGGCCACCCCGTGGAGCACCCCGGGCGGCGCACGGGCTGATTCCGGCGACGCGCCGCCGGCAGGCTGGACGCGACGTCGGCATGACGGTACCGAATGCGGAGACCCGGGGTCTCGCACGAGCCCCGAACGCCCACCGGGCGACGTCGTCCCCCGCAGGAGTGCGGCTCCGGCCGGCCGCTCCCGGAGGCGGGCACCGCCCGGCGAGTTACCGGCAGGAGACCTGCATGGCCCTGAAGTCACCGAAACCGCGCACCGACCGGACCGCGACGCCCCCGCCCCCTCGCCCCGGAGCGGGACAGCGGGCGGTGCGGTGGCTGACCGCGACCGATCCCAAGACCATCGGCACGCTCTACCTGGTGACGACCTTCGCCTTCTTCCTGCTCGGCGGGGCGCTCGCCCTGCTGATGCGGGCCGAACTCGCCCGCCCGGGCACCCAGATCCTCAGCAACGACCAGTACAACCAGGCGTTCACCCTCCACGGCACGATCATGCTGCTGCTCTTCGCGACCCCGCTGTTCGTGGGCTTCGCGAACTGGATCGTGCCGCTCCAGATCGGTGCGCCGGACGTCGCGTTCCCGCGCCTGAACATGCTGTCCTACTGGCTGTTCCTGTTCGGCGGGCTGCTCGTGGTCGGCGGCCTGCTCATGCCCGGCGGGGCCGCCAACTTCGGCTGGACCGCCTACACGCCGCTCTCGGAGATGACGCACTCGCCCGGCATCGGCGCGGACATGTGGATCATGGGTCTGGCGCTCTCCGGCTTCGGCACCATCCTCGCCGCCGTCAACCTGATGACCACGATCATCTGCATGCGCGCCCCCGGCATGACGATGTTCCGGATGCCGATCTTCACCTGGAACGCGCTGCTCACCGGAGTGCTGATCCTGCTGGCCTTCCCGGTCCTCGCCGCGGCGCTGTTCGCCCTGGAGGCCGACCGGCAGTTCGGTGCGCACATCTTCGATCCGGCGAACGGCGGGGCGCTGCTGTGGCAGCACCTGTTCTGGTTCTTCGGCCATCCCGAGGTGTACATCATCGCGCTGCCGTTCTTCGGCATCGTCTCCGAGGTCATCCCGGTCTTCTCCCGGAAGCCGATGTTCGGCTACATCGGGCTGATCGGCGCGACGATCGCCATCGCGGGCCTGTCGGTCACCGTCTGGGCGCACCACATGTACGTGACGGGCGGGGTGCTGCTGCCGTTCTTCTCGTTCATGACCTTCCTGATCGCGGTGCCCACCGGAGTGAAGTTCTTCAACTGGATCGGCACCATGTGGAAGGGCTCGCTCAGCTTCGAGACCCCGATGCTGTGGACGGTCGGCTTCCTGGTCACCTTCCTCTTCGGGGGTCTGACCGGGGTCATCCTGGCCTCGCCGCCGCTCGACTTCCACGTGACCGACAGCTACTTCGTGGTGGCGCACTTCCACTACGTGGTCTTCGGCACGGTGGTCTTCGCGATGTTCGCCGGATTCCACTTCTGGTGGCCGAAGTTCACCGGGAAGATGCTGGACGAGCGGATCGGCCGCATCCACTTCTGGACGCTCTTCATCGGCTTCCACCTGACCTTCCTGGTGCAGCACTGGCTGGGCGCCGAGGGCATGCCGCGCCGCTACGCCGACTACCTGGACGCGGACGGCTTCACCGCGCTCAACACCCTCTCCAGCATCGGGGCGTTCCTGCTCGGCCTCTCGACGCTGCCGTTCCTCTACAACGTCTGGAGGACGGCCCGGTTCGCCCCGCGGGTGGCCGTCGACGACCCCTGGGGCTTCGGGCGCTCGCTGGAGTGGGCCACCTCCTGCCCGCCGCCGCGGCACAACTTCGTCACGCTGCCGCGGATCCGTTCGGAGTCCCCCGCCTTCGACCTGCACCACCCGGAGTTCCCGACGGCACCGGGGCAGCACCCGCTCGCGTCCCGGGAGAAGGACCTCACCGACAACATCGGCCAGAACCCCAGGGGCGACGACTGAGGACGCCCGCCCGGGACGTGTGCCGGACATGCCCGGCGCCGCCGTCGGATCAGGGGACCTGCTCGAAACGCCAGCGGTGCACGGGGCGTCCGCGCAGCTCCGGCGGCGGATCGGGCAGCTCGGGCAGCTCGGCGTCCTGGGAGGCGTCCCACCAGGTGATGACCAGCACTCGGTCCCCGGGCGCGGTGTAGGTCTCGCGCCGGACGGGGGCCGGGGTGAGTCGCTGCTCACGGGCCCAGGAGAGCAGCTCGCCCGCCCGGCCCTCGGCGGCTCGGGCTTCCCACATGGCGGCGGTAGTCGTCAACGGAGGGCTCCCGGAGTCGGACGGGCGGCGGACGGACGGTACAGGGGACGCGGGCGGCGGGTCAGGAGCGGTACAGGTTCTTCCGGCTCAGCTCGTGCACGTGGTCGTGCGTGTGGCCGCCACGCGGGTGGCCGTCAGGGGCCCGGCCGTCGCCCGCGTGGCCGTGGCCGCCGGCCCCGTGGCCGGAGGCCGGGTGGTGGCCGCTGCCGGGCACGTGCGGCTCGGTGACAGGGAGGGAGGAGTCGGCCGGGAGGTCCCAGTCGGACGCGGAGCGCCCGCGGGCCACCATCTCGGCGCCCAGCGCGGCGACCATCGCGCCGTTGTCGGTGCAGAGCTTCGGGCGCGGCACCCGCAGGGTGATGCCCGCCGCGGCGCACCGCTCCTCGGCCATCGCCCGTAGCCGGGAGTTCGCCGCGACGCCGCCGCCGATCATCAGGTGGTCGACACCCTCGTCCCGGCACGCCCGGACGGCCTTGCGGGTGAGCACGTCGGTGACCGCCTCCTGGAAGGACGCGGCGACGTCCGCCACCGGAACGTCCTCCCCGGCCCGGCGCCTCGCCTCGATCCAGCGGGCCACGGCCGTCTTCAGGCCGGAGAAGGAGAAGTCGTACGCGGCGTCCCGGGGTCCGGTGAGGCCGCGCGGGAAGGCGATGGCCGCCGGGTCCCCCTCCCGTGCCATCCGGTCGATCACCGGGCCGCCGGGGAAGCCGAGGTGGAGGATCCGAGCGATCTTGTCGAACGCCTCGCCGGCCGCGTCGTCGATGGTGGCGCCGAGCGGGCGGACATCCGCGGTGATGTCCGGGGCCAGCAGCAGCGAGGAGTGGCCGCCGCTGACCAGCAGCGCCATCGTCGGTTCCGGCAGCGGGCCGTGCTCCAGTTGGTCGACGCAGATGTGCGAGGCGAGGTGGTTGACGCCGTACAGCGGCTTGCCCAGCGCGTAGGCGAACGCCTTGGCCGCGCTGACCCCGACCAGCAGCGCGCCGGCCAGGCCGGGCCCGGCGGTGACCGCGACGCCGTCCAGGTCGGAGGCCGCCACACCGGCCTCGTCGAGCGCCCGCCGCACGGTCGGAACCATCGCCTCCAGGTGGGCGCGACTCGCGATCTCCGGGACCACGCCGCCGTACCGGGCGTGGTCCGCCACGCTGGAGGCGACCGCGTCGGCCAGCAGGGTGTGCCCCCGCACGACGCCGACACCGGTCTCGTCGCAGGAGGTCTCGATACCGAGGACAAGCGGCTCGTCAGCCATGGGTGGTCGTTCCTTGCTCCGGAGGGTGGTCGGTTTCCGCTTCCCCGGCGGGCGGGCTGCCGGGCGCGGGCCCGGAGGAGGGCGGGGGCTCGACGGGGGCGGCGGTGTGCGGGCGGCGCATCACGAGCGCGTCGACGTTGCCCGGCTGGTAGTAGCCGCGCCGGAAGCCGAGCGGCTCGAAGCCGAAGCGCTCGTACAGCCGCTGGGCACGCGGGTTGTCCACCCGGACCTCCAGCAGCACCTCGGCGCACTCGAAGGCGGTGGCCGCGGCCAGCAGTTCGGACAGCAGCCGCGCTCCCAGTCCGGTGCCCTGGTGCTCGGGGGCGACGGCGATGGTCTGGATGTCGCCGGTGCCCTCGACTGCCGCGAAACCGCCGTAGCCGGCCACCCCGCCCTGCGGCGTCTCCGCCAGGACGTAGCGACGGCCGGCCCCCGGGCCGCGCGCACGGGCGAGCTCGGACCAGAACATCCCCGGTGACCACGCGTCCTCCGGAAACAGCCGGTGCTCCAGGACGAGCACCGGTGCGATGTCCCACCAGCGCATCTCGCGCAGCGTCACCTCGGCCCCCGTGGTGGTCACTTCGGGGTGACCACCTTGTAGTTCGCAGGCACCTGGGCGTCGGGGCGGCGCAGGTAGAGGGGCTGCGGCGGCAGGAGTCCGGCGCCGCCGGCGGCGAGCCGCTCGGCGGCGAGCGCGGCGAGCCCGGCAGCCGACTGGTGCACCGGCAGTTCGGGGCGGAAGCCGGTGAAGGTCTCGGGATAGAGCGCGGCGCCGGCGCCCACCGCCGGGAGGCCCGCCATCCCGTCGAGGTCGGCGGGCCGGTCGACGGCCGGCTCGGTGCCGCGGGTCCTGGCGTCGGTGTACCGGGCCCAGTAGACCTCCTTGCGCCGGGCGTCGGTGGCGACGACGAAGGGTTCGTCGAGCCCGGCGGCGAAGGCGAGGCCGTCCAGTGTGCACAGGCCGTGCACCGGCACGTCGCGGGCGGCGCCGAAGGCGGCGGCGGTGACCAGGCCGACCCGCAGCCCCGTGTAGGGGCCCGGGCCGACACCGACGATGATGCCGGTGACCTCGGCCAGTCCGCGCCCGGCCTCGCGCAGCATGCGGTCCACGGCGGGCAGCAGCAGCTCACCGTGGCGGCGGGCGTCGACCTCGTCGCAGCGGGCGAGGACCCGCCGCCCGTCGTGGAGGGCGACGGTCACGGCGGGGGTGGCGGTATCCAGCGCGAGCAGCAGCACGGAGCCAAGCCTACGGCGCCCGCGGTGGGGGCCCGCCACTCGCGGCCCGCCCGCGGGGGCGGCGCCCGCGGCGCGGCAGGGCGCGGCAGGGACGCGAGCAGCGGTGGCGGTCCGTCAGGTTCTCCGGTCCGGACTGTTACGGTCACTCGTACGATCAAGTCTGCTGTACGAAAGGTGACGCACGGTGGCACGCAACGGTGCGGGATGGTTCGTGGCCGGGCTGACCACGGCGGCGCTGGGCGCGGTCAGCGTGCTGGCGGTCCAGGCGTCCGCCGCTCAGGAGGAGGCCGCCGCGCGGAAGCCGGTCGCCGAGCAGTCCGCCGAACCGGCCGCCTCCCAGGAGGCCGCCCCGGACCCGGAGGCGCTGCCGCAGGACTCCGGCACCGGCCGCCGCGTGGTGTACGGCCTCGCCGCCGAGCGCGTGTGGCTGGTGGACGAGAGCGAGAAGGTGGCCCGGACGTACGAGGTCGTCCCCGGGAACGTCGACCCGCTGCCCGGCGCCTACGCGGTCACCTCCCGCTCCGCGGAGGTCACCGGCTCGGACGGGGTGCCGGTGGAGAACGTCGTCCGGTTCACCCAGGCCGGGGGCACCACGATCGGGTTCAGCGCCGCCGTAGAGGACACCGAGCCCGACCCGGAGATGGCGCAGAAGGCCGGCGGCATCCGCGAGGAGCGCGAGGACGGCGAGGCCATGTGGGTCTTCGCGACCGTCGGAACCGAGGTCGTCGTCGTCCCCTGAGACGGGCGCGGCGGCCGGTGAGGGTGAGCCGGATGCGGCGGCCGGACCGGCTCGGCGGACGCCCGCGTGCGCTCAGGCGGCGTCCGGCTTCCGCCTCGGCCTCGGCTCCGGGAGGTGCTGCGGCGGGAAGGGCCGCGCGTCCTCCGCGGTCCGGGCGGTCTGCCGCACCGGCTCGGCGCTCGGGGTCCCGTCGGCCTCCGGCCCCTGGGCGGCAGCGGCCTCCGGCGCGGATTCGGCCGGCCGCGGACGGCGGGCGGGCGACGGTGGAGTGGAGACGGCCTTCGCGGCGTCTCCGGCTGCGAGCAGCGCGGCGAACGGCGGGAAGTCCGGCGGCGATGTGCGCTCCCGATCCGGCATTGTCCCTCCTCGGACGCTCAAGTTAGGCGAACCTAACCGCCCCATGCTCCCATGGGACCACGGGGTGGGTGCCCTGCGCAAGATTTTACCGACAGCCCGTCGGAACATGTACCGGATCGGCCCACACCGGCGCACGCCCCACCGCCCCGGACGCTCCGGCGCACGTCGCCCGCGGAGTCCCCACCGCGCCGGCCCCGGCTCCGCGCCGGACGCAGCAGCCGGCGCGGAGCCGGGAAGAGACGCTCAGGGGCGTCCGAGCGCGACCGGTGCGGCCTCCTGCCAGCGGCGCCCCACCCCTGTCAGCATGACGATCCGCCGGTCCACCGGCTCCGCCACCACCGTCCCCGCAGCGCCCCCGGCCTCCGGCCCCCCGCCGGCGGCCCTGGTCCCGGCTCCGGCCTCGCCCAGGGGACGGTCCTCGCCGAGGGCGCGCTCGATCACCACGTGCAGCCGGTCGTCCGACAGCTCCTCGACCTTGCCGTCGCCCCACTCCACCAGCACCACCGACTCCGGCAGCGAGACGTCCAGGTCCAGGTCCTCCATCTCGTCCAGACCGCCGGTCAGCCGGTAGGCGTCCACGTGCACCAGCGGGGGGCCGCCGGTGAGCGAGGGGTGGACCCGGGCGATGACGAAGGTCGGCGAGGTCACGGCACCGCGCACCCCGAGTCCGGCGCCGAGCCCGCGGGCCAGGGTCGTCTTGCCCGCGCCGAGTTCGCCGGTGAGCAGCACCAGGTCTCCGGGCCGCAGCGCAGCGGCCAGCCTGCGGCCCAGTTCCTGCATCTCTTCCGGGGTGTCCACGGTGATCCGGTTCTGCATGGCCCCGATGCTAAGGGCTCCCCCGGTCCGACCTCACGCCCGCTACGAGCGGGGGGCCGGCCCGGTGACGCGCTCCAGCAGCTCCGCCAGCCGCTCGCCGAGCAGTTCGGGGCGCTCCAGCATCAGCAGGTGCCCGGTGTCCGGGACGATCTCCAGCTTCGCGTTCGGCAGCAGCGAGGCGATCGCCTCGCTGTGCGCGTGCGGGGTGAGCTGGTCGCGGTCGCCCGCGATCACCAGGGCCGACCGGTCGTCGAAGGAGGGCAGCGCGTCGGTCTTCTCGTGGCGGTGGAACGCCGGGTAGAACTCCGCGACCACATCGATCGGGGTGCTCTCGATCATCCTCTCGGCGAACCTGGCGACGGCGGGATCGACCGTACGGGGCTCCCCGAACGAGTAGTGCTTGACGAGCCCGGCCAGCAGGTCGGCGGTCGCCGCCCGACCGCGCTCCACCAGCGCGGTGTAGCCGGCGAGCGTCTGGAGGACGCCCGGCACCACGCGTTGCAGTGCCTTCATCCCGGCGGCGGGCAGCCCGTAGGTGACCTCGCCGAGCCCGCCCGCGGAGGTGGCGACGAACGCCGTTCCGACCACCCGCTCGGCCACCCAGTCGGGATACTGGTCGGCCAGCGCCATCATGGTCATGCCGCCCATCGAATGGCCGACGAGGAGTACCGGCCCCTGCGGTACGGCGGCGTCCAGGACCGCCTTGAGGTCGCGGCCCAGCCGCTCGATACTGACCGGGACGGTGCCGGACGCTCCCACCGCCTGGGCCCGGCCGCGCTCCGACCTGCCGTGGCTGCGCTGGTCCCAGTAGACGGCCCGTACGTTTCCCAGCTCGCGCAGCGCGGCACGCTGGAAGTGCCAGGAGTCCTGGGTGAGGCAGTAGCCGTGGCTGAACACCACGGTGGGCACCGGTTCCGTGCAGCGGAAGCGCCGGCGGACCGGTGGCCGGGCGGGCTCGTCGACCTCGTAGTGCAGCTCGGTGCCGTCGTCAGCGGCGGCCGTGCCCACGGTGCCGCGCAGCGTGCCGTACGGCCCGGTCGCGTCGAGCGCCAGCCGGGCCTTGCGGCGGACCGAGCGCTGCACGGTGAGCCGCTCCACCGCCACCCCGGCGGCCACCACTCCCAGCGCCGCTCCGGCGAGCCGCGTCCAGCCCGGTTCGCTCACGCCGTGCCTCTCCGCTCCGCGCCCGCGTCCTCGCGCACGGGGGCGTCCTCGCGGGCGCCGAGGTACACGCGGGGGACGCGGGGCCCGATGCGGGTGACGATCTCGTAGCCGATGGTGCCGGCCGCCCGCGCCCAGTCCTCCGCCGTGGGCTCCCCGCGGTCGCCAGGTCCGAAGAGCACCGCCTCGTCACCGGCGCGAGCGAGGTCCCCGCCGAGGTCCACCACGAACTGGTCCATCGCCACCCGCCCGGCGACCGTGCGCAGCTTGCCCGCGATCAGGACCGGGCCGGTCCCCGAGCCGTGCCGGGGGATGCCGTCCGCATAGCCGGCCGGAACCAGCGCCAGCGTCGTCGAGCCCGGGGTGACGTAGGCGTGGCCGTAGGAGACGCCGTGTCCGCCCGGCACCTGTTTGACGCCTGCCAGCCGGGCCGTCAGCCTCATCACCGGACGCAGGCCGAAGTCCTGCGGGGTGCCGACCTCCGGCGAGGGGGAGAGCCCGTAGACCGCGATCCCGGGCCGCACCATGTCGAAGTGCGAGGCGGGGAGGGTGAGCGTCGCCGGGGAGTTGGCCAGGTGCCGCACCTCGGGACGGATTCCGACTCGCTCCGCGAGCGCCAGCGCCTCCCGGTACACGTCGAGCTGCGCGGCCACGGACGGGTGGCCGGGCTCGTCCGCGCACGCGAAGTGCGACCAGACGCCGGTGACGCGAAGGACGCCCTCGACCTCCGCGGCCCGTGCGGCAGCCAGCAGGTCCGGCCAGTCGGCGGGCTGGCAGCCGTTGCGGCCCAGCCCGGAGTCGATCTTCAGATGCACCCGGGCGGTGCGCCCACAGGCCCGCGCAGCGGTGCTGATCTCGTCGAGCGCCCACCGCGCCCCGACCGAGACGTCGATGTCCGACTCGACGACCTCCCGCCACGGGCCGCCGGGTGTCCACAGCCAGCACAGCAGCCGCCCGCGGTCACCGTCCGCCCGCAGGGCGAGGGCCTCGTGCGGGGTGGCCGTGCCCAGCCAGCCCGCACCGCCCTGCCGGGCGGCCCGGGCGCAGGGCAGCAGTCCGTGCCCGTAGGCGTCTGCCTTGACGACCGCCATCAAGGCGGTGCCGCCGGTGCGTTCGCGCAGCGCCCGCACGTTGCCGCGCAGGGCGTCGAGGTCGATCTCGGCGCGCAGCCGCGGGTGCCCTGGGGACGGTGCTGTGTTCACCCTTCCAGTGTGGCAGGACTCCCGACCGGGTTCGCTGTCGGCGCCCGGCCCGCGCGGGTCGCGGCGTGCCCGCCCGGGCCGGCCGGGCACGGCCCGCGCACGCGGACGGGAGAGCGGGCGGCCGGGCTCAGCGGCCGCCGCCGCGGCCGGTCGCCGCGTCCCGGATGCGGTCCACGAAACCCAGGCCGCCACCGAGCAGGCGGTTCGGGGAGGGGTCGTCGGGGCCGGTGGGCCGCGGCCTGGTGGGCGCCTTCGCCTTCGTCTCCCTGACTCGTTCGCCCAGCTCCAGCAGCCGCTTCCGGCCGAGCGCCGACTCCAGCGCCGGGTAGAGGTGGCGCTCCTCGTCCTGCCGCTGGGTGCGGAACTTCTCCGCCAGGGCGCCGGCCAGCCGGTCGAACTCGGGTGCGCCGGCCTCGTGGCCCTCGGCGTCCTTGAGCAGCCGCTCGACGTCCGCGGTGTCGCGGCGTCCGCGCTCCGCCAGCTCCGCACCGTCCGGGGCGTGGGACTCGAGCGCGGGGTAGAGGTGCGTCTCCTTGGCCATGCCGTGCTGCACCAGGGCGATGGTCGCCTGATCCAGCCGCTCCTTGCGGGCCGGGTCGCCCGCGGGAAGCCCGTCCAGCCGGCCGAGCAGCTCCTCGATCTCCCGGTGATCCCGGGTCAGTTCCTCGGTCACGGTGGTGTGCTGCGCCATGATCGTATCCTCATCCGTGCGAAGTGCGGCCCACTGCCGGACCGTTCATTCCCGGGTATCCGTCCCCGGGGTCACGTAACGCGATACGGCGGCACCTCGTCCGCGGGGCGTCCCGGCACCCGGGGGCGACACGCCGACGAGACGCACGCAACTGTCACAGAACGGTGGACCGGGGTACTTCCTACCTTCGATGTCCCTTCGACCCCGCAGGCCCTCTTCTCACCACAGGTGTCCCCCATGCCCCTTACACCCTCCCTGTCCCCCTCGAACGCCGCCCGCGCCCTCTTGCACGCCACCCGGTCCGTGCGCAGCGAGGCCTCGTACGTCGGAGCGGCGGTCCGCCGCGTGTGGCAGCAGCCCGGCCGGGAGCGCGACCTGGCGGCACAGTCCGTCAAGGCCGCCCTCGCCGCGGTGATCGCCTGGACCGTGGCCTCCTGGCTGCTCTCGGACAGCATCAGTCTGATGGCCCCCTGGGTGGCCGTGGTCCTCGTCCAGTCGACGATCTACCAGTCGATCTCCCAGGGCGCCCGGCAGACCCTGGCCATCGCCATCGGCACGATGTTCGCCACCGGGGTCGGCATGGTGGTGGTCAACACCGCGCTCGCCATGATGCTGGTCGTGCCGGTCACCCTCCTGCTCGGCAACTGGCCGCGCTTCGGCAGCCAGGGGATCTACAACGCGACTTCGGCGATGTTCGCCCTGATCGGCGGCCCGGTGACGCTCGGCCTCGGCCTGGAGCGGGTTTTCGCGGCGGTGCTGGGCGCCGCCATCGGCATCGCGGTGAACGCACTCATCCGACCGCCCACCTACCTGCGGGACGCCCGTCGCTCGATCCGTGCAGCCACCGAGGAGGCCTGCGACATCCTGCGCACCATGGCGGAAGGACTGCGGGACTCCCTCGACGCCGACCGCGCCCAGGAGTGGCTGGACCGCACGGGTCGGCTGCCGCGGCTGGTCTCCGGCGTCCGCTCGGCGCTCGCCTGGGACCGCGAGAGCCTGCGGATGAACGTCCGGTACCGGAACAGCATGGGGGGCTACCCTTCCGACTACTCCTCCGACGACGTGGTCAACACCCTGTGGCACGTCTGCGATCACGTCAGGGAGATGGCGCGGACCTTCTCCGAGGTCGCGGTGACCCGTGGACCGGACGAGCCGCCGGTTCCCGAGCTGGCCCGCTCCTACTCCGACTTCCTCGACAGCATGTCCACGGCCGTGGCCGCCTACGGCGAGGCGGTGACGAGCAACGAGCGCACGGCGGAGCGCGACCTCGACGACGCGTTGGAGAAGGCGCAGAGCGTGCACGACCGCCTCCAGCAGAAGCTCACCCAGGACCCCGTTCCGGACGCCGCCTCGATAGAGGTGCTGGGACCGCTGCTCGCGGACGCCCGCCGACTGACGAGGCAGCTCAACGACCGCGACTGACCCGCGTCGACGCGGTGCACCGGGACGGGGTCCCGCGCGGACCGCGCCGTGGGGACTGCTGCGCCTGGTTGCTCCACCCGGGTCCGTCGGCACGGCTAACGCCTTCCGAACGTGAGGCCGGTGAGTCTGTGCAGGTGTGAAGCAGCCCGTTCATGGAACCCGGCAGCCATGAACAGCAACCCTGACCCGGAACCGCGCAGCACGACGGGCCTGGAGAACGGCGGCTCCGTTCCTCCGGGGGAGACGCCCCCGGCGGAGGGCAGCATGTCCGAGTCGGGCCCCGACGAGCGGCACAACCCGACGAAGGGCTGGGCGAAGGCTCCCCTGGCGGCGATTTTCGTGGTCAGCGGGTTGGTGTCGGCGTTCTTCCTGGCCTACGCGGTCTTCCTGATCACCGACTGAGCACGTCCGCCTCCCGCGGCACCACCTCCCGCCGGCCCGGCACCGCACGCGTGGCACGTCCGCGACCGGGTACCCGACGCGTCCCGAGCCCCCCTCGCCCCGGAGGTGAGCGCACATGAAGGCGACCGTGTGGCACGGCAAACGCGACGTACGCGTCGAGGAGGTTCCGGACCCGAGAATCGAGGAACCCACGGACGCGGTGATCCGGGTGACGTCGAGCGGACTCTGCGGCTCCGACCTCCACCTCTACGAGGTGCTCGCTCCCTTCATGACCCCCGGTGACATCCTCGGGCACGAGCCCATGGGCGTCGTCGAGGAGGTCGGGGCCGGAGTCACCAACCTCGCGCCGGGCGACCGGGTGGTGGTGCCGTTCCAGATCGCCTGCGGCTCCTGCTTCATGTGCGACCGGGGGCTCCAGACCCAGTGCGAGACCACCCAGGTACGCGACCAGGGCAGCGGGGCGGCGCTCTTCGGCTACACCGAACTGTACGGAGCGGTGCCCGGCGCCCAGGCGGAGTACCTGCGGGTGCCGCAGGCCCACTACGGCCCGATCAAGGTGCCCGAGGGGGTCCCCGACGACCGCTACCTGTTCCTGTCCGACGTGGCCCCGACCGCCTGGCAGGCGGTGGAGTACGCCGACACGCCTCGCGGCGGCACCCTGCTCGTGCTCGGTCTCGGCCCGATCGGCGACATGGCCTGCCGGATCGCCACGTGGAAGGGCGTCGAGCACGTCATCGGCGTCGACCTGGTGCCCGAGCGGCTGGAGCGCGCCCGCGCCCGCGGCGTGGAGGTGCTGAACCTGACCGAGCACGAGGCGATCGCCGAGGCCGTGCGGGAACGCACCTCGGGGCGCGGAGCGGACGCCGTGATCGACGCCGTGGGCATGGAGGCGCACGGCCACCGGGCCGGGAAACTCGTCCAGGACGCCGGCGCGATGCTCCCCGGGCGGATGGCCGAGAAGGTGGCGTCAAAGGCGAGCGTCGACCGGCTCGCGGCGCTGAACCTGGCGATCGACGCCGTGCGCCGCGGCGGCACCCTCTCGCTCAGCGGCGTCTACGGAGGCGCGGCCGACCCGCTGCCGATGCTCACCCTCTTCGACAAGCAGATCCAGTTGCGGATGGGCCAGGCGAACGTGCGCCACTGGACGCCGGAGATCATGCCGCTGCTCACCGAGGACGACCCGCTGGGCGTGGACAGCTTCGCCACCCACCACGTCCCGCTGGACCGCGCGGCGGAGGCGTACGGGATGTTCCAGGAGAAGCGGGACGGCGCGGTGAAGGTCGTCTTCCACCCCTGACCCGCCCCCGCCGGATGTGCTCGTGGATGGGCATCCGCGGGGGCGGGAGGGCTCATCGGCACGGGGGTACGGCGTGGGACGGGGATTTCTCGGCGCGGGCGGGAAGACAGGCACGAAAAAGGAAAAGAAGCGCCGCGACGGTTGCGACCGGTGCGATGCCTGCGACGCGTGCGAGCCCTGCAACGGAAGCGGATGCGACGGCTTCCTCACCCTCTCCGGCGTGTTCCTGCTGACCGCCGGGGTGTCCCGCCGCCTGCCGACCCGCCGCACCAGCGCTCGCCCCTCCGGCGCCGGCGCCCCCGAAGAGCCCGTGTCGCCGAACCACGGGAAGGCGGCACCGAGTCCCGGGGCGTCGGCCGTGCTGGCCGCGATCGGCTGGTAGCGGCGCCAGGTCTTCCCCTGGACGCGCGCCCGCTGCCGCTATCTGCCCACGTGCAGCGCCTACGGCGCGGAGGCCGTTCGGCGGCACGGGCTGGAGACGGGCAGCCGCCTGACGGCCGACCGCCTCCGCCGCTGCCGCTGCTCCGTCCCCGCCGGAACCCCCGACCCCGTCCCGCAGCCCGGCGCCGTCCCGGCGCCCGGCGCCGGAGGGCGCTGAGGGCGGGACGGGGCCGGGGGAACCCGGGCGGGTGCGGGAACATGCGGCGTCAGGGGTGACCTCAGGGGGCGGCGACCTCGCGCCAGGCGGCGGTGAGGGCGACGGCGACGTCGGGGGCCGTGGGTGGTACCGCCGCCAGGCGTCCGGCGAGCCCGTGCAGGTAGGCACCGGCCGAGGCCGCGTCCCGAGCGGCCAGCCCGGCGGCCAGCAGCGAGCCGATCAGCCCGGACAGCACATCCCCGCTGCCGGCCGTCGCAAGCCAGGGACTGCCGCCGGGGTCGACCCGGACCGGACCCCCGCCCGGCTCCGCGACAAGCGTGGCACTGCCCTTGAGCAGGACGGTCGCCCGGTAGCGCGAGGCCAGCTCGCGGACGGCCGAGAGCCGGGCGGTCTCGACGTCCTCCCGGGACCACCCCAGCAGCGTGGCGGCCTCGCCCGCGTGCGGGGTGAGCACCGTCGCGGGACCGCGCCGGCGCACCCGGGCGGCGTTCGCCAACCGCAGACCGTCCGCGTCCAGCAGCACCGGCACGTCCGCGTCCAGCACGTCCGCGACGGCGCGGGAGGCGTCCTCGCCGTCGCCGAGACCGGGTCCGGCCACCCAGGCCTGCACCCGTCCCGCCTCCCGCGGGGGCCCGGAGGACACCAGGGCCTCCGGGTGCCGGGCGATCACCTCGGCCGCGCCCGTCCCGGCGTAGCGGACGGCTCCCGCGCCACCGCGCAGGGCGCCCGAGACGGCCAGCACCGCCGCGCCCGGGTAGCGCGCCGAGCCGGCCACCACACCGACCACCCCGCGCCGGTACTTGTCGCTCTCCTGCGCGGGCCGCGGCAGCGACCGGGCGACGTCGCGGTGCTGGAGCGCCTCGGCCTCGGGACGGTCCGGCAGGTACGGGCCCAGCCCGATGTCCACCAGCCGCAGCGCTCCGGCGTACTCCCGGGCCGGAGCGATGAGCAGACCGGGCTTGTACGCCCCGAGGGTGACGGTGGCCGCAGCCCGTACGGCGTCGCCCGCCACCTCGCCGGTGTCCGCGTCCACACCGCTCGGCAGGTCGACCGCGAGCACCGGCGCGGTGACGCATCCCGCCAGTTCCGCGGCGGCCGGACGCAGCCCGCCCCGGCCGCCGATCCCGGTGATCCCGTCGAGCACCAGATCCGCACGCCGCAGCGCCGTCCGACCGTCCTCGCCCGCGGCGACGCGGCCGCCCGCGGCCCGCAGCGCGGCCAGCCCGGCGCGATGGCCGCGCTCCGGACCGACCGGCACGGCGGTGACTCCGGCGCCTCGCCGGGCCAACCGGGCGCCGGCCAGGAGCGCGTCGCCCCCGTTGTCGCCGCTCCCGACCAGCAGCGCCACCCGGCTGCCGTACACCCGGACCAGCATCCCGGCGGTGGCCGCCGCCAGCCCGGCGGCGGCCCGCTGCATCAGCGCGCCGTCCGGAAGCCCGGCCATCAGCCGCTGCTCGGCGGCCCTCACGTCCTCGACACGGTAGGCAGTCCTCATCCGGCCAGTGTCTCAACCGCCGGGCTGCCGCGCCCGTTTCCCCGACCCGCCGCCCGCGCCGCGGGCCGCTCAGCCCTCCGCGACGACGACGGCCGAGGCGACGCCCGCGTCGTGGGAGAGCGAGACGTGCCAGTGCCTCACGCCGAGTTCCTCGGCGCGGGCCGCGACGGTGCCCCGAACGACCAGCGAGGGGCGGCCCGAGTCGGCGGTCAGCACCTCCGCGTCCGTCCAGTGCAGCCCGGCGGGGGCGCCGAGCGCCTTGGCCAGTGCCTCCTTCGCCGCGAACCGGGCCGCCAGCGAGGCGACGCCCCGGCGCTCGCCGCTGGGCAGGTGCAGCTCTCCGTCGAGGAACAGCCGCGCGGCCAGTGCCGGGGTGCGCTCCAGCGAGGCGGCGAAGCGGTCGATCTCCGCGACGTCGATGCCCACTCCGATGATCACCGGTGCCCCTCTCCCGCCGGACCCGTGCCGCAGGGCGCTGCCGGACTCATTCCACCGTCACCGACTTCGCCAGGTTGCGCGGCTGGTCCACCTCGTTGCCCCGGGCCGTGGCCAGCTCGCAGGCGAACACCTGGAGGGGCACCGTCGCGACCAGCGGTTGGAGCAGGGTCGGGGTGACGGGGACCCGGACGAGGTGGTCCGCATACGGCACGACGGCCTCGTCCCCCTCCTCGGCGATCACGATCGTCCGGGCGCCGCGGGCCCTGATCTCCTGGATGTTGGAGACGGTCTTGTCGTGCAGCACCGACCGGCCGCGTGGCGAGGGGACGACCACGACCACCGGGAGGTCCTCCTCGATCAGTGCGATCGGCCCGTGCTTCAGCTCGCCCGCCGCGAACCCCTCGGCGTGCATGTAGGCCAGCTCCTTGAGCTTGAGCGCCCCCTCCAGCGCCACCGGGTAGCCGACGTGCCGGCCGAGGAAGAGCACGGTGTCCTTGCCGGCGAGGCTGCGGGCCAGCTCCCGGACGGGGCCCATGGTGGCCAGGACGTCCGCCACCCCGTCGCCCATCCGGGCCAGCTCCCGGACGACGGAGGCGATCTCGTCGCCCCACTTGGTGCCGCGGACCTGCCCGAGGTAGAGCGCGACCAGGTAGCAGGCGACCAACTGGGTCAGGAAGGCCTTCGTGGAGGCCACCGCCACCTCGGGCCCGGCCCGGGTGTAGAGCACCGCGTCCGACTCGCGGGGGATCGTCGAGCCGTTGGTGTTGCAGATGGCCAGCACCCGGGCGCCCTGCTCCCTGGCGTGCCGCAGGGCCATCAGGGTGTCCATGGTCTCGCCGGACTGCGAGATCGCCACCACCAGCGTGCGCGAGTCCAGGATCGGATCGCGGTAGCGGAACTCGCTGGCCAGTTCGGTCTCGCAGGGGATGCGCGTCCAGTGCTCGATGGCGTACTTCGCGATCATCCCGGCGTGGAAGGCGGTGCCGCAGGCGACGACGACGACCTTGTCGATCTCGCGCAGGACCGCGTCCGCGATGCGCAGCTCGTCCAGGCGGAGAACCCCCGAGTCGTCGACCCGGCCCAGCAGGGTGTCGGCGATCGCCTTCGGCTGCTCGGCGATCTCCTTGAGCATGAAGTAGTCGTAGCCGTCCTTCTCGGCCGCAGCCGCGTCCCAGTCCACGTGGTAGCCGCGCACCTCGGCGGGCACGCCGTCGAAGTCGGTGACGGCGGCCCCCTCGGGCGTCAGCTCGACGACCTGGTCCTGCCCGAGTTCGAGCGCCTCCCGGGTGTGTGCGATGAACGCGGCGACGTCGGAGGCCAGGAACCACTCGCCCTCGCCGACCCCGACCACCAGCGGCGAGTTGCGGCGGGCGCCCACCACCGTGTCCGGCGCGTCCGCGTGCACGGCGACCAGGGTGAACGCGCCGTCCAGGCGACGGCAGACCTGCCGCATCGCCTCCGCCAGGTCACCGCAGGAGGAGAACGCCTCCGCCAGCAGGTGGGAGACGACCTCGGTGTCGGTGTCGGAGTCCACCCGGTGGCCGCGCTCGGTCAGCTCGCAGCGCAGCGCGGCGAAGTTCTCGATGATGCCGTTGTGGACCACCGCGACCCGGCCGGAGTTGTCCAGGTGCGGGTGGGCGTTGGCATCGGTGGGGCCGCCGTGGGTGGCCCATCTGGTGTGCCCGATCCCGGTGCCGCCGCCGGGCAGCGGCCGGTCGTCGAGCAGCTCGGCCAGGTTGCCGAGCTTGCCCGCCCGGCGTGCCGCGGCCAGACCGCCATCGGCGAGCACCGCCACCCCGGCGGAGTCGTAGCCCCGGTACTCCAGCCGTCGCAGCCCGGCCATGACCACATCGAGGGCGGACCGCCCTCCCACGTATCCCACGATCCCGCACATGCGGGCAGCCTACGACGGCCGGGGCCGGCTCCCGCACCGGCCGTCCGGCGCGCCGGGCCGGACGGGAGGCGCGGGCGAGGGCGTCTCGCGCCGGAAAGTGGGACGCGGGCTCCGTCGGGCGGCGGGCCGCGGCGCGCCGCCGTGGGGAGACGGCGGCCCGCCGCGGAGTCCTGCCCCGTCCGGTGGCTCAGCGGGAGCGGCCGCCGCCCAGCAGCCGGGCGGCGGTGAGCCGGCGTATCCGGCACCAGCCACCGGCCAGGAGGCCGGACCGCCCGGCGGCGGGCACCGGGGGGCGGGCCGCCGGTACGCGCCCGCCGGCCGCGGTAAGGCGGCGGGGGCCCGCCGGGCGCCGCCGCCGGTGGGGCGACGGGTCCGGCTGCTTCAGCGCGTCCCGCAGCATCTCCAGGTACTCGGCCTCCTCGCAGCGCGGCTTGCTGCCGGACCGGTAGAGGTCTATGGCCTCCTGCGGGTCCTCGCACAGGTCCTCGTCGGGCAGGTCCTCGACGAGGCGTTCCAGGGAAGAAGACATCGTGGCTCTCGTGTCTCGGGCGGACGGAACCGGCGGGCGGGTTCGGACCAGGGATGGGACGGAACCGGGAAGATGGGACGAAGCAGGAGCGGGGGACGGGGGTGGGGCGGCACGGAACCGGTGTGAGAGCAGACAATGCCGCATTTCGGTGGCGTGGGAGCCGTGCGTACCGAGTGATTTTCTTCGCAGCCCGCTCCGGACCCGCTCCGGGCCCGCACGGGGCGCCCGGGGCACCCCGGCGAGCCCCGTGCGGGCGCCGCGCGGACAATGGGAGGCGTGTCCCGCCTCCCCGTTGACTCCCCCGCCACCGGCCAGGCCCCCGCCGGCCCCGGCGCCGCACGGCGGCGCGCGGAGGTCACCCCGTACGTCGATCTGAGCCGCACCGAGTGGAGCGCGCTGCGCGAGCGCACCCCGCTGCCGCTCACCGCCGCGGAGGTGGAGCGGTTGCGCGGTCTGGGCGACGTAATCGACCTGGACGAGGTGCGGGACATCTACCTTCCGCTGTCCCGGCTGCTGAACCTCTACGTCGGCGCGACCCACGGTCTGCGCGGCGCCGTGAACACCTTTCTCGGGGCCGACGCCCAGCCCGGCACCCCGTTCGTGATCGGCGTCGCGGGCAGCGTCGCGGTCGGCAAGTCCACCACGGCGCGACTCCTCAAGGCGCTGCTGGCCCGCTGGCCCGAGCATCCGCGGGTCGAGCTGGTCACCACGGACGGGTTCCTGCTGCCCAACGCCGAGCTGCACCGCCGGGCGCTGATGAGCCGCAAGGGGTTCCCCGAGTCGTACGACCGCCGGGCGCTGACCCGGTTCGTCGCGGACGTGAAGGCGGGGCGGGACGAGGTCGAGGCACCCGTCTACTCGCACCTGATCTACGACATCGTGCCCGGCGAGCGGCTCGCCGTCCGGCGGCCGGACATCCTGATCGTCGAGGGGCTGAACGTGCTCCAGCCGGCGCTGCCCGGCAAGGACGGGCGCACCCGGGTCGGCCTCGCGGACTACTTCGACTTCTCGGTGTACGTGGACGCCCGCACCGAGGACGTCGAGCGCTGGTACCTGGAGCGCTTCCGCAAGCTGCGGGAGACGGCCTTCCAGAACCCCTTCTCGTACTTCCGGAAGTACACCCAGGTCTCCGAGGAGGAGGCGATGGACTACGCCCGGAACACCTGGCGCACCATCAACCGCCCCAACCTCAGGGAGAACATCGTGCCGACCAGGGGGCGGGCCAACCTGGTGCTGCGCAAGGGCCCCGACCACACGGTCCAGCGGCTCTCGCTGCGCAAGCTCTGAGCCCGCCGGGCCCCCGGTCGGTGGGGCCCGGCGGTGGGCGGGATCAGCCCAGGACGCTCTTCACCACGTCCGCGAGCCGGCCGGCCACGGCGCGTGCCTGCTCGATGTCGGCGGCCTCGACCATCACCCGCACCAGCGGCTCGGTACCGGAGGGCCGCAGCAGGACGCGGCCGGTCTCGCCCAGCTCGCGCTCGGCCTCCACGACGGCGGAGGCCAGCTCGGCGGAGGTCCGTACCCGCGCCCGGTCCACGTCGCGCACGTTGATCAGCACCTGCGGCAGCCGCTCCATCACCGCGACCAGCTCGGCCAGCGGGGTTCCGGTGTCGGCGACCCGGGCGGCCAGCATGAGCCCGGTCAGGGCGCCGTCGCCCGTGGTGGCGTGGTCCAGGGCGATGACGTGCCCGGACTGCTCGCCGCCGAGCGAGTAACCGCCGCGCTTGAGCTCCTCCAGCACGTACCGGTCGCCGACCGCCGTGCGGAGCAGCTCGATGCCCTCTCGCTCCATGGCCAGCTTGAAGCCCAGGTTGGACATCACCGTCGCCACCACGGTGTTCTTCCTGAGGGTGCCGGCCTCCTTCATCCCGACGGCCAGCACGGCGAGGATCTGGTCGCCGTCCACCTCCTCGCCGTTCGCGTCCACCGCGAGGCAGCGGTCGGCATCGCCGTCGTGCGCCACCCCGAGATCCGCGCCGTGTTCCACCACCGCGGCCCGCAGGCCGTCCAGGTGGGTGGAGCCGCACTCGTGGTTGATGTTCACCCCGTCCGGGGCGGCTCCGATCGTGACGGTCTCCGCACCCGCGCGGGCGAAGGCCTCCGGGGAGACGCGGGCGGCGGCCCCGTGCGCGCCGTCGATGACGATCTTCAGGCCGTCGAGGCGGTTCGGAAGCACCCCGTTGAGGTGCGCGATGTAGTTGTCGAAGCCCTCGTCGTAATCGGTGACCCGGCCGACGCCGGCACCGGTCGGACGGTCCCAGGGCGTGCCTTCGGCGTGCTCCCGGTAGCGGCTCTCGATCCGGTCCTCCAGCTCGTCGGCGAGTTTGTGGCCGCCGCGGGCGAAGAACTTGATGCCGTTGTCCGGCATCGGGTTGTGGCTGGCGGAGAGCATCACGCCGAGGTCGGCACCGAGCGAGCCGGTCAGGTACGCCACCGCGGGCGTGGGCAGCACGCCCACCCGGAGCACGTCGATGCCGGCGCTGGCCAGCCCGGCGACCACGGCCGCCTCCAGGAACTCCCCGGACGCACGGGGGTCGCGTCCGACGACCGCCGTCGGGCGATGGCCCTCGAAGGTGCCCGCCTCCGCGAGCACGTGCGCCGCCGCGACCGAGAGGCCGAGCGCGAGCTCGGCCGTCAGATCGGCGTTGGCGACGCCGCGCACCCCGTCCGTACCGAAGAGTCGTCCCACCGTGGTTCCTCCGAGCTGTGCGAGCTGATGCCGGCGGTCGTGGTGCCGCGCGGCCTTTCCGGATCTGTCCGGCAGTGTGCAGATGTCGTTCCCGGGCCGCCCGTGCGGTCGGACGCCGGGCCGCCCCGCGCGGGGCGGCCCTCGCGCCGTCCGGGGTTCCGCACGTCCCGTGGAGACAAGGACGGGGGACGGCGTTCCGGGGTTCCGACCAGGGCCCGCGGGTGCGGCCCCGGGCACTCGGGACACGGACGGCCCGCGGGGCAGGTGTCCGAGTACCCAGGTATACGCCCCCGACCGGCAGCCGTCCCGCACCGGGCCGTCCCGCACCGGGGCGCAGCGCTCCGGGCGGCACCCGCGCGCCCGGGCCTCGCGGCCCCGTGGCACACAGCTCCGCGGCACACAGCCACGGGTCGCGCGACGGGCGAAGGGGAACGGGAGCGTCCCCCGGGGCGGGAACGGCGGGAACGGGAACGCCCCGGCGGGCACACGGAGTGCCGCCGGGGCGTTCGCGCGCCGCTCGGCTGCTGGGAGCGGCGGCGCGCTGAGTCAGCGCTTGCTGTACTGCGTACCCTTACGGGCCTTCTTGAGACCGGCCTTCTTCCGCTCCACGGCACGCGCGTCGCGGGTCAGGAACCCGGCCTTCTTCAGGGTGTCGCGGTTGTTGTCCGCGTCGGCCTCGTTCAGCGCGCGGGCCACGCCCAGGCGCAGAGCGCCGGCCTGGCCGTGCACGCCACCGCCGCTGATGCGGGCGAGGACGTCGTAGCGACCGTCGATCTCCAGCACCTTGAACGGCTCGTTGACTTCCTGCTGGTGCACCTTGTTGGGGAAGTAGCCCTCAAGGGTGCGACCGTTGATCTTCCACTGGCCGCTGCCCGGCACGATGCGGACGCGGGCGATGGCGTTCTTGCGGCGCCCGGTGCCGGCGGCCGGCTGCGGGTCGCCGAAGCGCGACGCCATCGACTCGGTGGTGTACTCCTCCGCGTTCTCCGGGGTCTCGGTGGTGTACTCCTCGACCTCTTCGGTGACGGGGGTCTCAGCGGTGGTCTCGGCCACGGTAATCCTCAGCTTCTCTTCGTCTGTGTACGGGCCGGACTTACTGCGCGACCTGGGTGATTTCGAACGGGACCGGCTGCTGCGCCGCGTGCGGGTGCTCGGGACCCGAGTAGATCTTGAGCTTCGACAGCATCTGGCGGCCCAGGGTGTTCTTCGGAATCATGCCCTTGATGGCCTTCTCGACGGCCTTCTCCGGGTTCTTCTCCAGCAGCTCGTCGTAACGGACGGACCGCAGACCACCCGGGTAGCCGGAGTGACGGTAGGCCAGCTTCTGGGTCCGCTTGTTGCCGGACAGGTGCACCTTGTCGGCGTTGACGATGATGACGAAGTCACCGGTGTCAACGTGCGGTGCGTACACCGGCTTGTGCTTACCCCGCAGAAGGGTGGCGGCCTGAGTGGCCAGCCGGCCCAGGACTACGTCCTGGGCGTCGATGACATGCCACTGGCGCTGGACATCGCCGGGCTTGGGGGTGAACGTACGCACGGTCGTAGCCTTCGCTTCTTCAGTGAGTGGGTCCTGACAAGGCCACTGGCAGATCACGACAGCCCTGACCGCAGATCGGTGACGCAAACCGAGTGCAGATCGCTGGTCATCGGCCGGTGGGCCGGTGTAAGGGCCTCTCACGTGAGAATGAGCAAGCCAATACACATAACGAACCCGCAGGATACCGGGAGCGCCCACACGGGTCAAAACCGCCCCGGACGCCTGTTCACTTCCGCGGGAAACCACCCGTGTCGAGCCGCACCACGCGCCCGTCCGCGAGTGGCAGCGCGACCGGCTCCCCGAACGGGATCTCCGTCCGCGACCCGTACCCCGAGGGCACCGGCTCCTCCAGCAGGGCGCACGCCTCCCGGAACGGATCGACGATGAGGTAGGCGGCGATCCCGAAGCGGCCGTAGGCGGGGAAATCGACGAAGGCGTCGGAGGCGGTGCGCACCGCCCTTCCGAACCGCTCCCGCACCTGGGTGCGGGAGCTCGAAGACGGTGTCGTCCTGGTCCGGCCCCTGCGGTGTCATGATGACCCTCCCCTCGACGACCTCGACCACGTATCCCTCGGTGGGCAGCGGGGAAGCAGGGTTCCGCCTCAGGTCGTCCAGCAGGGACATGGTCCGCTCCTTCCGGCTCGGTCACTCCCGTGGCACCATGCGCATGGTCTCACCCCGGCTGCGGTCTGCCGGAGAGCCCGCGCCCACCGGGGAGCGCGGGAATCGCCCCTCAGCGGGCGCGGACGACACGGGACTCGTCCCAGACCGGCTCCGGGGTCTCCCGGACGCGTCCGTCGGCGCCGAAGAGCAGGTACCGGTCGAAGCCGCGGGCGAACCAGCGGTCGTGGGTGACGGCCAGCACCGTACCCTCGTAGGTCTCCAGCCCTGCCTGGAGCGCCTCGGCGCTCTCCAGGTCGAGGTTGTCGGTCGGCTCGTCGAGCAGCAGGGCGGTGGTGCCCGCCAGCTCCAGCAGCAGGATCTGGAACCGTGCCTGCTGCCCGCCGGACAGCTTGTCGAACGGCTGCTCGGCCTGCCGGTCCAGTTCGTACCGGCGCAGCGCGGCCATCGCCTGGCCCCGGTCCCTGGCGTGCCCGGTCCACAGGATGTCCAGCAGGCTGCGCCCCGCCAACTCCGGATGGGCGTGCGTCTGCGCGAAGTGGCCCGGCACCACCCGGGCTCCCAGCTTCCACCTGCCCGTGTGCGCGACGGCCGGCCCGTCCGGACCGTCGGCACGCTCGGGGTCGTCCGCCAGCAGTCGCAGGAAGTGCGACTTGCCGGAGCCGTTGGAACCCAGCACCGCGACCCGCTCGCCGTAGTAGACCTCCAGCGAGAACGGCTTCATCAACCCCGTGAGCTCCAGGTCCTCGCAGGTCACCGCCCGCACCCCGGTACGTCCGCCGCGCAGCCGCATGGTGATCTCCTGCTCGCGCGGCGGCTCCTGCGGAGGCCCGGCCTCCTCGAACTTCCGCAGCCGGGTCTGCGCCGCCTGGTAGCGGGAGGCCAGCCCGTCATTGAAGGCCGCCTTGTTCTTGAGGGAGTTGACCAACTGCTTGAGCTGGGCGTGCTTCTCGTCCCAGCGCCGCCGCAGCTCCTCGAAGCGGGCGAACCGCTCCCGGCGGGCCGCGTGATACGTCGCGAAACCGGCGCCGTGCACCCACACGTCGGAACCGGCCGGCCCCGGCTCGACGCTGATGATCTTCTCGGCGGATCTCGCGAGCAGCTCGCGGTCGTGCGAGATGAAGAGCACCGTCTTCTTCGTCTCCCGCAGCCGCTCCTCCAGCCACCGCTTGCCCGGCACGTCGAGGTAGTTGTCGGGCTCGTCGAGCAGCAGCACCTCCTCGGCACCGCGCAGCAGCGACTCCAGCACCAGCCGCTTCTGCTCACCGCCCGACAGGGTGCGCACCAGCCGCCACTGCGCCTTCTCGTAGGGGATGCCGAGAGCAGCGGTGGTGCAGATGTCCCAGCGGGTCTCCGCCTCGTAGCCCTGCGCCTCCGCCCAGTCGGACAGCGCCTGGGCGTAGTCCATCTGGGCCGCCTCGTCGTCGCGCTCCACGAGGGCCAGCTCGGCGGCGTCCACGGCCGCGGCCGCGGTGCGGACACGCTGCGGCGCGACCGCGACCAGCAGGTCGCGCACGGTGCGCTCGTCCCGTACCGAACCGACGAACTGCGGCATCACCCCGAGGCCGCCGCTCACCGTCACCGTGCCCCCGTCCGCCGCCAGCTCCCCGGCGATCAGGCGCAGCAGCGTCGTCTTCCCGGCGCCGTTCGCCCCGACCAGGGCGACGGAGGCGCCCTCACCGACCCGGAACGACACGTCGTCCAGCAGGACCCGCCCGTCCGGCAGTACGTATTCCAGATGCGCGGCCTCGGCGTGTCCCATGGGGCCCGATTGTGTCCGGCCCCGGCCCCGCGCACCAACCGGTTTTGCCACCGGGCACCCGCGCCCCGGGTGTCTACGCCTCGGGGCCCCCGGACTCGGGCTCGGTGCGGATCACGAAGGTGCCCTTGTGCGGGAGTGTCGCGACGAGGCCGCGGTCCCGCAGTTCGCGGAGTGCGCGTCGCGCTGTTCCGATGCTCACGCCGTGGATCTGGGTCATCGCCCGCTCTCCCGGCAGTGCCGAGCCGGTGGGCAGCCTTCCCGAGGCGATCCCGGCGGCGATCGCGTCCGCGAGCTTCTCGTACTCGTAGCGCGGCAAGTCAGTCATGGGCAGAGCTTGCCGCTCCCCCACGCGTCCCGCATCACAGGGACGCGTCCGGACGCAGAGAGACGCAGAAGAGCGCAAGGGGACGTAATTCGAGCCATGCGCCTGCCCCTGCCACACGTCCACACCGACAGTCCCCGAGACGGGAGCCGGGCCGGGAGCCGCCGTCCGCTGACCGGGTCCGTGCAAGGCCGCGCCCCGCCACGGCGCTCCCCCGGCCTCCGCCCGGCGTCCTCGCCAACCGCCGGGCGGGGGCCGGGGGTAGGCTCCGCCCGTGCGCATACCACGAGTCCTCCACGCCGCCCTGCTGCTGCCGCTCGTGCTGTCGGCGGCCGCCTCCTGCCAGGTCGCGGGTTCCACCGCGAACGCCTCCGAGGGGACGCTGCCGTCGGCGTCCGCCTCCGAGGCGGTGGAGCCGCCCGAGCCCGGTCTCGTCTTCGACTACCAGCTCGGGGGCGCGTACCCGCCGGCCGAGGACGTGCAAGCCGTCTCGCGGGACCGCACGGACGAACCGGCCGAGGGCCTCTACAACGTCTGCTACGTCAACGCCTTCCAGACCCAGCCCGGTAAGGAGGTGCTCGCCTGGTGGGAGGAGGAGCACCCCGACCTGCTGCTGCGCGACGCGGACGGCGAACCCGTCTCCGACGACGGCTGGGCGGAAGCGCTGCTGGACATCTCCACCCCACAGAAGCGCGAAGGGCTGATGGAGGTGGTCGGCCCCTGGATCGACGGCTGCGCCGAGGACGGGTTCGATGCCGTGGAGCCGGACAACCTCGACTCCTTCGGGCGCTCCGACGGCCTGCTCACGGCCGAGCAGGCCGTGGAGTTCGCGACCCTCCTCGCCGATCGCGCGCACGGGAGCGGGCTGGCCATCGCACAGAAGAACACCACCGACCTGCTGCCCGAACGCGAGCGCGTCGGCTTCGACTTCGCGGTCTCGGAGGAGTGCGCGCAGTGGAACGAGTGCGGCGACTTCGCCGAGGCGTACGACAGGCGGATGTTCGACGTCGAGTACGAGGCCGCCGCCTTCGAGGAAGCGTGCCGCGAGTGGGGCGGGGAGCTGTCCCTCACCCTCCGCGACCTCGACGTCGTGCCGGCCGGCTCCCCCGGGTACGTCCGCCGGAGCTGCTGAGCCGGCGCCCGCCCGGAACGGCGGCCGGGGCCCGGCACGTCCGGGCCGGCGCTTAGGATGCGGCGCATGAGCTTTGGGCAAGTGGGGCCCGGCTGGGGCCCGGGGGGACCGTCCGGCGGATCGTCGACCCCGGACTGGAACGCGCTCGCGGAGCGGACTGCCGCGGAACGCGCCCGCAGGCGCCGCTGGTGGATCGTCGGCGGCGGCGCGCTGGCCACCGTCGCCGTCGCGGCCGTCGTCGCGGTGGCCGTGGTGAGCGAGAGCGGCGGCGGGGCGTCCGGAGGACCGTCAGCCGCCCTGCCCACGCCCGAGGAACTGCCCTCGACGCCCGGTGAGTCGCAGCCCGGGTTCGACACCGCGTCCGCGCCGCCGCCGCCCGATCCCCGGGACTTCATCACCGACCCGGCGAAGGACACCGCCCCGCTCAGCGCCGGGACGCTGTTCCCGCAGAAGGAGGTCGAGGTCGACGGGCGGGCGTTCGCCCGCACCGCCACCGACTCGTCCGAGGACTGCACCGACGGCGCGACCGGCGACCTCACCGCCGTCCTCACCGGCAACACGTGCCGCGGTCTGCACCGGGCCACCTTCGTCCGCGACGGGATCGCGGTGACCGTGGGCGTCGCCGTCTTCGACTCGCAGAAGGCGGCGGGCACCACCAAGAACGACGCAGAACCGCACGTCGCGCCCCTGCGCGGCGGCGCCGCCGACGAGTTCTGCCGCTACTCCGCCTGCCGCACGACGGCCAACTCCCTGGGTCGCTACGCCTACTTCACCGTGTCCGGCTATCTCGACGGAACCGACGTGACCGCGGAGGAGACGCAGGCCCGCGCCGCCGGGCTCGACATCGCCGGTTACGCGTTCCAGCGCATCCGCGAGCGCGGCGAAGAGCAGGCCGTCGCCGCGGCCACCGCCTCCCCCGACGCGGAGGCGGACGCCGGGTAGCGGATCGCCCGTCCGGGGGCCGGGTCCCGTCTCGGGGCCGACGCACCGTCGGACGACCGGCTGCGAATCCGCCACCGACACCCGCGACACGGAGCCGGGTCCTGCTGCGGTTGCCCGCTTTGCCATGTCACTGACCGCTACCCGATACTGGGGGCGACGAGGCGTCCGGTCCGACTCCCCTCCGCAGGAAAGTGCCGGGGCGCCGATGGGCCCGCCCACAGATCTGCGGAGGTCAGCGGCCCGCAGGGCCCGGGGAACGTGCCACCGGCTCCGTTCCAGAGGCTCAGCGGACACCCGGTCACGCGTGGAAGAAGGAGACCAGCATGGCGATTCAGCGGATGGACAACGTCGGCATCGTCGTCGAGGACATGGATGCCGCCCTCGCGTTCTTCGTGGAACTCGGTCTGGAGTTGGAGGGCAGGGCGGAGGTCGAGGGCTCCTTCGTCGACCAGTGCACCGGCCTCGACGGCGTCCGCTGCGACATCGCGATGGTCCGGACCCCGGACGGTCACAGCCGTCTGGAGCTGGCGAAGTACCTCAATCCGGCGGTGATCGGTACCGGGCCGCTCAACCGGCCGCACAACGTCCTGGGCACCCACCGCGTCATGTTCGCCGTCGACGACATCGAGGACACCGTTGCCCGCCTGCGCCCGCACGGCGCCGAACTTCTCGGCGGAATCGCCCGGTTCGAGGACAGCCATCGGCTGTGCTACATCCGCGGCCCGGAGGGCGTCATCGTCGGGCTCGCAGAGCAACTGCGCTGAGGAAGAGCAAACGACGTGCAGCCGGACGCGGTCGTCGAGTTCGCCGCCCAGCTCTGACCGCCCGCGCCATGCGCCGGGCGGTCCGGTTCGGAGAGTGCCCGTACAGCGCCAGCCCGGCCAGGAACGGAGTGCTTCGAGATACCGGCGTCGCCGGATATCCGTACCGGGCGGAGGTCCACAGCAGCCACGCGCCCACAGTGGTCCGCTTGCCCCCTGTCGCTCCATGACCAATCGACCTACCGTGGTCGCATGAGTCCACCGACGCGGCCCGGCAGCCGCATCTCCGCCGCCCGACTGGCCGAGACGCTCGGCCCCTGGCGCAGCGGCGGTGCGCGGACCGGAGCACGGGAGCTGGCCGAGGCGGTCGCGCTCCGGATCACCGACGGCCTGCTGCCGGGCGGGACCCGCCTGCCGCCGGAGCGCGAACTGGCCGACGTGCTCGGCGTGAGCCGCACCATGATCGGTGCGGCCCTGGACCGGCTGCGCGACACCGGCCACGTCGTCTCCCGCCGCGGCGCCGGGTCCTGGACGGCCGTACCGGACGGCTCGCGGTTCGGCGGGACCGGCCTGCCCGGCGGCACGGACCTGATCGACCTCTCCCGTGCGTCGCCGGCTGCGGCGGACGGCCTGCTGCCCTCGCTGGACGCCGCCCACCGCGCGCTGCGCGCGGCCCTGAGCGACGACGCCTACGACGACCTGGGCATCCCCCTCCTGCGCGAACGGCTCGCCGCCCGTTACACCGCGCGGGGACTGCCCACCGCGCCGTCCGAGATCATGGTCACGAACGGCGCGCACCACGGCTTCGCCCTCGCACTGCGGGCACTGGCGGGCCCCGGGGACCGGGTACTCGTCGAACAGCCCGGCTACGCCCAGGCGTTCGACGCGCTGGCCGCCGCGCGCGCGGTACCCGTCCCGGTGCCCGTGGACCCGTTCGCCGCGCAGGCGTGGGACCTCGGCGCCCTGCGCGCCGCACTGCGCCAGACCGCTCCGCGGCTGGCCTACCTGATGGTCGACTTCCACAACCCCACCGGCCGCCGCCTCGACGCCGCCGGGCGCGAGCAGTTGGGCGCCGCGCTGGCCGCCACCCGCACCCACGCCGTCGTCGACGAGTCGGCCGCCGACCTCGACTACTCCCTCGGCGCCCTCGACCCGGGGACTGCGACGGGCCCCGGCCCGGACGCCGTCCCGGGCTCCGCGCCGCTCGGAGCGCCGCCGCCGCTGGCCGCGTTCGCCCCCGCCTGGACGATCACCGTCGGCTCCCCGGCGAAATCGCACTGGTCGGCACTGCGCGTCGGCTGGGTCCGGGCGCCCGAGCCCGTGATCGAGCGGCTCAACGCGGCCCGGGTGGGAATGGACCTGGGCTCCCCGCTCTACGAGCAACTCGCCCTGACCGAGATCCTCGCCGACCCGGAGCCCCTGCTGCACAAGCGCCGGGGGCAGCTCCGCGAGCGACGCGACGCCCTGGTCACGGCACTGCGTGACGCCCGGCCCGCGTGGGCCTTCCGCGTACCGGACGGCGGTCCCAACCTGTGGTGCCGCCTGCCGGGACCGGTCAGCGCCCGCCTGGCCCTGGCCGCCGAGGCCCGCGGCGTCCAGCTGGTCCCCGGCGGACGCTTCAGCGCCGGGGGGCCGCTGGACGGCTGGCTGCGGCTGCCGTTCACCCAGCCGGCCGACCGGCTCCGGGAGGCCGTCCGCAGGATCGCCGCTGCGGAGGACGCCCTCCCGCCCCGGAGGGGTGGCTGACCGCTGCCGCCCAACGGGAACGCGCGCCGGCCTGCCCCTGCGCCTCGCGGACCGGCGGGCACCCGGACTCCTCACCTCAGGTGAGACTTAAGGTGACGCGCAGGGCGGCTGAGATCCGTTCCAGCGCATCCGTGTCGTCCGTGCTGAGAAACTCGCCTGCTTCCAGGCGTTTTTCGGTCAGGGCGGTGAGATCCACGGGCCACGGCAGCACCACGCACGGGCTGGGCGAGGGGAATGGTGAGGACCGTTTCAGGTGCCCCCTCCATCTCGTCGATCATCATGCACGCGGCGGTCCCGGGGAGGGCCGCCAGTGCCACGTCTGATCTCGACGACGACCATCGCCCGGCTCCTGGTGGCCAGCTGGACGCGCCAGACAGACCACTCAGGACTTGGGCGGAGCCTTGCGAATCCGGGCAGCGGACTCCTGAATCCAGGTGCTGACCGGCCGCAGAATATCCGGAGCCCCCCAGGAGGCAATGCCACTGACGTTAAGTTGATCTTGCTGGAGTTGTGTGGGTGGGCAGGTTGGCGAGGCGGACCGTGGGCGGCTGCCGATGCCGTCTGCCATGGTCCTCGGGCCGCTTGAGGCGGTAGCTGTGGTGACGGGCCCGCTTGGCGACGCGCGGGTAACTACGTGCGCGACGCGGTGGGTTGAGGATTTTGCTGCGGGTGATGTTGCGGTGGATGGACGTGGTGAGGGCGGACAGGCCGTCAGGGGCAAAAGGGCCGCGGCGTCGGTGACGCTGCGGCGCACGATGCGTAGGGTGCGGGTGAACTCCCGCGTCGTCTCCTCGCCGCGGTCGGGCACGTCGTACTCGATCACCCGCACGTACCGGGCCCGCCCGGGCGGCAGTGCCTCGCCGCCCCGGGCGGCGCGCAGCAGCCGCTCGCGGGCCGGGCCGCGCACCGCCGCGTCCAGGACCACCGACAGGTAGGAGCCGTCGCCGAAGGCGCCAAGGACGGGCAGATCCATCGTGTCGGCGACGCGCCACAGCAGGTCCGCGCCGGTGTCTGCGGCCTGGCACCAGTCGGTGAAGGAGTAGAAGTTGCGGTCCGCCAGCAGGAGTTGATCCTCCTCCAGGCGGGGGTAGAGGGTGCGGGCCAGGGCCCGCTCACCCGAGCCGGTGCCGGTCACCGGTCCGGTCACCGGTCCGATCGCCGCTCCGGTCTTGGCATGCGAGCCGCACTCCGAGAACGTGACGACGCGTACCTCGGGGAACGCCGAGGGGTGTGCGCTGCCGCCGGCGTAGCCGAAGGCGGCGGCGTTGGCGGGTGTGTCGGGCGCATCCCACTCGAAGCCGTCGACGGCCATCAGCCGCCAGCCGCCCAGGAAGGCACCGGGGGTGAGCAACTCGGCGACCGGCTGCGCGACGGCGTCGAACAGATCGGCCAGCACCGCATCTCCCAGGCGCTGCCGGGCCCGGGTGATCGCGCCGCTGCCGGGGACCTCCCAGTG